>JAMWCL010000005.1 GCA_023819035.1 Candidatus Omnitrophota bacterium
CTTTAAAAACGAAAGGAGCCTTAATCTTTGGATTTTTGGGCTCATTAAATATATAAACCTAAACCCAATTCAACAACCTAACAGCTATGCTTCAAAGCAAAAGTGCGAAATATTGCTTGCTTAACTGATTTTGCAACAGTATTGAATTATAAAAGGTTATGTGATAAAATACGAATAACCTTAAACAAGGAGGTAACCAATGTTCCAGATAAAGATTGTGAAGATTAATAAACCTGCAGAGGTAAACCTTATCTTAGGTCAAAGTCATTTTATTAAGAGCGTAGAGGATATCTATGAGGTTTTAGTGAGTCAGGTTCCGGGAATAAAATTTGGGCTTGCCTTCGTAGAATCCTCGGGTGCCTGTAAGATAAGGGTAGAAGGAACTGATCCAGAATTAAAAAACCTAGCCCAGGACAATGCCTTAGAGATTGGGGCGGGACATAGTTTTATTATCTTTTTAAGAAATGCCTACCCTATAAATGTCCTAAATGCTATTAAGGCAGTACCTGAGGTATGTAGTATCTATTGTGCTACTGCTAACCCTGTAGAGGTGGTGGTGGCAGACACCGATACCGGAAGGGGCATATTGGGTGTCATTGATGGTTTAAAGCCAAAAGGTATTGAGAAACAAGAAGATATAAGCTGGAGACATGATTTTTTACGTAAGATAGGCTACAAGTTATAGATTCCCCTTGAAAAATTTAATTTTTTTGTTATAATTATTTATCAGTTTCCTTGATGGATTTTAAACGGATTCGTAAGAGTATAAGTCGCTTCTTTGCCTGGGTAAGTTTACTCTTAAGCTCTTTGATAATTAAGATTATTCCAGCGGATTGGCTATACGGTTTTGCTCAGAAAATAGCACACATCGGCTATATTGTAGCCAGGAAACAGAGAAAGCTCGCTTTAGAGAGCTTAGAGATTGCTTTTGGGAAAGAGAAGAGCAAAGAAGAGATAAGGCAGATTGCGCGTGCTTGTTTTGTTTTCATGACCAAGGCAGGCTTTGAGCTTATGTTTCTTATGGATCGACCTGAGCTTTTAAAGCGCCGGGTAGATATAGTAGGTAGAGAAAATCTCCAGAGCGCCTTAGGTAGAGGAAGAGGGGTAATCCTGGTAAGTGCTCATTTTGGCAATTTTGCCCTGATGCTTGCTAAGTTAAGTTTGGAAGGCTATAAAGTAGGTGGAATAATGCGTCATATGCGGGATAGACGGGTAGAGAAGATTTTTATGGCTAAGCGCACAAGGCTGGGAATAAAGACTATCTATAGCCAACCACGGAAGATCTGCGTAGAGGAAACAATCCGCAGTTTAAGAAATAATGAAATAATCTTCATTCCTATAGATCAAAATTTTGGAAGCGGAGGTGTATTTGTAGATTTTTTTGGCAGAAAGGCTGCTACTGCCAAGGGGCCGATAGTATTAGCAAAAAGAACCCAGGCAGTAATACTTCCTTGTTTTATTCTTAGACAAAAGGATAATACGCATAAGATAATCTTTGAACCACCTTTTGATTTAGAAGAGGAAGAAAACCTTGAGGAAACAGTGATAGTAAATATTCAGAGGTTGACTAATATAATTGAAAGGTACATTCGTAATTATCCAGAGGAATGGGGCTGGATCCATCGAAGATGGAAGAGCAGGCCAGCATCTTAAAAGGAGGTGTAGGCTATGGCAGAAGAGGTCAAACGGGAAGAGAAACAAGAAGAAAAAAAGGTAGAAATAGGCAAGGTTGTTTCTACCATATTTAAGGTAATCTTAGGTTTAGTATTTCTGATCTTAGGTATTTGGGCAATAATTGCTTGGAGAAAGGATCTCTGGCTTGTAATTAAGGGCTGTATAGGTCCATTTTTGGTCTTAGCAGGAGTAATTACCTTAGCGATAGCCAAAGAGTAACTAATCTCTCCTTATTTAAAAGGTGATGTTTTTTGATAAGGAGAAGTAAAAGATGGAAAAAGAGGGAAGTAGATTTATTGTGCTTCCCTCTTACCTTTAGTGGATTGTTATGAGAAGGATAAAGAATAGGATAAAAAGTTGGATTGCCAGCCAGATATTTTTGGGGGTTTTAGAGATTTTCCCGAGGCTTTCTAATAAAGGATTGATAAGGCTGATCTATATTGCTCAAAATATCCTTTCGCGTAACGATGTTATTGTAGAAAAGGTGATGTCGGAGTTAAGAAGATATTTTAAACAGGATAATCATCCTTTCCTAGGATTGATACGCAGGATATTAAGGGATTTAAATCCTAAATGTAAAAATAGATTAATGAAAAATTTCTTTGTGAATGCAGTATTTAAAGGGGTATCTAAAAGTAAGGAGTATGCGGATAAAGAAGGCTTTGTCCCACCTTGGTTTATTGTTTTAAGTCCAACGATGCGCTGTAATCTTTCCTGTTTAGGCTGTTCTACCCGCCGTTATACAAAGGATGACGATCTACCTATTCCGATTATCGACCGCATATTAAATGAAGCAAAACAGATGGGAATACATTTTATTGTTACCCAAGGCGGCGAGATGTTTATCTATGAAGAGATGTGGCAGGTATATGAAAAACATAAAGATATATATTTTCAAGTCTATACTAATGGAACCTTGATTGATAAAAAGACCGCTAAGAGGATCGCGCGATTAGGTAATATTGCTCCTATGGTAAGTTTAGAAGGGTTTAAAGAGACTACTGATTATAGAAGGGGTAAGGGTGTATTCGATAAGGCGATACAGGCAATGGATAATTTAAGGCAAGAGGGCTGTTTCTTTGGCGCCTCCGTTACTCATACGCGCCATAATAGTGAAGAGATAACCTCGGATGCATTCTTCGAGATGTTATTTAAAAAAGGCTGTTATGTGATTTGGTTTTTTCAGTTTGTCCCCGTGGGAAAGGATCCGGATTTAGGACTTATGCCCACCCCGCACCAGCGCAATCGTCTACGCCAGAAGGTATCCAAGATTAGAGAAAGGCTACCTATATTTATTGGGGATTTTTGGAATGATGGGCCATTTGTGGGTGGATGTATTGCTGCAGGCAGAAGATATATACATATTAATAATAAAGGGGATGTTGAACCTTGTGCTTTTGTGCATTTTGCAGTAGATAATATAAAGAATAAAACATTAAAAGAAGCATTAAATTCCGATTTCTTTAAATTTTTAAGGAAAAAACAGCCCTTTGGAGATGGCAATCTTTTTACCCCTTGCATGATTATTGATAATCCTGAGGTGCTGCGTGAGGCAGTAAGATTAACCGGAGCCAAACCCACACATGAAGACGCAGAACTGATTCTCAATGGCAGATTAAAAGATGGTCTAAACGAATATGCCCGCCAGATGCATAGGTTAACTGAACCCTTCTGGAATGCGATTAAAGATAAAATAATTAAATGGCCATATTAGGAGCACGTAAGATTTGGCGTCTTTGCGGATTAGTCTTTCCGGTATGTTATTACTTTGGTAGTAAAACCTTAGCTTTTTGGATAGTTTTTTTATCTCTGTCTTTTTTTATCCTTATTGAAATTTTGCGCGGGATTAAACCTAATTTTAATGAAAGATTGTTTATTATTTTTAAGCCCGTATTAAAAGAAAAAGAAAAAAGGAGTCTTCTTTCTACTACCTGGCTTATTTTTTCGGTATTTTTAACTATGCTTTTCTTTAAAAAAGAGTTTGCCATTGTGGCTATGCTTTTTCTTGTTCTGGGGGATATTGCCTCCTGGCTTATCGGAACATATTTTGGTAAGATCTCTATTGGAAGGCATACCTTAGAAGGAAGTGTGGCTTTCTTTACTAGTTGCTTAATTATCGGGATACTTTTGAATCAATTTAGTTACATTAAGCTTTCCTGGCGGGTAATAATTTTAGGCGCTTTATCTGCTACACTTGCGGAACTTTTCCCCTGGTTAGATGATAATTTTACAATTAGTCTTTTTTCTGGTATGATGATGACCTTGGTATCAAAGATTTAATTATTAAGAAAGGAGAATCTTATGGAGAAGGTATTAAGTAAAGAGATTATTTTTAAAAAAACCCTTTCTCGTGCAGGGGGAGTATTAATTTTTGTTATCCTTACTGCTTTAGGGGCGTATATACGCATACATTTAGATTTTACTCCCGTGCCTATAACCTTACAGAGCCTCTTTGTTTTATTATCAGGTGCTTTTTTAGGAAGTAGCTTAGGCGTATTAAGTCAATTATGTTATGTGATCTTAGGAATAAGCAGGATACCTTTGTTCGTCTATGGTGGAAGACCGATTTATATCCTCGGTCCAACCGGCGGGTATCTAATCGGGTTTATTATAGCAAGTTTTCTGGTAGGGAGATTAATAAAGTACACAAAAGATAATCTCTTTCTTTGTGGTTTAGGTTTTTTCTTGGCGGATTTAGCTATTTTAGTTTTTGGGGTTATCTGGCTTAGGATTATTTTTGGGTATAGCCTTAAGAAGTTATTGGGGATTGGTTTTTTGCCTTTTATCCCCGGGGAGCTCCTGAAAATAGGATTTGCGGTTTGGCTTTATTTAAAAATAAAACCCCGCTTAAAAAGCTTATTTAAACTAGGAGGGAAGAAATGAAGGTAAATCAGATAATGAGTAAAGAGGTGATAAGTATTAAGCCGAAAGATAATATCAAGGATGCTTTGATGACCTTATTTAAATACAAGATAAGTGGTCTACCGGTTATTGATGAGAATCAGAGACTGGTGGGGATGTTTACCGAAAAAGATATCTTAAGGGAGATTTTACCTTCCTATATAGAGAGAGTAGGGAGATTTGTCTATGAAGAGAATCCTAAGTCAATAAGAAAGAGATTGGAAACCTTGACAGGTCTGCCCGTTTCCTTAATTATGCGTAAAGAGGTGGTGACAGTAAGCGAAGACACCACTTTATGTGAGGTGGGCCAGCTTATGCTTCTCCAGAAGGCCAGGCGTATCCCGGTTTTAGATAATCAAAAAAAAGTAGTAGGGATTGTTGCTAGAGAGGATGTTATTAAAGCCTATGCTAAAGAGGCAGGATGGATAGTAAGCGATTAATTCTTAAATTTATTCTTTTATTTGGTCTTACTTTTCTTACTGGGTTAATCAGTTCTCGAATTGGGTTTAATACTCAACAGGTGATCTCGATGAGTATCTTTTCTGTTTCGGTTTTTGCTACCCTTTTATTCTGGGACTTTAGAGTGGCTATCGCCTTCTTAGGTGTAGGGATGCTTTTGCTTACTAAAACCGTAGATTTAGAAAATATAATTAAATTTGCTTCTTTAGAGGTAATCCTTTTCTTGATGGGAATGATGGTTTTGGTGGGATTACTTAAAGAAAGCGGTTTTTTTGCCTGGTTAATCACCTTAATCTTAAGAACAAAGAATCTTACTGCCAAAAAATTTGTTTTTATCATCTCTATCCTTTCTGCATTACTTTCCTGTGTAGTAGATGAAGTAACCTCAATAGTCTTTATGTCTGCTGCGGTTTTAGAGATCTGTGATTATTTTGAGGTAGAGCCCACCGTTTATATAATTATAAGCATCTTGGCAACAAATATCGGTTCTACAGGCACCGTCTTAGGAAATCCTATTGGGATTCTTATTGCTTCTAAGTCCGGACTTACTTTTGAGGATTTTCTTTTTAAAGCCTTTCCTTTGATGCTAATCTGTCTTTTGATTACTATTTTTTTGGTAATTATTTGGTATCGGAAAAGTATAATTAAGTTGGATAAAAATATGAATGAGCTTAAAGCCAATGAGATCCTTATAAGGTTAATCTCAGTCCCGCCGGAAAAAAAATTAAGAGTAAGCCTAAGTATCTTTGGGATAACCCTTTTATTTATAAGTCTACACCATCGTTTAGAGCTACTTTGGTATTTAGAGACTAATACCTTACTTTTAAGTATTCCCCTGCTTTCTGCAGGAGCGATAATGATTTGGAAATGGAATAAAGCACGCAGTTACATTGAAAAAGATGTAGATTGGTGGACATTGCTTTTTTTTATGTTTTTGTTTGCGAAAGCAGGGACATTAAAATATACCGGAGCTACTGATATAATTGCTAAAAAAGCGGTAAGTATTATTGGTAATAATCTAAACTTTTTAAGTGGGATTATCCTTTGGGTGAGTTTTTTGGGTTCAAGCATATTAGATAATGTAGTGTTGGTAGCTGCTTTTATTCCTATTATTCAGGGATTCCAGGCATTGAATCTTAATCTTCAACCATTATGGTGGGCACTTCTTTTTGGGGGTTGTTTCGGGGGGAATCTCACTATGGTGGGATCTACTGCTAATATCGTTGCTTTAGGGCTTTTAGAAAAGGAAAGGGGTATCCGTATGAATTTCTTCCGTTGGTTAGGCATTGGTCTAGTAATAGGAATAATTACTACCTCGGTTGCCTGGGTTACGCTCTTATTTATTCCCCATTACTATAGGTAATAAAAGCATTGACAGGGTACTCAGTTTATGGTAACATTTTTTAAAAAAGAAGGAGGATAAAGATGGGGAAGAAAAAGGTCTTTATTTTTACACTGATATTTATTTTTATTTTATTTTTAGGATTTAACTTTGCTGAAGAGATAAAACCCGAGATTCAAAAGAAGAAGGATGCCTCTAGTTTTGTTTCTGATTTTGATGTGCAATGGGTATGGGGCGAGGTTGTTTCAGTGGATACAAACACAAAAACAATTATCTTAAAATACCTTGATTATGAGACAGATGTTGAAAAAGAGATTATCTTAAACACTGATGAAAATACCCAGTATGAAAATTGTGATTCTTTAAACCAGATAAAACCTGCCGATACAATTAGTGTAGATTATATTATCAGTCCAGAAGGTAAGAATCTTGCCAAATATGTAGTCTTAGAGAAGCCGGAGAATACGGTAAATCCCCAGGAAGAATCTAAAGAGGTTCTGCCAGAGGGATCGGATCTTCGCTGAATATAAAGATCCGGCTCCAAATTTATGGAAAAATCTTTTTAAGATGGAGAATATAAAATTAATTATCTTTGATTTAGATGGAACCCTGGTGGATGCCTATCCAGCAATTATTAAAAGCTTTAATTACACCATGACTGCCTTACGATATCCTCAGCAAGACCCTTCAACTATCCGCAGAGCAGTAGGGCATGGCGATGAGGGGTTAATTAGGCCATTTGTAAAACCAAAGGATTTAAAAAAGGCACTTTGTTTATATCGCCGGCATCATAAGAAAGCACTTTTAAACGGATCTTACCTGCTTCTTGGTGCAGGAGAGATACTTTCCTATCTTAAGGATAAGGGTTATAGACTTGCCATCGCTAGTAATCGCCCCACACAGTTTTCTCGCATTATAATTAACCATTTAGGATTAAATAGATACTTAGATGGCCTTCTTTGTGCAGATAGGCTTAAACATAAGAAACCTCACCCGGAGATTCTTAAAAGATTATGCAGAGATTCTCTGTTGATCCTGAGCAGACTTTATATGTAGGGGATATGACTATCGATGTTCAGACAGCCAGGCATGCCAAAGTAAAGGCAATTATTGTAACCACAGGTTCAAGTACCGAAGAGGAGATTAGAAAAGAAAAGCCCTTTATGGTTATCCAAAGGCTTAAAGAGATAAAAAAAATACTTTAAAGTTAAGGTTTTTAACTGTTACCACAATATAATAATGTCATCTTTCTGCAAAGTAGAAATGTCAGGGTAGATTAATGTAAAATACCACCTCCGAAGAAAAAGGAGGTGGTATTATGCAAGAACTAATTACCCTGACAATGAAGGAACACCTAAGATACGAAGTAAGGCTTAAGCAGGGACGTTCCTTATCCTAAAGCATAGTCTGTCCCCCCTTAGATAAGATATTAAAAACTTTCACTTAAGAAATATAACTTATCCTTGCCAATTATCTGCCTCTTGAGCTCAAGAAGTTAAAAAAGAAAAAGATTTTTAGCCAAAATTATGCAAGGGATAAATCAAGCTTAAGACCAGCCTAAAAATCATCTAACCGAAAGGGACATTCTTCCGATGGGATAGAAACACGGCCCCTGATGGGATGAAGGAACGTCCCTAATTACTTCTACTTAACTGTTTTAAAAATCAAACCTTAAAAATTTAAACTCTTCTTTACTTAATTAAAGGCTTAAGGTGTGGATAGGATGGGGTTATCGTCTTTAATTGCCACTTAAGATAATGTAAAATATCTTTCGCACAGTAAACTTCTCTAAGGATACTTTACCAAAGCAATGGCAATATGTAAAGCGTAACTTACAGGAGATGTCCGCTCAGACACTTATCCCAGGACATTTACTACCACCTTTGGCAAAACAAGATTACTTATCCCTAAGGTAGATAAGAAAAGTCGGGATTATGTCTATAGCCTACTTACTAAATACCAAAGAAGACAGAAGAAGTTCGATGACATGGTAGTATTATCCTTACTCCTTAGAAGAATACACAAACCTCTTAAATGACCTTTATCGCAGAGGCTTAACTGGCAAATCCTTTAAGCTGATTATCTCTGATGGCTCTCAAGGCATAATCGCAGCTTGTAATACTATTTATCCCTATCAACTACGAATCACCCGAAACGCTTCCTTGAGGAGATACACCGGCACATTAAGATACAAGGCTACTTTAAAAACGAAAGGAGCCTTAATCTTTGGATTTTTGGGCTCATTAAATATATAAACCTAAACCCAATTCAACAACCTAACAGCTATGCTTCAAAGCAAAAGTGCGAAATATTGCTTGCTTAACTATTTTATAAAAAAAGTTGACAAAATTATATTTTTAATATATACTTTTCTATTTATATAAACCCTCACTATCTTACCAGTAGTAAAAAAAGGGTTTTTAGCTTAAAAGAATTTTTAAAAAATTCTTAAAAGGGAGTATTTTTGTATTTTATCCTTGAAGGGCAAGATATTCTGCTGGAGTAGCTCAGTCGGCAGAGCACGTCCTTGGTAAGGACGGGGTCACGGGTTCAATTCCCGTCTCCAGCTTAAAGAAACCAGAATAATTTATGCGAGAGATTATTACCTTAGAATGTTCTGTTTGTAAAAATAGAAATTATACTACGACCAAAAATAAAAAGAAGCACCAAGAAAAATTAGAATTAAATAAATTCTGTAGGTTTTGTAGAAAACATACGCTTCATCGAGAAATTAAGTAAAAAAGTAGGGACGTTGGTTAACTGGCAAACCACTGGTCTCCAAAACCAGGACTGGGGGTTCGAGTCCCTCCGTCCCTGTATAGGGGGTAAAGTTGTTGAACATATTTAAAAGATTAATAAATTTTATTAAGGAAGTAAGAGAGGAGTTAACCAAGGTATCCTGGTCAAATCGCGAAGAATTGATGAGTTTAACCTTTGTAGTTATTATTACTACCTCGTTAATGGCATTGTTTATATTTGTAGTTGATTTTTTTCTTTCTAAAAGTTTAAATATGTTGCTTAAATAAGATGAAACACTGGTATGTTGTTCATACACAAACAGGCTCTGAAGAAAAGGTGAAATTATATTTGGAAAATAAAATTGCTACTTCAGGTCTATCGGATATGATCTCTAAGGTAATTATACCTGTAGAACAAATCTCCGAGGTTCGCGCAGGTAAAAAAAGAATATCGCAGAGAAAATTTTTTCCCGGTTATATTCTGGTGGAGATGGAGCTTAATGAACAGACCTATCTTTTCATTAAAACCATTCCGGGTGTAACGGGATTTATTGGTCCGGGTAAAAAACCTATGCCTCTGGCTCAGACAGAGGTGGATAGTATTTTAAAAAGAACCGAGGAGACCTATGTTAAACCCAGTCCAAAGATTATATTTGAAAAGGGCGAGCAGGTCAGGGTTACGGATGGACCATTTATGAACTTTAATGGTACAGTAGAGGAGGTTTATCCAGAAAAAGGTAAATTAAAGATAAGTATCTCTATCTTTGGGAGAGCAACCCCTGTAGAATTAGAGTACTGGCAGGTAGAGAAAATATAAATTTAAAGATATTATGGCAAAGAAGGTTGTTGCTCAGATTAAATTGTATATCCCTGCAGGACAGGCTAATCCTGCACCTCCGGTTGGACCTGCCTTAGGTCAATATGGGGTAAATATTATGCAGTTCTGTAAGCAGTTTAATGAGAAGACGCAGGGCAAAGAAGGAATGATTTTGCCGGTAGTAATTACTGTCTATGAAGATAAATCCTTCACCTTTATTATTAAAAGCCCACCTTCTTCAGTACTGCTTAAACGTGCTGCAAATTTGGCTAAGGCATCGGGTTTAAGCGGTAAAGAGATTATTGGTAAGATAACTCGAAAACAACTTGAAGAAATCGCTAAACTTAAATTGAAGGATCTTAATACTACTGATTTAAAACAGGCAATAAAAATAATTGAGGGAACTGCCCGGAGTATGGGAATTACGGTAGAGGGATAATTCATGAAGAAGCGTAGCAAAAGATATCAACAATCAGAAAAACTTGTAGATAAAACTAAGGTCTATCCACTTAAAGAAGCGATTTCTATTTTAAAAAAAATGACGCCACCCAAATTTGATGGTTCGGTAGATTTACATTTTCATCTTAATATCGATCCTAAAAAATCAGACCAGATGGTAAGAGGAACTGTTGTTCTTCCTCACGGCACAGGCAAAAAGATAAAAATAGCGGTTTTTTGTAAAGGAGAGGATGAGCTGGCTGCGCGTCAGGTTGGAGCAGATTATATCGGAGGGTCAGATTTAATTGAGAAGGTGATGACAGGGTTTTTAGATTTTGATTATTGTATTGCCACCCCCGAAATGATGAAGGATCTCAGTAAATTAGGTAAGATTTTAGGACCGCGCGGACTTATGCCCAGTCCAAAAACAGGTACTGTGACCAATGATATTATAAAAGCAGTCCAAGATCTAAAAAGGGGTAAGGTTGAATTTCGTAGTGATAAGCAAAGCGGGATACATCTTTCTATAGGAAAGCTCTCTTTTGATGAAGAAAAAATTTATGATAATGCGATTAAGGTAATCGAAGCAGTTAACGATGCCAAGCCACAGACAGTAAAGGGCAAATTTATAAAAGCAATATTTATCTCAACTACCATGAATCCAGGGATAAGGATAGCATTTTAAAGGCCTTATAAAATGAAAAAGATCAGTTTATTGTTCAAAGAGATATCTATAAATCAAATAAAGAATAGTTTAAAGGAAGTAGAATCTGTTTTTATAGTAAGTTATTCTGGTGTCTCTAGTCCGAATCTAAGTACATTGCGCCAGTCACTTAGAGGTTTAAATTCTCGGCTGTTTATGGTCAAAAACAGTATTGTGCGTAAGGCATTTAAGGATGCGGGATTAGATAATATAATTCAGTTTATAGAAGGACCTTGCGGTTTAGTTTTTATCAAGGATGAATCTGTGGGGGTATCTAAATTGTTATGTGATTTTGTGCGTCAAAATCAGGGCTTTAAATTAGCAGGAGGGTTTCTGAAAGATAGATTACTTAAGAAAGAGGATATTGAGGCATTATCTAAACTTCCTACGAAAGAAACCTTGAGGACCCAGGTAGTAATCGCAATAAAATCACCCCTTACTAGTTTTGTGGTTACATTAAATCAGATACTTAGAAAATTTATTTATTGTTTAGAACAGATAAAACAAAAAAAGGAGGTATAAGATGGGAAAGGAGAAGATTGATGAATTAATTAAGTCGATTGAAGGTATGACGGTTCTGGAGCTTTCAGATTTAGTTAAGGCATTAGAGGAAAAATTTGGGATTCAAGCAAATATTCCAATGATGGCCCATCCTGTAGGAACGGTTGCAACTGCTGGGGCAACTCAGACAGCTACTCAGGAAGAAAAAACTACCTTCACGGTGGTTTTAGCTAATGCAGGAGCAAATAAGATTGCGGTAATTAAAGAGGTCAGGGCAATGATAAACCTAGGATTAAAGGAGGCAAAGGATTTAGTAGACCAAGCGCCAAAACCCATTAAAGAGGGGGTTTCTAAAGAAGAGGCAGAAGAGATGAAGAAGAAACTCGAAGCAGTAGGTGCTACGGTGGAATTAAAATAACCCTAAAGAAGTGAGGTTGATTGATGATAAAGCGTAAAAATTTTGGTAAACTTAAGGACGTCTATCAGTTACCTCATCTTTTAGAGATACAACTTCAATCCTATCGAGATTTTCTTCAGATGGATGTTCCTGCAAGCGAAAGGAAACATCAAGGATTACAGGAGATATTTGAGGAGATTTTTCCTATTGAAAATGCTACCCGGACAGTTAAGATAGAATTCATAAGTTATTCTCTAGGTAAACCCAAATATAATATTGCCGAATCTAGACGAAGAGGGTTGACTTATTCTGCACCTTTAAAGGTTAAATTTAGGTTAACTACCCCTTACGAAACTAAGGAACAGGATGCTTATTTTGGAGAGATACCCTTAATGACTGAAACAGGAACATTTATTATTAATGGCGATGAAAGAGTAGTAGTAAGCCAACTTCAGCGTTCACCAGGGATAACATTTGAAGAGGAGTCCCATCCTACAGGTAAAAAAATATTTTATGGACGCATTATACCCTATAGAGGGGCCTGGTTAGAATTTAAATATGATTTAACCGAAACAATCCTTGCTTATGTAGATAGACGTAGAAGCTTCCCTGCTACACAGATTTTAAGAATCTTAGGTTTCTCTACAGATCAGGAAATTATTCAGGCATTTACTAAAGAATATCCTGAGATAAATAATACCCTAAGAAAAGATTACACAAAAAATAAAGAAGAGGCTTATTTAGATTTTTATCGGAAGATGCGTCCGGGAGAGCCTGTGACTAAAGAAGCAGCAGAATCATTTTTCTATCGGTTATTCTTCGATCCCGCCCGCTATGATTTAGAAAGGGTGGGTAGATTTATGTTGAATAGAAAGCTAGGGATGAATGTTTCTTTGGATAAGAGAATCCTTGATTCTGCTACCGTAGTTAAGGTTATAGAATATTTAATTAAACTTAAGGCGGGCGAAGGAAAGATCGACGATATTGACCATTTAGGCAATCGTCGGGTTAAAACAGTCGGAGAGCTAGTCTACAATCAGTTTAGAATTGGTTTAGCCAGGGTGGAGCGTTCAATAAGAGAAAGACTAAGTATCTTAGGCGACATCACCACCCTAAATGTTCATTATTTAATAAATTCCAAATTGCTTTTCAATCAAATACGTGATTTCTTTGCTCGCAGTCAGTTATCTCAATTTATGGATCAGGTGAATCCATTGGCTGAGATGACCCACAAAAGAAGATTAAGCGCTTTGGGACCGGGAGGGCTGTCGCGAGAAAGAGCAGGTTTTGAGGTAAGGGATATTCATCCTTCTCATTACGGGAGGATTTGTCCTATAGAAACGCCCGAAGGACCAAATATTGGTTTAATATCATCCTTAGGTTGTTATGCTCGAGTTAATTCCTTAGGGTTGCTTGAGACACCTTATCGTAAGGTAGAAAACGGAAAGGTAACCCATAAGATTGAATATCTAACTGCAGACATAGAAGAAGACAAGATTATCGCTCAAGCAAATGTTCCCTTGGATGAAGAGGGTAAATTTTTAGAACCTTTTGTTTCATGTCGATATAAAGGTGATTTTCCTAAAGTACCGGGGAATAAAGTAGAATATATGGATGTTTCACCCAAACAGTTAGTCTCTGTGGCTGCTTCTTTAATTCCGTTTTTAGAACACGATGATGCCAACCGTGCTTTAATGGGGTCAAATATGCAAAGGCAGGCAGTGCCTTTATTGGTCACTGAACCACCGTTAGTAGGAACCAATATGGAAGCAAAGGTAGCTTATGATTCTGGAACAGTTTTAGTTGCTGAGGAATCAGGCAAGGTTACCTATGTGGACTCTTCTACTATAATCATAGGTAAAAAAACCTACCATCTTAAAAAATTTATGCGTACCAATGCTAATGCCTGCATAAATCAAAGACCGTTAGTTAAATTAGGTGATTATGTTGAAAAGGGGCAGGTTATTGCGGATGGTATGTGTACAAAGAATGGAGAACTGGCTATGGGAAGAAATCTACTCTGTGCTTTTATTCCTTGGCGAGGTTACAATTTTGAAGATGCCATTCTTATTAGTGAAAAGGTAGTTAAGGAAGACACACTTACCTCGATTCATATTGAACAATTTGAGGTGGAAGCAATTGAAACCCGTTTAGGTAACGAAGAAATTACACGGGATATCCCCAATGTAAGCGAAGAGGCTTTAAAAAATTTAGATGAAACAGGTATCATTCGGATAGGTGCGGAGGTTGGTCCCGGTGACATTCTAGTGGGAAAGGTTACTCCTAAGACTGAAACGGAACTCTCTCCTGAAGAACGGCTTTTGCGTGCCATATTTGGAGAAAAAGCAGGTGATGTGCGAGATACATCATTGACCGTGCCTCCTGGTGTAGAGGGTGTAGTGGTAGATGTGCATGTATTTTCCCGAAAGGAACGCGGCAGAAAGTCTAAAGAGGAAAAGACCAAGGAATTAGCTAAGATTAAAGAGATTAAAAACTATTACAAACTGGAGATAGATTTCATTCAAAAAGAAAAGATTAATCGACTAAGCCAGATATTAGGTGTAAATAAGAAGAAACTTGATTCATTAGATTTCAGTGAAAATGAAGAGGCAAGAATATTAGCAGACTCTTTTGATGAACAAATAAAGGATCTTTTAGCTGAGCAGGAGCAAGAGATTGAAAGAGTCAAAAAAGGAGATGAATTGCCTACCGGGGTTTTAAAACGGGTAGTAGTTTATATCGCTACTAAACGCAAGCTTTCTGAGGGAGATAAATTGGCAGGTAGACACGGGAATAAAGGGGTAGTGGCAAGAATCCTTCCTGAGGAAGATATGCCCTATCTACCCGACGGGACACCTATTGAGATTGTATTAAATCCTCTGGGGGTGCCCTCGCGAATGAATGTTGGTCAGATCTTAGAGACACATTTAGGTTGGGCAGCGAAGGTATTAGGTTTATATGTAAGTTCACCTGTCTTTGATGGGGCTAGCGAAGAGGAAGTAAAGGAAATGCTTAAAAAAGCAGGTTTGCCGGAAGATGGAAAGATTACTCTTTACGACGGATATACCGGAGAACCTTTTAATCAAAGGGTTACTGTAGGTTATATATACATGATGAAACTCATCCATTTGGTGGATGAGAAAATTCATGCTCGCTCAATCGGTCCTTATTCCTTGGTTACCCAACAACCTTTAGGTGGTAAGGCGCAATTTGGTGGTCAAAGATTGGGTGAAATGGAGGTATGGGCTTTGGAGGCGTACGGCGCTGCCTTTACTTTACAGGAAATGCTTACAGTAAAAAGCGATGATGTTGCCGGTAGAACCCGCATCTACGAAGCGATTGTTAAAGGAGAACAGCGTTTAACCCATGGAACCCCTGAATCTTTCAATGTCTTAGCCAAGGAGTTACAGGGATTATGTTTAGATATAAAAACGGAAAAGACAAAATGACTAAAAGAGGTGGATTATGACAACTAATCTTAATTTTGATACCATCTCTATAAAGATCGCCTCACCTCAAGTAATAAGGTCATGGTCTAAAGGCGAGGTAAAAAAAGCAGAGACGATAAATTACCGCACCCTTAAACCGGAAAAAGATGGTCTTTTTTGCGAAAAAATCTTTGGTCCGGTTCATGATTGGGAATGTAATTGCGGAAAGTATAAAGGGCCAAAATTTAAAGGGATTACCTGTGACCGTTGTGGTGTTACGGTAGATCATTCCTCGGTAAGAAGGGAACGCATGGGGCATATCGAACTTGCTACCCCGGTTACCCATATTTGGTTTTTTAAGGTAGTTCCAAGTAGACTCTCAGCATTGTTAGAGATGAGCTTAAGAGACCTTGAAAAGGTAATTTACTATGAAGAATATATTGTAATTGATCCGGGAAATACTCCTTTAAGAAAAAAAGAACTTCTTTCAGAAGAAAAATATCAGGAAGCAGTAAGCAAATATGGTCAATCTTTTAAGGCTAAGATTGGTGCAGAGGCAATAAGGGATCTATTAAAAGAATTAGATTTAGATGCTTATTCTCGTAAGTTGCATCGTGATTTGGCTCGTTCAAAAGATATGTTAAGTAACCCTAAAACCTTAAAGATCTTAAAGATTGTAGAGGACTTTAAAAAATCGGGTAATAAACCGGAATGGATGGTTTTAGAGGTACTTCCGGTTATACCACCGGACCTGAGACCTTTAGTTCCTTTGGATGGCGGTAGATTTGCTACATCTGACCTTAACGATTTATATCGCAGGGTAATAAATCGAAATAACCGTCTGAAAAAACTAATAGAATTAAATGCTCCTGAGATAATTATTCGTAATGAAAAACGTATGCTTCAAGAAGCAGTGGATGCTCTTCTAGATAATGGTAGACATGGACGAGCGGTATTGGGCTCAAATAATCGTGCCTTAAAATCACTTTCTGATATGCTTAAAGGTAAGCAAGGTCGATTTAGACAGAATCTTTTAGGTAAACGTGTGGATTATTCCGGACGTTCGGTAATTGTAGTAGGACCTGAACTTAAATTACATGAATGCGGTCTTCCTAAACAGATGGCCTTAGAATTATTTGAGCCTTTTATCATTAAGAAGTTAAAGGAAAGGGGATTTGTTCATACTATAAAAGGCGCACGCAGAATGGTAGAACGCGGAAAGATCGAGGTTTGGGATATCTTAGATGAGGTAATTAAGGATCATCCTGTGCTTTTAAACCGCGCACCCACCTTACATCGTTTGGGGATTCAGGCGTTTCAACCTGTTTTAATCGAAGGAAAATCTATAAAGATTCACCCCTTAGTCTGTACCGCTTTTAATGCTGACTTTGATGGAGATCAAATGGCGGTTCATGTTCCTCTTTCCTTGGAATCTCAACTTGAGGCAAAGATACTTATGCTTTCTGTTAATAATATATTTTCCCCTGCAGATGGAAGGCCAATCGTTACCCCTACCCAGGATATTATCCTGGGTCTTTCTTATCTTACCAAGGAAAAACCCGATACAAAAGGTCAAGATATGGTTTTTGCCAATCCGGACGAGGTAAGAAGTGCTTATGATGATGGGGTGGTGGATTTACATGCAAGAATAAAATTAAGGTTAGAGAAACTTTTTGATTTTGAGGAAAAAAAAGTGATATCCAAAAGCCAAATTATTACTACCACCGTAGGAAGAGTCTTGTTTAACGAGATCCTTCCTAAGGATATGGGTTTTATAAATTTAGAATTAAATAAGCGCAATGTAGGTGATATTATTATAGATTGCTACAAACGTTTTGGACATCAAAGAACTGTTCAGTTACTTGACGATATGAAAAGAATAGGTTTTGAATATGCGACCTTAGGTGGCATCTCTATTGGTATAGATGATTTAGTAATACCTAAAAATAAAGATGAGATTTTAAAGGAAGCGCAACAGGAAGTAAGAAAGGTTGAAGAGCAATATCGACAGGGAGTAATTACTGATAAGGAACGCCATAATAAGGTTATTGATATATGGACTCATGCTACCAATAAAGTTGAGGATTCATTATTTAAAGGTATGGATCCTTTTAATCCTATCTTTATGATGGCGGATTCAGGAGCGCGCGGTTCCCGTGCACAGGTAAAACAACTCTCTGGGATGCGTGGACTTATGGCTAAGCCATCGGGCGAGATCATTGAAAGTCCTATAACCGCTAATTTCCGTGAGGGACTGACGGTTCTGGAATATTTTATCTCTACGCATGGGGCGCGTAAAGGTTTAGCGGATACAGCATTAAAGACTGCAGATGCAGGATATCTTACCAGGAGATTAGTAGATGTTGCCCAGGAGGTTATCGTAACAGAAGAGGACTGTGGCACGCTTAATGGTATTACTGTGTCTGCGATTATTGAAGGCGATGAGGTAGTTGTTTCTTTAAAAGACCGTATTGTAGGTAGAGTCGCTTTAGATAATATTGTAGATATTATTACCGATGAGGTGATTGTAGAAGCAGGTACGGAGATTACTGAGGAAAAAGCAGATATGATTGAGAAATTAGGCATTGAGAGGATTCGTATTCGCTCAGTTCTGACCTGTGAGGCAGGCAGGGGGGTCTGTACAAAATGCTATGGAAGAAACCTTGCTACGGGTAGGATGGTAGAGGTAGGCGATGCGGTGGGAATAATTGCTGCGCAGAGTATTGGTGAACCAGGAACACAATTAACCATGCGGACATTCCATATCGGAGGTACTGCTTCAAGAGTTATAGAACAATCTTTCATCAGATCAAAGAATAAAGGAATAATTAAATACCATAATTTAAAAATCACACCTAAGGATAATAATTTTGTGGTTCTCAACAGAAATGGTTCTATAAGTATAAATGATAAACAAGGTAGGGAGCTTGAACGTTATCCTGTACCTCAAGGTGCCTTAATTACCTTTAATGATGATGAAGAGATTAATAAGGGTGTTTTATTTGTGCGTTGGGATCCCTATACTCAGCCCATCCTTACTGAGGTAAGTGGAAGGGTGAAATTTGAGGATATAAAAGAAGATATCACCATAAGAGAAGAGATTAACCCGGTAACCAGGCTTACAGAACGTATCGTGGTTGAACATAAGGCAGACTACCATCCTCAGATTTTAATTTTAAATGAGAAGGAAGAGGTCTTAGGTTTTTATCCCATACCAGTAGGTGCACATATATTAGTTAAAGATGGACAAGGTGTAAATGCAGGCGACCTTTTAGCGAAGATCCCGCGTCTAATTGTTAAAACCAGAGATATTACCGGTGGTCTTCCCCGTGTAGCAGAGTTATTTGAAGCAAGAAGACCAAAAGACCCGGCAATCATCAGTGAGATAGATGGCTTTGTAGAATTTGGGGAGACCAAAAAAGGTCAAAGGGTGATTATTGTAAGGTCTCCTACCGGGATGCAGAGAGAGTATATTATCCCCCATGGAAAACATCCTAATGTATATAAAGGTGATAAGGTTACCGCTGGACAACAATTAACCGATGGACCGGTAGTTTTACAGGATATACTAAGGGTCAGCGGTGATAAGGCACTCCAGGAATACTTGGTTAATGAAATCCAGGAGGTATATAGACTGCAGGGTGTAAGAATAAACGATAAGCATATTGAATTAATCATCCGACAGATGCTAAAAAAGGTAAGGATCGAGGATCCAGGTGACACAGAATTTCTGGCCGGGCAACAGGTAGACAAATGGGTATTTCAAAAAGAAAACTCTCGGATAATTAAAAAAGGTGGTAAACCTGCTCAGGCAACCCCTTTACTATTAGGAATTACCAAGGCTTCCTTAAGTACTGAAAGCTTTATCTCCGCTGCCAGCTTTCAGGAGACTACACGGGTTCTTACTGACGCAGCAGCATCCGGAAAGCGAGATGAGTTATTTGGATTAAAAGAAAATGTAATTGTAGGACATCTTATTCCTGCAGGAACAGGTTTTTATGCGCATCATAATATCGAGGTAGTAAAGGTTACCCAGGAACAGAAAGGCTAAAGAATGCCAACCATCGCCCAGTTAATTAGATTAGGAAGACAGGCAAAAAGGAAGAAAAGCAAGTCTCCAGCTTTAAAAGGTTGTCCCCAGAGAAGGGGCGTCTGTGTTCAGGTTCGCACGATGACCCCTAAGAAGCCAAATTCTGCCTTAAGGAAGATTGCGCGTGTGCGTTTAAGTACAGGAATCGAGGTTACTGCTTATATTCCAGGTGAAGGACATAATCTGCAGGAACATTCCATTGTATTAGTAAGGGGTGGAAGGGTAAAGGATTTACCGGGGGTAAGGTATCATATTGTAAGAGGAACCTTAGATGCAGCAGGGGTTGCCCAGCGCAGAAAATCACGCTCTAAATACGGAGCAAAGAAACCTAAATAAAAAAGATGAGAAGAAGAAGAGCGCCAACAAGAGAGATTTTACCCGATCCTAAATTTAACAGTAAAATAGTAGCAAAGTTTATTAATATGATAATGCTTGATGGAAAAAAAACTATCGCAGAAAAGATCGTTTACGGTGCATTTGATATAATTAAGAATCAATTAAATGAACCCGATGTTTTAAAGGTATTTTATAAAGCTATAGATAATGTAAGACCGCGTTTAGAGTTAAAACCACGCAGGGTAGGTGGGGCTACTTATCAGGTGCCTGTGGAGGTAAAACAGGAACGCGGAACATCTATTGCATTGCGTTGGATAAGAGATTTTGCACGCGTAAAGAAAGGTAAAAGTATGCAAGAAAGGCTTGCGGAGGAGATTATTTCTGCTTATAAAGGTGAAGGCGCCAGTGTAAAGAAAAAGGAAGATACCCATAAAATGGCTGAGGCAAATAGGGCTTTTGCTCATTTTAGATGGTAATATAGATGAGAAGAGTTGCTTTAGAAAAATTAAGAAACATTGGCTTAATCGCACATATTGATGCAGGCAAAACCACTACTACCGAAAGGATGCTTTTTTATACTGGAAAGACTTACAAGATTGGTGAAGTAGATGAGGGCACCGCAACTATGGATTGGATGATTCAGGAACAAGAAAGGGGCATTACAATTACTGCTGCCTGTACAAGTTGTATGTGGAATGGTTTTCAGATAAATATAATCGATACCCCCGGACATGTAGATTTTACCGTAGAGGTAGAAAGGTCGCTGAAGGTTTTAGATGGGGTAGTAGTTATTTTCTGTGGTGTGGGAGGGGTTGAGTCGCAATCAGAGACAGTTTGGCGCCAAGCAGACCGGTATAATGTACCAAGGATTGCTTTTGTGAATAAGATGGATAGGGTAGGTAGTGATTTTTTAGGTGTGCTTCAACAAATACATGATAAGTTAGGTACCAATGCCTATGCAATACAATTACCTTATGGCCGAGACGAAAATTTTAATGGTGTAATTGACTTGATTACACAAAAATTAATTATTTATCAGGATGAGCTTGGCAGGGAGTTTATAATTAAAGATGTTCCTTTAGAAATATCAGCGGATTTAAAGAAGCATCGGGAAAAACTTTTGGAAAGATTAGCCGAGGTTGACGAAAGGATAATGGATAGATTTATTCAAGGACAGGAGATTGGTTCGCAAGATATAAAAGATGCCATCCGGAAGGCTACGATAAAGAATAAATTTGTTCCTGTTTTATGCGGAGCAGCTTTAAGGAATAAAGGAATACAGATGCTTCTTGACGCAATCTGCGATTATCTTCCTTCGCCTTTAGATCTACCTCCAATAAAAGGAACTAATCCTAAGACACAGGAATTTGAGGAGATAATCGCCTCCGATGAAGCACCCTTCTGTGCTTTGTGTTTTAAGGTAGCTACCGACCCATATGTAGGAAAATTAAATTATATTAGAGTTTATGCGGGTACCTTAAGAACAGGAGAGATGGTTTACAATGCAACCAGGAGAGAAAAGGAAAAAATAACTAAATTGGTAAGAATGCATGCTAATCGCCAGGAACTTATCGAAGAGGTCTTAACGGGTGATATCGTTGCCTGTGTAGGGTTAAAGGAGACCAAGACAGGAGATACACTTTGTACGGAAGATAATCCTATTCTAGTTGAATCCATGCGTTTTCCTGAGCCGGTAATCCAGCAAGCAGTGGAACCAAAAACAAAAAAAGACCAGGAAAGGTTAAGTTTTGCTTTGCATAAGTTAGAAGAGGAGGATCCTTCTTTTCGCGTAAAATATAATCCTGAAACAGGAGATACTATTATTGCGGGAATGGGACAGTTACATTTAGAGATTGCCATTGACCGTATCTTAAGAGAGTTCAATGTGGAGGCAAGGGTAGGTCTTCCCCAGGTAGCTTATCGTGAAACAATTACTAAAAAGGTAATCTCTACAGGAAAATTTATTCAGCAGACAGGCGGTAAGGGACAATACGGTCATGTAGTCTTGGAGATGGAACCACAGGATATGCCGGGAAGGGGTAATACCTTTACAGAGAAAATAAAAAGTACAGCCATACCCAAGGAATTTATCCCGGCAATTAAAGAAGGGGTTATGAATTCAGCAAAAAGTGGATGTTTAGCAGGTTATCCTGTAACCGATGTAAAGGTCACCTTAATTGATGGTTCTTATCATGAAGTTGATTCATCCGAGATGGCTTTTCAGATGGCTGCTGCTATAGCTTTTCATGACGGCCTTAAGAAAGCAAAACCGATACTTTTAGAACCAATAATGGATATGGAGATAGTAGTTCCGGAGGAATTTATGGGTGCAATAATTGGTGATCTAAATTCCCGTCGGGCAAAGATTATCTCCTTATCAACCAGAGCAAACCTTAGGGTAATCAGAGCTTATGTACCGCTTGCAGAAGTATTTAATTATGCTACAATATCCCGCTCCTTAACCCAAGGGCGCGCATCCTATACAATGGAGCCCTCATTTTATGCTGAGGTGCCTTCACATATAGCAGAAAGAATCATCCTGGGTTTTACTACCATGAATTTGAAAGGTGGTTATAGGACTTAACAAGGAGGTGTTTAAATGGCTAAGGAGAAATTTGTAAGAAGTAAACCTCATGTGAATATTGGAACCATTGGTCATATTGATCACGGTAAAACTCTGCTGACCTCTGTAATTACCTATGTATTGGCAAAATTAGGTAAGGCGCAACCGCGTGCATATGCAGATATTGCCAAAGGAGGAGCAGTAAGGGATGAATCAAAGATTTTAACCATATCGGTTGCTCATGTAGAGTATGAAACAGATAATCGTCACTATGCCCATATAGATTGTCCGGGACATGCCGATTATATCAAAAATATGATCACTGGTGCTGCACAAATGGATGGAGCCATCTTAGTAGTTTCAGCTGCGGACGGTCCTATGCCCCAGACCCGCGAACATATACTTTTGGCGCGTCAGGTTAATGTTCCCGCAATGGTAGTGTTCTTAAATAAGATAGATGTGGTTACTGACAAGGAGCTCATTGATCTGGTAGAGATGGAGGTAAGAGAACTCCTTACTAAATATGGCTTTCCTGGAGATAAGATTCCAGTGATAAAAGGAAGTGCGTTGAAGGCAATGCAGGCATTACAAGCAGGTGCCGGTCCTGACCATCCTGATTGTAAGCCTATCTTAGATTTAATGAAGGCAGTGGATGAATATATACCTATACCTGTAAGAGAGGTGGATAAACCCTTCTTAATGGCAGTAGAAGATGTTTTTAGTATCGAAGGTAGAGGAACCGTGGGCACAGGAAGGATTGAACGCGGAAGGGTAAAGTTAAATGATGAGGTAGAGATAGTGGGTTTAAGACAAGAGGTAAAAAAGACGGTTGTTACAGGTATAGAGATGTTTAGAAAAACATTAGATGAAGGTCAGGCAGGTGATAACGTAGGTTTGCTTTTAAGAGGGGTGGAGAAGGATGAATTAGAAAGAGGTATGGTTATCGCCGCTCCTAAGAGTATTACACCACATACCAAATTTAAAGCCCAGGTTTATGTTCTGACCAAGGAAGAGGGAGGAAGACATACACCATTCTTTAGCGGTTATCGACCACAATTTTATTTTCGTACCACCGATGTCACGGGAACGGTTAAGCTTCCTGAAGGTGTAGAGATGGTTATGCCGGGCGACAATGTTAACTTAGAGGTAGAATTAATCGTACCTATTGCTATGGAAAGGGAATCACGCTTTGCCATCCGCGAAGGCGGTCATACGGTAGGTGCGGGTGTAGTTACAGAGGTTATTGCTTAATTTCAATGCAAACACAAAAGATTCGAATAAAACTAAAGGCCTACGATCACCGTCTATTAGATCAAGCGGTAAAGGAGATTGTGGAGACGGTAAGGCGTACTGGTGCCAGGTTATGCGGACCGATACCCTTACCCACGAAAAGAGAAATCTATACGGTATTACGATCTCCGGTGATTGATAAGAAATCACGCGAGCAGTTTGAGTTATCTACGCACAAAAGGCTTATTGATATATTTGAACCAACTTCTAAAACGATTGATGCTTTAAGAAAATTAAATCTTTCTGCAGGGGTAGATGTGGAGATAAAGTAAGATGTCTGGGATATTAGGTAAAAAGTTAGCAATGACGCAGGTCTTTGATGATAAAGGACAACTTGTAGGGGTAACTGTGATTGAAGCAGGACCCTGTCCAGTCTTAGCGGTAAAGGAGAAATCTATTCAGTTAGGATTTGATTTGCTACCCGAGAAAAAACTTAAGAAGCCCCAGTTAGGATATTTTAAAAAACTAAATATTGCTCCGCGTAAGATGATTGCTGAGGTCACGAAGAACCCCTCTTCTGATTATAAGGTAGGAATGGAGGTGAAGGTTGATATATTCAAACCGGGAGATTTTGTAGATGTTACGGGGGTCTCTATAGGTAAGGGATTCCAGGGAGGAATGAAACGCTGGGGTTGGAGCGGAGGGCCTGCTTCCCATGGTTCCATGTCTCACCGTCGGATTGGTTCACTTGGTTCAAGTACTACACCCGGGAGGGTTTGGAAGGGACATCATTTACCAGGGCATATGGGCAATCAGCGGGTTACTGTGCAGAATCTAAAAGTAATAAAAGTAGATTTAGAGAATAATCTATTGGTGGTAAAGGGTGCTGTCCCGGGCCATAAAAATAGTTATTTAATAATTAAAAAGGCTAAGAAGAAGTAAGATGAAGGGAATTACTTTACCTATCTATAATACTGAAGGTAAACAGGTAGAAGAGATAAAACTTGATCCTGAGGTATTTGACGGCACCGTTAATACCAATGCTATCTATCAAGCATTAGTTGCTTATCGGGCGAATCAAAGAAGGGGGCTTGCCTCAACTAAGACACGGGGTGAGGTTTCGGGTGGAGGAAGAAAACCTTGGAGACAAAAGGGAACGGGACGGGCAAGGGTAGGTTCTATACGCTCTCCTTTATGGAGACATGGAGGAGTAATCTTTGGTCCTCACCCAAGAGATTTTTCTTACAATATACCTAATAGAATAAAAAAATTGGCTTTAAAATCAACCCTTAATGCAAAGCTTAACGAAAACAATCTGGTTGTCTTAGATGAATTGAAATTAAGTAATTATAAGACAAAACAGGCTTTAAGGATATTTAGGAATTTAAATATAAATCAAAAGAAAAAAAATAAATTTTATCGAACCCTTCTTTTATTAGATGAAATCAATGAGAATTTTAAAAAAGCTATTCGCAATTTAGATTTTTTAAGTTTTAATTTAGCTAAAAATACCCATGTGTATGAGGTGCTTTATAATAAAAAATTAATTGTTACAAAAAACGCTCTTAAGCAATTAACCGAAAGACTTAAAAAATGACAAAATCCCCTTATGAGGTAATTAAATCTATAATTAGAACAGAAAAGTCCACTAAATACTATGAACCAGAAGGAAGGTATCTCTTCTTTGTGGATAAGTCATGTAATAAACTTCAAATTAAAGAAGCGGTAGAAAAGATATATAAGGTAAAGGTAAAGGATGTAAATACCTTTATAAGTAAAGGTAAGTTAAAAAGGGTAAGATACCAAGTGGGTAGAACCCCTGAGGTTAAAAAAGCAGTGGTAACCTTAAAAGAAGGCCAAAAAATCGAGCTAAAATAAAATGGGGATAAAGAAATTTAAACCTACAACTCATTCACGGCGTTGGATGACCGGTTCAGATTTTTCCGAGATCACCAAGACAGAACCAACCAAGTCGCTTACCATTCCTTTAAAGAAAACCGGCGGTAGAAATAATATGGGTAGGATTACGGTCAGGCATCGAGGCGGTGGGCATAAAAGAATGTTACGGATCATTGATTTTAAACGAGATTTATTTGAGGTTCCGGCAAAGGTGCTTTCTATCGAATACGACCCTAACCGTAGTGCCCGCATTGCCTTACTGGAATATCCTAATAAAGAAAAAAGATATATTATTGCTCCTGAAGGCTTGAAGCCAAATGATATACTCATCTCATCTAATCAAAAAGATACTGAGATAAAAATAGGCAATTGTCTTCCTTTAAGATTTATCCCTCCTGGAATATTTATCCATAATATAGAATTAATTAAAGGTAGGGGGGGTCAGATTGTGCGCAGCGCAGGTACATATGCACAAATTATGGCTAAGGATGAAAAATTTGCTCATGTAAGACTGCCTTCAGGAGAGATAAGACTCATAGATTTGGATTGTCATGCTACTATCGGTCAAGTCAGTAATATTGAACATGAGGTAATAAGCTTAGGTAAAGCGGGAAGAAGCAGATGGTTAGGTATTAGACCTACGGTAAGGGGCTTGGCGATGAATCCGGTGGATCATCCTCATGGAGGTGGAGAAGGGAAGTCGGGGCAAGGTAATCCCCATCCTGTTTCGCCCTGGGGTATACCTACCAAAGGCTTTAAGACCCGCAAAAAAGGTAAGTATTCGGATAAATTTATTCTTAAAAGAAGAAAATAAAGGAAAAATATGGCACGTTCATTAAAAAAAGGTCCTTATGTAGATGAGAAATTATTAGAGAAGGTAAGAAAAGCAAAAGAGACGGGAAGCAGACAGGCAATAAAGACTTGGTCTAGAAGGTCAACAATTATCCCTGAGTTTGTAGGTTTAACCTTTGCGGTCTATGATGGGAGAAAGCATCTACCTATTTTTATTACGGAAAATATGGTTGGGCATAAATTAGGTGAATTTGCTCCTACAAGAATATTTAAAAAGCACGGTGGTGTAAAAGCAAAGAAGGCCTTAGAAAAAACTTAAAAATTAAATAAAATTATGATTGCAAAAGCAGAATTAAGATTTATAAGAATATCTCCCACAAAGGTAAATCAGGTCTTAGAACTTATTCGTTATAAAGATATTCATGAAGCAGAGGGGATACTTTATAATTTAAATAAACGTCCTAAAGAATATCTGATAAAACTTTTAAAGCAGGCGGTAACTAATGCTAAAAATAAAGGCTTCAATCCTGAGCAGTTATATATCTCTAAGATAATCTGTAATAAAGGCCCCATTTGGAAAAGATATAGGGCAGCTGCATTTGGTAGAGCGGTACCTATAAGAAGAAGGACATCGCATATTAAAATAGAATTAGATCTTAAAAGTACATAAGGAAACAGACATGGGTCAAAAAGTTCATCCTTTTTTATTACGGGTTGGTTTTATAAGAGACTGGGAGAGCAAGTGGTTCGCTCCTAAAAAGAATTATAGCCAATTTATTGAAGAGGACTATAGGATAAGAAAACTTATCAAGGATAGATATAAACAAGCAGGTATCTCTAAGATTATAATTGAAAGGTTAGCGCAAAAGGTAATAATCCGCATTTTAACTGCCCGGCCGGGTATAGTTATTGGCCGCCATGGAGCAGATATTGAGCGTTTAAGGGAAGATATTAATAATATGATTAAAAAAGAGGTCTCTATTGACATAGAAGAAGTAAAAAACCCTGCCTTAGATGCACAGCTAGTGGCAGAAAATATTGCTTTACAGTTAGAAAAGAGGGTAGCTTTCCGAAAAGCAGTAAAGCGGGCAATCGAACAATCAATGAGTGCAGGAGCAATGGGGATAAAGATAAGCTGTGCGGGAAGATTGGGAGGCGCAGAGATGGCCCGTACAGAAACCTATAAGGAAGGTAAGATTCCTTTAGCTACCTTACGCGCAGATATTGATTATGGATTTACTGAGGCCCTTGCCACTTATGGGTTAATTGGGGTTAAGGTCTGGATTTATAAAGGCGATGTTTTTACTAAAAAAGGTCTTCAAGAAACAGAAACGCTCGCTTCTGGTTAATTATTTAAAGGGATCTTAAATATGGTCTTGATGCCCAAAAGGGTAAAATATCGGAAAAGTCAAAAAGGCACCCGTCGAGGTGTAGCTACTACGGGTAATGAGGTTGCCTTTGGTGAATTTGGCTTAAAGGCCTTAGAAAATGGTTGGCTAAAAAATACTCAGATAGAATCAGCACGCGTAATCTTGGCCCGACAACTTCATAAAGGAGGAAAACTTTGGATTAGGGTTTTCCCAGATAAATCGGTAACAAAGAAGCCTGCTGAGGTAAGGATGGGTAAGGGTAAGGGTGAACTAGATCACTGGGTGGCAGTAGTAAAACGGGGTAGGATTCTTTTTGAATTAGGAGGGGTGCCTGAGGAATTTGCACGAAGGTGTTTTAGGCTTGTTGCCTATAAATTACCTATAAAGACAAAATTTGTAACACGTTTGCATAGATGAAATGAAAATAAAAGAATTAAGAAACTTCTCTAATGAAGAATTATTGCAGAAACAGAGTCAACTAAAAGAGGAGTTATTTAAACTTAACCTTCAACGTTACGGAGGCAGAGTAGATAAACCGCATTTGTTTTCTTTAATAAAAAGGGATATTGCTCGCATTCAGACTATATTAAACGAAAGGAAAAATAGAAAAGATGGGTAAAAAAAGAGAGTTTGTAGGAACGGTGATCAGTGATAAGATGCAGAAGACCATCATTGTTAAAATTATGCGTCTTACCAAACATCCCAAATACAAACGGATCATCAAGAAATATAATAAATTTAAGGTCCATGATGAGAAGGGAATAGCTAAAATAGGAGATATGGTAAGAATTCAACAGACAAGACCGATATCAAAAGAAAAGCATTTTAGACTTCTTGAGGTTATTAAACCTGCGAAATCTTCAGGTATAGAAATAAAGCCAGAACTATTATGATTCAATTGCGCACAATATTAGATGTAGCGGACAACACCGGAGCAAAAAAAGCAGCATTTATTGGGGTCTTGGGAAGAAAGGGGCGTGCCTACGCTGAAATAGGAGATATTATCAATGTTCATGTAAAGGAATCCTCTCCTGAGGCAATTATAAAAAAAGGTGAAGTAGCTAAGGCAGTGGTAGTAAGGACGAAATGGCCAATAAGACGCCCCGATGGCTCAATATTGCGTTTTGACCGTAATGCCATTGTCTTTATAGACAATCAATTAAATCCAAAGGGCACACGTGTATTTGGTCCGGTGGCACGAGAATTAAGAGATAAAAATTTTACTAAGATTATTTCTTTAGCACCCGAGGTAATATAGGATGCAGAAGATTAAAAAAGACGACCTTATTTATGTAATAAAAGGAAAGGATAGAGGAAAAAAAGGAAAGGTCCTGGCGGTCTTTCCCAAAAAGGGTAGGGCAGTTGTAGAAGGAATAAATCTGGTTAAAAAACATATGCGCAGAGTCAGCGCAGAGATTCCCGGAGGGATTGTATCTGTAGAGATGCCAATAAGTATTGCTAATCTTATGCTTTTCTGTAAACATTGCAATCGCCCGGTAAGGGTAGGTTTTAAAATCTTAGAAAATAAAACTAAAGTCCGTTTTTGTAAGGCCTGTAAGGAGATAATATAAAATGATCCCCAGGTTATTAGAAAAATATAGAAATGAAATTGTTCCTCAGATGATGCAGAGCTTTAATATAAAAAATAGATTGGCGGTCCCGCGCATAGAGAAGATTGTGATAAATATGGGTATAGGTGAAGCTATCCAAGATATCAAGATCTTAGAAAAGGCAATGGATGAGCTTGCCTTGATTGCTGGGCAAAGGCCGATCAAAAGATATGCTAAAAAAGCAATCTCAAATTTTAAACTTAAGCAAGGACAACCTGTTGGCTGTAAGGTTACATTAAGAAGAGCCAGGATGTATGAGTTTATGGATAGATTATTAAATGTTGCCCTTCCGCGTATTCGTGATTTTAGAGGGGTATCCGTGGATTCCTTTGATGAAGCGGGTAACTATACCTTAGGGATCGCTGAGCAGACTATATTTCCTGAGATAGATTATGATAAGGTTACCCGTATACAAGGCATGGACATAACCTTTGTTATCAAAAATGCTAAATCTAAAGAACAAGCAAAGGAGTTGTTAAGACTTTTTGGTATGCCTTTTAAAACCAAGGAATAAATATGGCTAAGGCCTCTCAAATAGCAAGATGGAAAAAAACCCAAAAGTTTTCTACCCGCAGATACAACCGTTGTCGCATCTGTGGTAGATCAGGGGGTTATTTAAGAAGATTCGGCCTTTGTCGAATTTGTTTTCGAGAGCTTGCCTGGCGTTGTTTGATTCCCGGGGTAAAAAAAGCCAGCTGGTAAAACTTAAAGGAGAAAATAGAATATGTCAAGAACAGATTTAATTGCGGATGCCTTTACGATAATTCGTAATGCAGTAATGGCAAAGAAGGAGATTGTAGATATCCCTGCATCAAAGATGTTAAAATCGATACTGGAGATTCTTAAAAAAGAAAATTATATTGATAATTTTAAATTTATTGAAGATAAGAGCAGGCCGCGTTTAAGGATCTATTTAAAATATATCGCCAATAAATCTGCAATAACTCAGATAAAACGTGTATCTAAGCCGGGATTACGGGTATATGTAAAAAGGAAGGATATCCCTTTGGTCTTAAGGGGTAAGGGATTAGCGATCCTTTCTACCTCAAAGGGGATTCTTACCGATAAGGAAGCCAGAGCAACAAAAATAGGTGGAGAGGTTATTGGTTATATATGGTAAGGATATGTCAAGGATAGGCAAGAAACCCATAATTATACCAGAAGGTGTAAAAATTGCTCTGAAAGAACGCATTATCTCTGTAGAAGGTCCGAAAGGGACTTTAAATAAAACCTTACCTGACCAAATTGAAGTAGAGATAAATAATAATCAGATTTTTGTAAAAAGAAGATCAGATACTAAGTTGGATAGAGCACTCCACGGTCTTTATCGGACACTGATTTTTAATATGATTAAAGGGGTTACCGAGGGTTATAGCAAAGAACTGGAGATTGTGGGTGTGGGTTATAAAGCACAGGTTAAAGATAATATTTTAACCATGCATCTGGGTTTTTCTCATCCTGTAAATTTTACTGTCCCGGAAGGTATAAAAATTGAGACACCTAAACAAACTCAAATTATCATTCGGGGGATAGATAAAGAAAAGGTAGGAGAAATAGCTGCACGGATACGCAGGATATCTCCTCCCGAGCCATATAAAGGTACAGGTATCCGTTATACAGGAGAGTATATAAGAAGAAAGGTCGGCAAGGCACAGGCTACAGGTAAGTAAACGAAAGTGATGAAAAATAGAAAAGAACTTCACAGATTAAGACGACATCGGCGGATACGCCTGAAAATCCAGGGCACAAGCCAAAGGCCTCGTTTGGTAGTAAGTAGAAGTTTAAAGAATCTTTATGCGCAGATAATCGATGATACACAAAATAGGACAATTTTTTCTTTATCAACCTTAGATAAACAGATAAAAGATAAATTTCCCTGCGCAGGTAATATAAAAGCAGCGGAATTTTTTGGTGAGGTCTTTGCACAAAAAGCAAAGGAGAAGGGAATAACCAAGATTGTTTTTGACCGCGCAGGATATCTTTATCATGGCAGAATCAAAGCCTTCGCCGAGGCTTTAAGAAAAGGAGGGCTTCAGTTTTAGATATGCAAGAGATTAATCTTGAGACACCACAAGCCGAGTTAATAGAAAAGATTATTACTATTAATCGTGTAGCTAAGGTTACCAAAGGTGGCAAGAAGCTTTCCTTTAGTGCCTTGGTAGTAGTAGGAGACACAAAGGGAAGGGTTTGCTTTGCCTTAGGCAAAGCAAACGAGGTAGCGGATGCTATCCGTAAGGCCCTGGTAAAGGCCAAGAAAAATTTAATAAATATAAATCTTCAAGGCTCCACGATACCCCATGAAGTAATAGGCAGATTTGGTGCAGCTAAGGTTCTTTTAAAACCAGCCTCAGAAGGAACAGGGGTAATTGCCTCTGGACCAGTAAGGGCAGTATGTGAAGCCTGTGGGATAAAGGATATCTTAACTAAATCCCTTAAATCTAATAACCCGATAAATGTGATTAAAGCCACGCTGGAGGCTTTAAAAAGCCTGAAGGTTTAAATGGAGATTGGTTTACATAATCTAAAATCCCCTTTGGGGGCTAGAAAGAAAAAGAAGATATTAGGTAGAGGACCCAGCTCTGGCCATGGAAAAACCTCTACCCGGGGTAGCAAAGGACAAACCTCACGCACAGGAAGGGATTTTTATCTTGGTTTTGAAGGGGGTCAGACCCCTTTAATCCGAAGGATTCCTAAAAGAGGCTTTAGTCACCCCTTTAAAAAAGAATATCAACTTGTTAATTTGAAAGATCTTAACAAAATAAAAGAAGATAATATAAATCCTGAGATCTTAGAAAAATATGGATTGATTAAAAATAAGAAAAAATTGGTCAAGATCTTAGGCGAAGGCAAAATTCAAAATCCTGTAACTATTCAAGCACATGCTTTTTCTAAAAATGCACTTCAGAAGATTCAAGATGCGAAAGGAAGGATTGAGATTATAAATGTTTAAGGCATTAGTTAATTCTTTTAGGATTCCGGATTTAAAAAGAAAACTTTTTATAACCGCAGGTTTAATTATTGTCTATAGAATCGGTTGTTACATACCTACTCCGGGAATCGATGGAACCGCTTTAGCTGAATTTTTTAATCGGATTACCAAGACACAGGGAGGTACTATCTTTGGCATTTTGAATATGTTTTCGGGTGGAGCGATGGAAAAGCTAACTATCTTTGCCTTAGGGATTATGCCTTATATTACTGCTTCTATTATCATACAGCTTTTAACTGCAATCGTCCCTGCCTTGGAAAAATTGACTAAAGAAGGGAGACATGGTTATGAAAAAATAAATCAATATACCCGTTACTGCACAGTTTTGATTTCAATAATTCAGTCATTTATTGTTGTTTTATATCTAAAGAATCCTGCACATTTTGACGGCATACAAATCGTAATGAATCCCGGATGGGGTTTTTGTCTGTTAACTGTCCTTACCCTTACCTCTGGTACCATATTTATCATGTGGTTAGGTGAGCAGATTCAAGAGAGAGGCATCGGTAATGGAATATCTTTAATAATTACTGCGGGGATTGTCTCAAGAATACCCACTGCTTTAAATCAACTTTTTGTCCTAATTTCTCCTTTTTCTCCTTCTAAAAGACAGATTCAACCCTTTACCTTATTAATTATGGCGGTATTATTAGTAGGGGTAGTACTTTCCGTAATCTTAATTACCCAGGGGCAGAGAAGGATACCTGTGCAATATGCTCGCAGGATTGTAGGAAGGAAGATTTATGGCGGTCAAAGCACATATTTACCTCTTAAAGTAGATACTGCAGGTGTAATTGCTATAATCTTTGCTCAATCAATTATTTTATTTCCTGCGACCTTAGCTTCTTTTATTCCCAACCCTACATTCCAGAGATGGGCACAGGGATTGGTAAGAGGGCATATCTTATATACCATTATCTATGCCTTACTGATAATCTTTTTCTGTTATTTTTATACTGCGATTGTTTTTAACCCTGTAGATATATCAGAAAATATGAAGAAATACGGTGGATTTATCCCGGGGATAAGACCAGGCACCTCCACCGCTGAATTTTTGGATTATGTAATGACCAGGATAACCTTAGCAGGTGCAATATTTGTAGCAATTATTGCCATATTTCCTGATTTTATTATGGCCTGGCTAAAGGTTCCGTATCTGGTAGCTTCTTTTTTTGGGGGTACAGGTATATTAATTATAGTAGGCGTTATGTTAGATACCTTAAAGCAAATTGAGTCTCATCTTTTAATGCATCATTATGAAGGTTTCCTGACCGTAGGAAGGATTAAAGGAAGAAGATAAGTCTTTTAGGAATAATCGCATATGAAAATCATACTTTTAGGTCCCCCTGGAGCAGGCAAGGGTACACAGGCAAAAGATTTATCTCAGCGATTAAATCTACCTCATATATCTACCGGGGATATCTTAAGACAGAATGTCTCTTTATCTACGGAATTAGGTAAAAAAGCCAAGGATTTTATGGATAGGGGTCTGCTTGTTCCCGATGAACTCATTACTGAGATGTTAAAAGAAAGGTTACAGCAACCTGATGTGCAGGAAGAAGGGTTTATTTTAGATGGATATCCACGTAATCTTAATCAGGCGCAAACCCTGGATAATATCTTAAAAAAGAAAAATACTGAGATTGATATAGTATTTTATCTTGATACCAGCGAATCTGTAATTATCCAAAGACTCTCTGGGCGTCTGGTCTGTAGCAAATGCGGAGCAAATTTTCATATAAAAAACATGCCTCCTAAAGTAGATATGATCTGTGATTATTGTCAAGGTGAACTTTACCAGAGAACTGATGATAGGGAAGAAACGATTAAAAAAAGACTTCAGGTCTATTATAAAGAGGTTTCCTCTTTAATTAAATATTATGAGAGGCAAAATAAATTACAGAGAATCTGTGCCGATGAAGAAAGAGAGATTGTTTTAAGTAGAATTATTCAGATGGTTAAGAATCATTGTTTAACTACCAAGACCTAAAAATATGATTTCATTAAAGTCCGAACATGATATAGAAATGATAAAAAGATCTGCTAAGATTTTATCTAAGGTAATGCAGCAAATTCAAAGATTTATTAAAGCAGGAATAAAGACTATCGAGATCGATAAATTAGCAGAGGAGCTATTAAAAAAGGAAAATGCCATTGCTGCTTTTAAAAATTATCGAGGTTTTCCTGCAAACATTTGTATCTCTATAAATGAAGAGGTTGTACATGGAATACCTAGTGACAGAACGATAAAAGAGGGTGACATTGTAAGTATAGATTTGGGAGTAAATTATAATGGTTATTTTTCTGACGCAGCAATTACTATCCCGGTAGGTAAAATAAATGCTTTAAGAAAAAAATTAATCGAGGTAACCAAAAATGCATTAATGGAGGGGATAAGGCAAGCCAGACCAAATAATCATCTTTCTGATATTTCCTATGCAATTCAATCTTATGTAGAACGACATGGTTTTTCGGTAGTCAGACAATTTGTTGGACATGGAATAGGTTTTCAACTCCATGAGGAACCGGAGATCCCCAATTTTGGAAGGCCTCACCAAGGTCCTCTTTTAAAATCAGGCATGGTCTTTGCTATTGAACCGATGGTAAATATGGGTAGTTGGGAGTGTAAAATTTTAGACAACGGTTGGACAGCGATAACTAAAGATGGACTGGATTCAGCACATTTTGAACATACACTGGCGATCACAGATAATGGTCCGCAAATTCTTACAAATTAATCTATGAAAGAGGAACTTATCGAAACAGAAGGAAAGGTTATAGAATCTCTACCTAATGCAATGTTTCGAGTAGAACTGGATAATGGACATATCGTGCTTGCTCATGTTTCGGGAAAAATGCGCATGAATTTTATTAGAATACTACCGGGTGATAGGGTAAAATTAGAACTTTCTCCTTATGATTTAACCAGAGGAAGAATTACCTTTAGAATAAAATGAAGGTAAGGTCGTCAATAAGAAAGATTTGCGACAGGTGTAAGATTATTAAAAGAAAAGGTGTGGCGCGGGTTATATGTTCAAACCCAAAACATAAACAGAGACAGGGTTAAAAAGGAGTATTTTTATGCCAAGAATTTTAGGTGTAGATATCCCAAAAGAAAAACGTATGGAGATAGCTTTAACCTATCTGTATGGGATAGGTAGAACCCTCTCTAATAAAATATTAAAAGAGGCAGGAATCAGTCCGGATAAACGTGCTAAAGATTTAACCGAAGAGGAGGCATCTTTAATTAGTAATACTATACAGAGAGTGGGTTATAAAGTTGAGGGTGATTTACGAAGAGAGGTGCAGCAGAATATTAAAAGATTAATGGATATCGGATCCTGGCGGGGTTTAAGACATAAGAAAGGATTACCGGTAAGAGGCCAACGCACACGCACTAATGCAAGAACAAGAAAAGGTCCGCGCAAAGGTGGTGCAGCCATAGTTATCAAAAAAACAGAATCTGCCAAAAAAACCTCATCTCAAGCAAAAACAAAATAAAGGAGAGCTAATATGCCAACTAAAGATAAAGCAAAGAAGAAAAAACTTATTAAAGGAATAACCCAGGGTATCGCACATATTCAGGCAACCTTCAATAATACCATTATTACTATAACCGATAAACAAGGTAATACCTTAGTTTGGTCAAGTCCAGGGATTGTGGGTTACAGTGGCTCTAAAAAATCTACTCCTTTTGCTGCTCAGGTAGCTGCTACAGATGCTGCAAAGAAAGCCAAAGAGATAGGAATTAAGGAAGTGGAGATTCGGGTAAAAGGCCCGGGATTCGGCCGTGAGTCAGCGATTAGGGCATTACAAGCAGCAGGATTAACTATTACCTCTATAAAGGACGTAACGCCTATCCCCCATAATGGTTGTCGGCCCAAAAAGAAAAGAAGGGTTTAAAAAAGGAAGGAATTGGAATGGCTAGATATATTGGTGCAGTTTGTAGATTATGTAGACGTCAAGGAGAAAAATTATTTTTAAAAGGCGCACGTTGTAATACCCCTAAATGTGCCTTAGCAAAAAGAAGTTATCCTCCGGGACAACATGGATATACTAAGGCAAAACTTTCTAATTATGGTCTTCAGTTAAAAGAGAAACAGAAGATAAAAAGAATGTATGGGATTTTAGAGAAGCAGTTTCGTAGATTATTTAGAATAGCCGAAAAGACAAAAGGTGTAACAGGTAGAATATTATTGCAACTTTTAGAAAGGCGTTTAGATAATGTAATATTTAGATTGGGTTTGGGGGTATCACGCAGACAGGCAAGGCAAATCGTGCGTCATAATTTTGTTTATGTAAATTCCCGCCGGGTAAATATACCTTCTTATCTGGTAAAAGAAGGTGATATTATTCAGATAAAGGCAAGGGATAAAGTTAAGGAAAAATTAAAGGAAAATCTAGAGATCTCCCAAGAAAGGATAATCCCAAACTGGTTAGAGTTTAATCCATTGGAATGGAAAGCTAAGGTTTTAAGATTACCTGAAAAGGAAGACATCCCTCAGCAGATACAGGAACAGTTGATTGTAGAGTTATATTCGAAATAAGGGAGGGTTAAGCATGGGTATAAAATGGAGAGACTTTCAGTTACCAAAGAGATTAGAGTGTGACGAATCAACCTACACAAATACCTATGGTAAATTTTATGCTGCTCCTTTTGAGCGAGGTTTTGGCGTTACTTTAGGCAATTCTTTAAGAAGGGTATTATTATCTTCTATAGAAGGAAGTGCGGTAACCTCGGTAAGGATCAATGGTATTCAACATGAATTTTCTACTATTCCGGGAGTTCTGGAAGATGTTCCCGAGATAATCTTAAATATAAAGAATTTAGTGGTTAATTCTCATTCTAAGATACCTAAGACTATATATATAAAAAGAGAAACTAAGGGAGAAATTAAGGCAAAGGATATTGAGGTAGATGAGACTATTGAAATAATAAATCCGGAATTACACATTGTCACCTTAACCAAGGATATCAAGTTTTATATGGAGATGGAGGTCTCCCGAGGCAGAGGCTATGTTCCTGCCGAACTTAATAAAAAAGAAGATGCCCCTATTGGGGTAATTCCTATCGATTCTATTTTTAGCCCAGTAAAAAAAGTAAATTTCTATGTAGAAAATACAAGAGTAGGACAAAGAACTGATTATGATAAGTTAACCTTAGAGATATTTACCAATGGAGCAATAAACCCTAAGGATGCCCTTCTTTATGCCTCAAATATCTTACAAAGGCATTTAGATATCTTTGTCAACTTTGGTCAATTACCTGAGGAGATAGAAGAGGAGGAACCACCCATGACTGAACAGGAGATAGCCTTATATGAAAAACTAAAACTTCCTATCTCAGAATTGGAACTCTCTGTAAGAAGCTCAAATTGCTTAAGAGAAGCAAATATCAAAACTATTGCGGATTTAGTACAAAAGACTGAAGAAGAGATGTTAAGCTTTAAAAATTTTGGGAAAAAGTCCCTAGCAGAAATAAAAGAATTACTGTCAGGAATGGGTTTAAGTTTAGGTATGCAGGTTGACCCTAAGAAATTAAAACGCATTTAAATGAGACATAGAAAAAAAAGATTACAATTAAATCGCTTTACCAGCTGGAGAAAGGCAACTATAAAAAGCCTCACCCGAAATTTACTTCTTTATGAAAGGATTAAAACTACCCTCACCAAAGCTAAGGCAGCAAAGGTATGGGTAGATAAACTTATCAGCTTGGCTAAAGATAATGGATTATCAGCTAAACGACAGGCTTTTAAGATATTAGGGGATCATAAGTTAGTTAGATTACTTTTTAATGAGATTGCCAATCGTTTTAAAGAAAAAACAGGTGGATATACCCGCATCCTAAGATTAAATAGGAGAAGAGGGGATAACGCCCAAATGGTAATTTTAGAACTTACAGCGATTAAAAAAGTAGAACGAGAAAAACCAAAAAAGGAAAGGAGATTAGAAACAAAACCCCCTGAAAGGAAACCTGAGATTCCGGAAGAAAAACCAAAAGAAGAAAGTAAGCCCGAAGGTCCTGTGGTTGTTAAAGAAAAGCCAACGGTGGTTAAGAAACCTACCAAACATTTTCTGGGCGGATTAAGAAAGATATTCAAAAAAGAAAGAGATTCTCTGTAAGTTCTAATTTATGCGGATAGAAAGAATAATTGCTCAGCGCTTAAAAGATATAAATCCCTCACCAACTTTAGCAATCACTGCAAAGGCAAAAAAACTAAAACAAGAGGGAAAAGATATTGTAAATTTTGCAGGTGGCGAACCTGATTTTGATACCCCATTATTTATTAAACAAGCAGCAATTGAAGCGATAAATTCAGGGTTTACTAAATATACCCCTTCCACAGGAATCCCTGAATTAAAAAAACTTATCTCTGAGAAATTCAAAAAGGATAATTCCTTAGATTATAGCCCAGAGCAGATTGTGGTTTCCTGCGGAGCCAAGCATAGTATCTTTAACGCCTTACTGACCTTAATAAATCCGCAAGATGAGGTGCTTATCCCTTCTCCCCATTGGGTAAGTTATCAAGAGATGGTTAAGATATGCGAAGGTATACCCAGATTTATTCCTACTTCTGCAGAGGATAATTTTAAGATTAATATCAAGCAGTTAGAAAGATATATTGGTAAAAAAACAAAACTTCTGATCTTAAATAGCCCTTCAAATCCTACTGGTTGCGTTTATAATTTGGATGAATTAAAAGAGATTTCTTCCTTGTGTGTGGAGAAAAAGATCTTTGTCATCTCGGATGAGGTATATGAGAATTTCATCTATGATAACCATAAACATATATCTATTGCTAGTCTTAATCAAGATATATATAATTTAACCATTACCATAAATGGAGTCTCTAAATCCTTTTCTATGACTGGCTGGCGTATCGGTTATCTAGGAGGACCAGTTGAGATTATAGAAGCGATCTCTAAATTACAGGATCATTCTACCTCTAATCCTACCTCTATTAGTCAAAAGGCAGCATTGATTGCATTAAGTACTAATAATAAATTTCTCATAGAGATTAAAGAAGAATTTCAAAAAAGACGCGATTATTTAGTATCCAGACTTAAAAGAATAAAAAAATTAAGTTTTGTTATCCCCGAAGGTGCTTTTTATATATTCTGCGATATTACAAAAACAGAACTAGATTCTTTAACCTTTGCTAATCGGTTACTAGAGGAGGCAATGGTTAGTGTTATACCCGGCAAAGATTTTGGCAGTGACAATCATATCCGGATAAGCTTTGCTACTGATATAGAACAGATAAAAAAAGGAATTGATAGATTAGAAGAATGGATTAATAAATTATAAATCTTACGGAATAAATGTCTAAGACAATTGCTGAAAAAATACTCAGTGCTCATGCGGGTTGCGACTTAAAAGCAGGTGATTTTGCTATCTGTAAGGTTGATTTTACTTTTAGTCAAGATGGAACATCAAATATTATTATTGACCGCTTAGAGGAACTTAAGGTTAAAAAACTTAAAACCAGATTTTGCATGGTAATTGACCACAACGCCCCTTCACCTAATGAGGGGGTTTCTAAGGTTCATAAAAGGATGCGTCAGTTTGCCAATGATTATCAGGTAGAACTCTATGATATTGGCTGCGGTGTATGCCATCAGGTTATTCCGGAATCAGCCCAGATACTTCCGGGAGATTTAGTATTAGGCGCAGATTCCCATACCTGTACATATGGTGCATTGGGTATATTTTCTACAGGGGTTGGTTCTACGGATTTAGCTATTACTTTAGCTACTGGTAAAAATTGGTTTAGGGTTCCTGAAACAATTAAAATAATTGTTAAAGGTAATATACCCAAGGGTGTCTTTGCTAAGGATATAATCCTTCATATTATAAAAAAAATAAAAGCCGATGGAGCAACCTATAAGGCAATAGAATTTGCGGGAGAGGTAATCAATAAATTAGATATGGATGGTCGCTTTACTATCTCTAATATGGTTGTAGAGATGGGGGCAAAGGTAGGTTTTATGCCTTTTGACAAAAAGACTCTTTTCTGGTATAAAGAAAGGGGCTGTTCAGTTAAAAGGATAAAACCCGTTGTTGCAGATAATGATGCTAATTATAGCCAGATCATAGAATTTGATATATCGAACTTAAAACCACAGGTTGCCTGTCCTCATAATGTAGATAATGTGATCTCAGTGGATGAACTAAAGAATATTAATATAAATGAAGCATTCTTAGGCACCTGTACAAATGGAAGATTGCAGGATTTAAAGATTGCCGCCTCTATATTAAAATCACGTAAAGTTAAAAAAGGTGTAAAATTTATTATTGCACCTGCTTCACGTAAGATTTTACTGGAAGCAATTAAATTAGGTTTAATTGAAATATTTATTAAGGCAAGGGCGGTAGTAGTTGCTCCTGGTTGCGGACCATGTGTAGGTACCCATAACGGTATCCCTGCGGATGGAGAGGTGGTTATCTCTACCGCAAATAGAAACTTTAAAGGTAGAATGGGAAATCCTAAGGCTTTTATATATTTGGCATCACCAGCCACAGTTACTGCCTCAGCAGTTGATGGAAGAATCTCCGATCCTCGGAAATATTTATAAAAAGGAGGATAGAAAATGGAAATCAAGGAGCTACTTTTATTATGTATCGAAAAGAAGGCTTCTGATATCCATATTACGGAAGATGAACCGCCCATATTAAGAATTAATGGAAAATTGATTCGTACAAATCTTCCTGTATTAGAAAGAAATGAATTAAAAAAGATGATTTATAGCATTTTAACAAGTACTCAAAAGGAGGTATTTGAAAGAGATCTGGAACTGGATTTTTCTTTAGCTCTTCCGGGGTTAGATAGATTTAGGGTAAATATACATATGCAAAGAGGCTCGGTGGAAGCAGCATTTAGACGCGTTCCTTTAAATATACCTAGCCTTGAAGAACTAGGTCTTCCTCCCATTGCCATTGAGTTAGCCCGTAAACCCAATGGTTTAGTTTTAGTTACCGGACCTACAGGAGTAGGTAAAACCACAACTTTGGCAGCAATGATTAATTTGATTAATCATGAAAGGGAATGTCTTATCGTCTGTATTGAGGACCCCATTGAATTTGTATTTACCAATAAAAAGAGCATCATTAAACAAAGGGAGGTCTATTCAGATACCCATAGTTTTGCAGAAGCACTAAGACATGCCTTAAGACAAGACCCCAATGTAATTGTGGTGGGTGAGATGCGAGACTTAGAAACTATCTCTACCACCCTTACCGCTGCAGAAACCGGTCATTTAGTCTTAGCCACCTTACATACCCCTGATGCACCTCAGACCGTAGAAAGAATTATTGATGTATTCCCTCCTCATCAACAGCAACAGGTAAAACTACAACTAGCAGATTCTCTTCAGGGGGTAATCTCCCAACTTTTACTTCCTCGGGCAGATGGACAAGGACGCATTCTTGCTACCGAAATAATGATTGCCACCCCGGGTATAAGAAATCTTATCCGTGAACAAGAGATCGAACAAATCCCTACCCTGATGCAAACAGGTGCACAATATGGCATGAAGACTATGGATAAGTCCTTAAAGGAACTATACCAGGCAGGTCTAATTACCTTAGATGTAGCAATGTCTAAGGTTAAAAATATTGATGAATTTAAACAATTATAGCCTAAACCATGCATATAGAAGGTAAAGCTATAAAAGTAGGCGATAATATAAATACAGATTTTATTATTTCGGGTAGATACAAATTCTCCATAACTGATATAAAGCAATTATCTAAACATATTATGGAAGACATTGATCCTACCTTCGCCTCAAAGATAATTCCTGGCAAATCAATAATTGTTGCGGGGAAAAACTTCGGAATGGGGTCTTCTCGAGAACAAGCCCCTCTTGTGATTAAGGAATCGGGGATTGTAGCAGTATTAGCCAAAAGTTTTGCACGTATATTTTATCGTAATGGTATTAATATCGGATTGGCTTTAATTGAGACAGGAACTGAAAAAATTAATGAGGGGGATAATTTAGTTATCGAACTAGATAAAGGTATAGTTAAAGATTTAAATCAAAAAATAGAACTTAAAATTAAACCTTTGCCTTTATTTATGCAAAAGATCCTTTCTGAAGGTGGAATAATTAACTTTTACAGGAAATATCATAACCTTCCTTCATTATAATAATCTATGGTGTATCGGATCACATTAATTCCCGGAGATGGCATTGGACCTGAGGTAATCTTAGCTGCCAAAAGATGTATTGAAGCAACCGGTGTAAAGATTGAATGGGAGGAGGCGCTTGCAGGCGAAGAAGCGCTTAATAAAACTGGAGAATTATTACCTAAGCAGACACTTTATTCTATAGAAAAAAATAAAGTTGCTTTAAAAGGCCCAATTACTACTCCTATCGGAACAGGTTTTCGTTCCGTAAATGTCAGTTTAAGACAAACCTTAGATTTATATGCATGTATCCGTCCTGCCAAATCTTACGAGGGGACCAAATCACTTTATCCTGATATCGACCTTATAGTTATACGGGAAAATACAGAAGATCTCTATGTAGGCATTGAGTTCGAAAAGGGCTCTTCCCAGGCAAAAGATCTTATTGCTGAGATAGAAAAATACACTCAAAAAAGAATCCGCTCCGATTCAGGTCTTTCCATAAAACCTATTTCCTCATTCGCTTCCGAGCGCATCATAAGATTTGCTTTTGAGTATGCCTTGCGATTTGCGCGAAAGAAAGTGACCGTGGTAACTAAGGCAAATATTATGAAATTTACTGATGGATTATTTTTAGAAAGCGCCCGGAAGGTAGCCAAAGAATACACAAATAGAATAATCTTTGAAGAGGCCTTGGTAGATAATATTGCAATGCAGTTAGTACAAAAACCAAAGAATTTTGATGTTCTGGTTCTACCTAATCTTTATGGTGATATAATCTCCGATTTATGCGCAGGTCTGGTAGGGGGATTAGGGGTTGCGCCGGGAGCAAACCTTGGTGATAAGATTGCTATCTTTGAAGCAGTCCATGGTTCGGCACCAAAATATAAGGGTTTAAACAAGGTTAATCCTACTGCGATGATCCTGTCCGGTGTTATGATGCTTAAACACATAAAAGAAGAAAAAGCAGCCCAGAAATTAGAGAATGCAGTTAAAGAGGTACTAAAAGAGGCAAAATTCGTTACCTATGATTTAAAATCTTCTCCCAATGACCCCACCGCAGTAGGAACCCAAGAGATGGCCGAGGCAATAATTAAAAAAATTAAAGATCGGTAAAAATATGAAGATCTCTATAATTGGCGCAGGTAATGTTGGTGGTATGACTGCACTGCAGTTAGCCCAAAATAGAATAAATAAGATAATCTTAATAGATAAATTATTAGGTTTAGCCGAAGGCAAGGCGTTTGATTTAGAGGATGTCAAAGCACTTTTAAAGCTTGATTATGATATCGAAGGTACGGATGACTTTGAAAGTATAAGGGATTCTGCAATTATAATAATTACTGCGGGTTTTCCCCGTCAGCCAGGGATGACTCGTGAGGAGCTCTTAAATAAGAATGCTACGATAGTTAAGGAGATAGCTTTAAATATAAAAAAATTTGCTCCTGAATCTATAGTAATTGTAGTTACTAATCCTTTAGATGTAATGACCTACCTGGTTTTAAAGATAACGGGTTTTAATCCTAAAAGAATATTAGGAATGGGAATAGGTTTAGATACCGCCAGATTTATAAATCTTATTAGTAAAAAACTAAATGTTTCTGTTTTAGATATCGAAGCCTGTGTAATAGGCAATCACGGTGAGGCAATGTTACCCTTATCAAGATTCACAAATATAAAAGGGATTCCTTTAGAGGAATTCCTTGAAGAAAAAGATATTGAAGAGTTAGTTAAAAAGACTGTCGAACGAGGAAAGGAGATTGTCCAACGTTTAGGTACTGGGAGTGCTTATTTTGCACCTTCCCTGGCTATAACCTCTTTAGTAAAAGCCATTGTTAAAGATGAAAAGCGCATTTTGGGAGTAAGCGCCTATTTAGATGGCCAATATGGGCTAAAGGATATCTGTATCGGTGTTCCTTGTCGGATAGGTAAAGAGGGCATAGAAGAGATTATCCAGTTAGAATTAAACAGAAAAGAAAGGGAATCTTTTTTAAAATCCGCAGAATCAATCCGTACACAAATCAAAAGCTTAGATATTAATGTATGATCTAGCAATAATCGGCGCAGGTTGGGCAGGATTTAGTGCAGTCATAAAAGCCAAAGAAGCAGGGCTTAAGGTTATCCTTATCGAAAAAGATAAATTAGGAGGAACCTGTTTAAATTCTGGCTGTATCCCCACCAAGGCCCTTATTCAGTCGGCAAAAGTCTTTTCTTTAATTAAAAAATCTTCTCGCTTTGGAATCGAATTAGATAATCCCCGCATAAACCTTTCCTCTATTCAAGAAAGAAAAGAAAGGATTATTCAACAGCTTAAGAAGGGTATGGAGCTTATTCTTAAAGGGGTTGAATTCGTCAATTCTCCTGCAGAGCTTATTTCTCCTGATCAGATAAAAATTAATGATCGCAAGATCGAAGCTAGGTTTATCCTCTTGGCTACTGGCTCAAAGCCTATGGAACTACCTAACTTAAAATTTGATCACAAAAAAATCATCTCTAGTGATGATATCTTAAATCTTAAAGATATACCTAATTCACTTTTAATTATTGGAGGAGGAATCATCGGTTGCGAGTTTGCCAGTTTATTCTCTTTTTTAGGAACTACAGTCTCTATTGTAGAACTTATGCCTCAACTTTTGCCTGGTCAAGATTACGAAGTAGCCAAAAAACTAGAGGTTATCTTTAAAAAAAGAGGGATAAAAATAAATACCAATACCGATGCTACTAAGGTTAATCTTTTAGATTATGATTTGGTCTTGCTTTGTATTGGCAGAATCCCGAATATCCATAATCTTGGTTTAGAGAAAATTGGGATAAAATTAGAGAAAAATAAGATCTTTGTTGATGATTACCTAAGAACCTCTATAGCAAATATTTACGCAGCAGGAGATTGCACAGGAAAGATTATGCTTGCGCATTTTGCCAGCTTTCAGGGAACAAAAGCAGTTTATAATATAATTAATTCTTGCAATCCTAAAAAGGTAGAAAAAAGTAGTATTCCTAACTGTATCTTTACTGAACCAGAGATAGCCAGTGTAGGAATAACTGAACAGATTGCTCAAGAAAAAAACTTAGAGATTAAAATAAATAAATTTGACTTCTTAGGTTCGGGTATGGCACATATATTGGATGAAACCGAGGGATTCGTCAAGGTAATCTCGGATATAAAAACTGATCGCATATTAGGTGCTTCCATAATTGGCCCAAAGGCTACTGAGCTTATTAGTATCTTTACTTTAGCTATAGAATCTCAACTTACTACCAACCAGATTAAAGAAATCATCTTCGCCCATCCCACACTCTCCGAAGCTGTCTCCGAAACATTTAAGAAAAACTATGGAATCTAAGATTTTTGATTTAGGGTTGGTCGATTTTGCTTCTGCCCGGAGATTCCAACAGGAGATCTTCCAGCAGGTTAAAGATGGTATCTTAAAATCTGCTTTAATTATATGTTCCCATTATCCCGTAATTACCTTGGGAAGAAATTATAAAGAACAAAATATAAAGGTTAATCTCCAAAAATTAAAGAAGATGAATATAAAGGTAGTTAAGACAGAAAGGGGTGGGGATGTAACCTACCATGGACCAGGCCAGTTAATTGCTTATCCTATTTTTAATCTTGTTTACTTAAAAAAAGATATCCATTGGTATTTAAGGGCATTAGAAAAGTTAATAATCGATGTTTTAGCAGAATTTGGTATTTTTGCCAGGAGAATCCCTCGGCTTACTGGAGTATGGGTAAAAGAAGATAAGATTGCTTCCATAGGAATCGCCATTAAAAACTGGGTCACCTTTCATGGATTAGCAATTAATGTAAAAGAAGATGACCTTTTTAATTTTTCCTTGATTAGACCTTGCGGAATGGATATAATAATGACATCGGTAGAATCGGTTTTAAAAAAAAGAGTCTCGATTGATGAGGTTAAACTTGTTTTAACCAGGAGATGGCAAGATGACCAAGGTAATCTTACCCGAATTGGGTGAGGGAATTGAACAGGCAACTATATCATTTTGGTTTGTACAGGAAGGCCAAAGAGTAAATGAAAAGGATGACCTAGTAGAGTTAACTACCGATAAAGCCACCTTTAATCTCCCATCACCCTGTAGTGGTGTTCTTACCCAAATCTTCTTCCGCGAAGGCGACACAGTAAATATTGGAGAGGTATTGGCAATTATTGAGGAAGAATAATATAAGTCTTTAAGAAGTAAAACACCCTTTTAATGGTCGAGGGTGTTTTTTATTTTTTAGATAATTCTTGACATCATATAATTTCTTTAGTATATGTAAAATTATTTAAAATATATTAAAAGAGGTGATTTTTATGACAAAGGAAAGAGAGATTATGAATACCAAAGAGGTTGCGGAATACCTACATCTACATCCTCTTACTGTGCATCGTTATGCCCGGGAAGGGAAGATACCTGCATTTAAAATCGGAACGGACTGGCGATTTCATAAAAAATATATTGAGCAATGGATTAGACAGAAATTAACTTCTGAGCAAAGAAAGAAAAAAGATACTATCTAACCAAATAAATTCAATTTTTAAAAATTATGCCTAAGATTAATGTCTCTGTTAAAATAAAAGGACCAAAAGAAAAGGTTTATAAGCTTATAAAGGACCTAGAAAGATTTCCTTCCTTTATACGGGATGTTAAAAGGGTAAACATAGTTAAATATCTTAATAATGGTCTTATTACTAATTGGGAGATAGATGTTGAAGGAACACCTTTAAGATGGAAGGAGGAAGATTACTTTGATGATAAAAATTATTTATTAAAATTTGTAATGCTTGAAGGAGACTATCAGGCTTATCACGGCAACTGGTCAATTAATGAGCTGGATCTTAATAATACAAGATTAACCTTAGAGGTAAGTTTCGACTGGGAAATACCACCGGTATTAGAAAAATATATAGGTAAGATTTTAGAAAGGAAGGCACGCCGCAGTATCTTAGGAATGTTACAGGCAATAAAAAAGAAGATAGAAAAAGACAATGTATGATTATGCCTTTATCATCCATCCGATAAACGAAGAACTTTTGCATAAGTATGAACCAGGAATGCAATGCAACCTCGTTCTTTAGTAAAGAAGATCTTAGAATGGATGCCCCCTGATTTAAAGTGTCTGATCTCCTGTCCTCCCAGAATAAAAGAGACTATTGAGTTTTTAAAAGATTGTCTTATAAAAGGAGCATCAGGTGCTGGTATACGAGGAGATAAAAAGAAGATCCCAGGATTTAAAGGATGAAAGGTATAAGATATGGGAAAAGGACATGCGCTTACTTAATGCCTGCGTAATCATTCCCAGTTT
>JAMWCL010000041.1 GCA_023819035.1 Candidatus Omnitrophota bacterium
TTTTAGGATAAGGAACGCCCCTGCTTAAGCCTTCTACTTTGCAGAAAGATGACATTATTATATTGTGGTAACATAATAAAGATTTTTGCCTTGGCATCTGATTCAGTAGAAGAGAATAAGAAATCCTCAATCCAGTCTTTATCCGTCATCTCTCCGTAAGCCTTATTATGCAGGGGGTATATCCTTCAAGGCTTAAACGAAAATTCCTCCATCTGAGAACACTCCTTCCTCCAATCAACCAATTACCCAAGGGAAACTTTAACTGACTTCTCCTCGTAAATCCAAGAAAAGGAAATTTTATCTCGTATATCGTCTCACCTGCCAAATAACCTAAAACTATCCCCAGCTCTAAATAATTTAAAGTCTTCTCCATTACTTCTCGGCGGGAAAGTGAATGAATGTTTAAGGGATTATAAGAATACTGCGGACTATTTTGGTTATGGGATTCAAATCTATTCAAGGCGCTGTTTATAGCATTTTGTCTTTCTAAAAAATTAGATGGCTGGGCAAAGACAAGGCAAGGAAGGAGAAAAACAAAAAAGAAATTTATACTTCATTCAAGATAAGTATAGACCTTTCCCCGGTAATTGCGCAGGACATACTTTCCTTTTGCCTGCGAAAGCATATAATTGGGACCGATGGGGATCTTTCCACCACCTCCGGGAGCATCGATAACATAGGTGGGGACAGCATAACCGGTGGTGTACCCCCTGAGTTTTTCCATAATATTTATACCTACTGCTACCGGGGTTCTAAAATGCTGGGTACCTTTTACCGGGTCACACTGATAGATATAGTAAGGCCTTACCCTGATTTTAAGCAACTCGTGCATTAATTTTTTCATAATATAAGGTCGGTCATTTATACCTTTTAAAAGCACGGTCTGACTTCCCAAAGGAAAGCCATTATCGGCTAACATATCACAAGCAATCTTGCAACGCTTAGTTATCTCTTTGGGGTGATTAAAGTGAATACTTATCCAAATAGGAGAATATTTCTTAAGCATTTTAATTAACCCATCGCTGATCCGCTGAGGAAGGGTTACCGGTACACGTGTGCCTATCCTTAAAAATTCTACATGGGGGATTGACCTTACCCTTTGGATTAAATCCTCAATCTCCTCATCTTCTAAAACCAAAGGGTCCCCTCCTGAGATAAGCACATCGCGAATCTTACGATTAGATTTTATATACTGGATAGCTAAATCAAACTTTGCACCAGAATAATTACTTTCTTTATCCTTACCTACCAGCCTTCTTCTTGTGCAGTGTCGACAGTACATAGCACAATGTTCAGTAGCTAATAGAAGAACGCGATCCGGATAACGATGCACAAGATAAGGAACCGGTGAATCCCTGTCCTCAGCACAGGGATCACTCATCTCATGCGGACCAACCATAAACTCATTTATCATGGGAATCGCCTGACGCCTTAAAGGGCAGTGAGGATCCTGGGGATCAATTAATGTTAACCAATAAGGAGTAATGGCCATAGATAGTCTTCCATTGGCCCGCTTTATCCCTTCCTTTTCTTCCGGAATAAGCTGAATCACCCTTTCTAATTCTTCAAGGGTAAAGATACGATGTTTAAGTTGCCAATGCCAATCCTCCCAATCCAAGGGATTCACATCTTTATATAAGGAGATCTGCTGATAATCTAATGGTCTTTTACGAACAATGGCTAAGGTTTCCAAGCTTATCCTTCGATTCTCCTCTATCCCAACAGTATTACTCAATTTACCTCCTTTGTTCTTAAATACGCACTCGTTACTATTGATTCTATAATATCCTCGTATTGCATACCTGCGGCATAAGCCATCAAAGGAAAGTTTGATTCCTTAGGATTAAGTCCGGGTAAGGGATTTATCTCTAAGACATAAGGAATATTATCCTTGCTTAAACGGATATCGGTGCGCGAGATATCAAAACAACCTACTGCTTTATGGGTTCTTAAGGCGACCTCTTTTACCCTTGTCCCGGTATCAGAATCCAGTCTTGCCGGACAATAAAAGATAGGGGTTAATCCTAAATCTACATTGCCTTGATATTCCTTCATCCGCCAAGAATAAAAATACTCTCCACTCTTTTTACAATTAGAAAAATCTATCTCTAAGATAGGTAAGATCGTTATCTTTCCATTCTCTAATATTCCCACCGTTAGCTCTTTTCCTTCAATAAACTCTTCTACCAGAGCCTCTTGTTGATAGTTCTGGATTATCTCTTTAACCTTCTTATAAAGTGATTCTTTATCTTTTACCACATTGGATAAATCTATACCTTTGGCTGAACCTTCGCGATTGGGCTTAACAATCAGAGGAAATCTTAATTCCGGATTAAGTTCCTCATTACCCTTAAAAAAGACTTGAAAGGAAGGGGTAGGGATATGTTCTGCTTTTAAGATCTTCTTAGTAAAAGCCTTATTTAAAGCTAAGGCCAAAGAAAAGGTATTTGAGCCAGTATAAGGAATATCTAGATAATCTAATATGGCAGGGATTTCGGACTCACGGAATTTACTTTTTCTACCCTCAGCAATGTTAAAGACTAAATCTACCTTGTTTTTCTTAAAATAAGAAAGAACCGCAATAGAATCTACATCGATTGCTTCTACATAATGACCTTTTTTGGTTAAGGCAGAGACAATGGCATTGATTGTTTCTTCGGAATCAAATTCTGAATAGTAATCCGGAGGCTTAGCATCATCCTTTTTCTTTAAGTTATAGGTGAGGGCAATCTTCATCTTTAATTTATACCGTAACGCCTTAAGGCACTAGTAAGGATCTTTTTAATTATCTGGGGATAACTAATTCCTAGATGTTTTGCTACCACCATAAACACATCTTCAGTCGATAAAGAAGGTAAGGGATTTATCTCTAAGACATAAGGATTGCCTTCATTATCAACCCTAAAATCAACCCTGCCGAAATCCCGACATTCTACTGCCTGATAGGTCCTTAATGCCAAATCAAAAAGCCTTTTTTTCAAATCCTTACTAATCGGCGCAGGACAGATATACTGAAGTCTATCCGAACTGATACGGGAGAATGTATAAAACTTATCATTGAGTTTAAGCCTTCCATCTATCTTTATCTGAGTAACCGGCATAACCTCCGCAGGGTCATTACCGATTATTGCTACCGTAAATTCGTAACCAGAAATAAACTCTTCTACCAAAGCAGGTTGTTTATAAATATTAAGAATATATTCTGCCTGTTTTTTTAAATTCCCCATATCTTCTACGCAGGAATTATCGGTTAAACCTTTGGAGGAACCTTCGTAACGGGGCTTTACAATGAGGGGAAATTTTAAATGATCTAGGTTATCTAAGGATTCTACCGATTTTATTTCAAAAAACTTAGGCGTAGGAATCCCCTCAGCAATAAAGATCTTCTTAGCCATTATCTTATCTAAAGTAAGCCCTAAGGTTAAAGCATCGGAGCCTACAAAGGGAATCCCTGCCATCTCAAGAATTATCGGGACCTGCGATTCCCTGTTTCTGCCAAATAAACCCTCGGAGATATTAAAAACAATATCTACATTAAGTTTATCTATATTTTCTAAGAGGGCATTGACGTTGCCGATCTTTTTTACCTTAAACCCGCAAGCCTCAATACTGGAAGCAATCACCTCAATGGTAGAAGGATAATCAAATTCCGCATTGGCATCAGGCGGATCTCCCTCCTTAAATTGATAATCAGTCTTTAAATCGTAGGTCAAACCAACGGTTTTTATCATAAATAAAAAATAAGGGCTCTTCTTATTAAGAGCCCTTATAGCTTACCAAAAATTTTCCAATTTAGTTTACCTGACCTCCCTAAAAATTTTATCTTTAATTTTATTTTTTATCATAATAATTTATTTTTGTCAAGTATTTTTTATTTTTCATAGAATCTTTTAAATCAATTTTCCGACGAAAAAATATCTTTATCTTAATCTTACAAATTCAACCTTTCCCCAGCTGATAAGATTATTACCAATAATAATTATCACCCCTAAAACTCCTTTTATTGAACGTGCAAATTCTAATGCCTTAGGTAAATCCTGTGCAGAACTTACCCGATTCGCTACCGCGGTAGCTACCGCATCTGCTAAAGCAGTATTTTTAGAGATAATCGTTGCGGTGTCTGCCCGTCCAAAACTTAAAGAATGACCTATAGTTCCTGATGATGTACATACCCCTAAAGGGGTATCCTGAGGTTTTATCTTAAGACCAAGCCCTCGCCATATTTTTTTATTACCTGTATATATTTGTATGATACGTCTTTTAGATGTCTTTAAAAATATATCTCCTCCATTTTCAATGATTACCTCTTTATAACCTTTTTTTAAGAGGTCTTTCCCTAAAAACTCAGCTACTGCTCCCGCAACCCCAGCCATCGGTCCTACCTCAGCCAGCTTAGTTGCCTCTGCCATCTTCTGGATAATTAAGGGTGCCTGGGGGTCAACAGGTATGGGTTTAAGTGCGGTTAAGAATCTTTTATCTTTAATAATATAATTTTCGATCTCCCAGCGGTATTGATGGAGGCGCTCTTTAAAAAAATCTATATCTAACCTCTTATTGGTAAGCACCTGAAGGTCTGTCTCTTTATCTACAATGTGATTTATATAAAGATCCCGAGGGTTTATCCAATCTCGATAAAACCTTCTTTGGTATCCAAAATGTTTCATTTCTTAACCGATTCTTGATAAGAGCTCAGTAATTAACATATCTAAAACCCATCCAAAGAATATCAGCCTTCACCACCTCCTTAAGCTCAGGATTATATTCTTTTTCTATATATAATACTAATCTTAGATAATGATACCTGAATCTAATAAATTTTCCTTAAGATCTTCTATACCTTTAAAAACAAAACCCTTTATCCCTAATTCCTTAGCTATATTAATTAACTCCCTTCGGTCATCAATATAAAAGACCTCTTCAGGCTTAACCTCTAAATAATCAAGGCTCAGCTGGTAGATTTTGGGATGGGGTTTGCGGAAACCGCATTCATAAGAGGTTACTATCTTAGGAAAGATATCTAAAAGATAAAAAAAATTCTTTCTTATATATTCAAAATGTAAAATGTTTATATTGGAAATTAGAGCAATCTGATAATGATTTTTTAAGGACTTAGCCAGCTCATATACTGCAAGATTCTTATCACTTACAAAAAATATCTCATTCCAAATAGGAAGGAATTCCGCATAGTTTAATCTTAAATTTAAAAACTCCTTTATCTTCAGAAAAAAATCCTCAGGTGAAATTCTCCCTTCTTCAAATAATCCTGTAAGCTCAGAGTCAAAAAATAAATTAAATATCTTTTGTGGATCATTATCTGAAAATCTGTGTATCCTTTTTACTGCAATCCAATGATCAAAATCAATTACTACATTTCCCAAATCAAAGAGGATTGCTTTTATATGATGGTTATTCATTGGTTATCTTTTGGTTTCTTAAATAAATCCAGGAATCTATCCTCATATTCTTTATAGACATTCCATTTATCTAATTCTGCTTTTAACTGAGCGGCTTTAGAGATATCATGTTTGGCTTGTTCGAATAATTTCTCAATCTTTTCCTTTACAGATAAGGGAAGTTTAGTAAGCTGACTTAGAGACTTTTTAATCCTTTCAATCTCCTCCTCTCCAATAGGTCCTGGGCCGGAAGGGCCTAATTTTAAATAATCAAAAAGTTTATTTATCTCATCTTCCATAATCCTTATCTGTTCTATGAGGCTATTAAAGTCTATAAAGATATCTAATACCTGACTTAATACCTTTAGCACTGCATAAGAGGCCTTGGGATTTTCTATCTGAATCGTATAAAGGGGTATCTCACCTAAAAGGCAAAATCCCTCTAAGCCTTCTTTTTTGGCTAAAGCCAAAAATAACCCATTCATTCCACTAATCTGACCTTCGGAGATTAGATTTAAATTATAATTTTTTAAAAGATTATTTAACTGTAAAGAGGTGGAGGCAAACCACACCTGAGGTTGTTGATTATGGTCGATAGGCTGGGGCATGGCGGCAAAGCTAATCACCATTTTTACCCCAAATAACTTAGCGGTCTTAATGATCAATTTAGAATAATCCTCAGCTTTAACCAGGTCGGGCTGGGCATTACTTAAAAAGATAAGAAGGTCGTTTTTATTTCGTTTTAAAGAGGTATTCTTCCAATAATAGAATTTATTAAAAGGTATTTCCGGAAGTCGAAGTATCCCATCTTGAATAACGCTACCGGTTAAATAAAAGAAATTCTCGGATTTAATCTCAGCTATCTGTTTTGCTTCTAATTTCTCTATAAGGTAACTAACTGCCTTATAGGCAACCTCACCCATTCCCGGCCAGCCAGTAATAAGATAAGGATCTTTAAGTTTAATTTTCTTATATAAACTTACTCCTTCCATATCAGTCTAATTAAAATCATAGGTTTTTAAAAACTCCTCCAGCACCAAGGCACCTTTGTAAAGATTATCTATCCTTACATACTCGCCTGCAGTATGGGCACAGCCAAAACAACCAAATCCTGTGGCTACTGCGGGAATGCCTTTTTCTTGAAAGAAGGTTATCGTCGTTGCTCCTTCCGAACCCTTAAGGATGGGTTTAATCCTTAACTTAAGCATCGCCTTAATAAGATGCCTCACCAAGGAATGATCTTCCTCTATTTCATAGGGCTTCTGAATACTTTCAATCTCTATTCTTGCTGAATCCTTAAAGGAACGATCTTTATAAAATCTCCTTACCTGTTTTTGCACAATACTATTAATGGTATTTAAGATCCTTTCTTCCTTCATCCCGGGTAAGAATCTAAAATCTATCTCAAACTCACACCAATCCGCCACAATATTTACCTTATCCCCTCCATGGATAGTTCCCAGGTTAAGCGTGGGTGGTCTAAGGTATCTATTTTCAGGGTAATTAAATTTATGCTCCTTTAATCTCTGAATTATGTTTGTGGCCATCTCAATCGCATTTATCCCCTGCCAAGGGTATGCCCCGTGTGCCCTCTTTCCTTTAAGCTTAATCTTCAGATGCATAAGGCCCTTCTGGGTAACAATTATACTAAAATCATCCGCATCTAAGATAAGACCAGCATCTGCTTTTAATATCCCTTTATTTAATAAGTATACTATTCCGAGATTTGAGCCTGTCTCCTCATCGGCAGTACCCGCAAATATCAGATGGTAATTTAATATGACCTTTTCTTCTTTAAGACTATGTATTGCTTCCAGACAAGAAGCAAGATTTCCCTTACAATCCGTAGCACCCAAGCCGTAGATTCTATCTTTAAAAATCTTACCTAAAAAAGGATTTATCCGCCAACTCCTTCCTGCAGGTACAGTATCTAAATGCGGGCTGATTATCAATCTTTTTTTTCCTCTGCCTTTTATCTCTACCACTACATTAGAGCGTCTCTTTTTAAACTCATATATCTTGGGATTTAATCCCAGATTTAAAAGATATCGCTTAACAAATCTGGCAATCTCCCGTTCATCTCCCGGAGGATTCTGGGAATCTATCTGAATGAGTCTTTGCGTTAGTTTTATTAAGCGTGTTTTATTGACCATATTTATCTGCCACAACTGGAACAGTTAAGACGCGAGCAACTACTACAACTAAAGGAGGACTCGGTAATATTTCCTTGTGCATCCTTAGAAAAAAAAGAAAATGTAGAAATCAAGCGTTTTAAGTTCTTCTGCTTACATCTGGGGCAAAAAACAACTTCTTTCGGATTCCTTAATAGATAATCGAATCTTTGATTACAACTAATACAAAGGTATTCGTAGATAGGCATTTTAAAATTTATAGTTTATACTTAATGCGGTTGCTTTGCTATCTAAAAATTGAGCCTCTAAGTTTATGAAGATCTTAGGGGTAAGATAAAAATCACTTCCGATAATTAACCCTAAAGACTCAGATAAATCCGACATCTTACGCTTACGCTCTTGATTTAACTTATGGATATAATCAAGCCTCGACCACCTCAACCCAAGATAAGGATTAAACAGTTTAAGTTGATAAGAACCTAAAAGGCTGACCTGCCAATCATCCAAGATTGCCTGGTTTTTAATATCATCGAACTTGATTACCTCAGGATGCACACTGATATGCTGAAAACCAAAGACCAGTTTTATATTCTTATCATCATAAAATTTTATCCGGAAACCATAGCCACCTGCAAAACTACAGTTATAATCCAGCTCATCCTCAGTGGAAGGATGTTGTTTTATATTACCCAAACCTCCTTTCAAATCAAGACAGAGCCAATCCAGAATACCCCAGGAAAGATTTAAGAAATGCTGTAAGCTTCTTAATCTTCCATAATCCTTTTCAAGATCTCTTTTAAATATACTGTAAGTCTGGAGACCTAAAATAAATTTTTTCTTTTCAGGTTGACTCGTTCCATAACAAGGGGCACAAAAACCATTGGTGGAGAAGAGTAAAATACCCGTTATCCCAATAAAAAAGGAAAGGACTACTTTCTTCAATAACATTCTTACTCCTTTTTTAAATAATTTTATCATACCTAAGGCTATTTTTCTATATCTAATCCTTAAGGACTAAGGGGTTATAATTGTAATAAGCAAAAAGGGTATAGGCGGTACCTGCTAAAGAACCTGTATCCCTTCCTTTAGGAGTCATCCAGCCATGTCCGGTATCTACAAAATCAGCACTTGCATAAGGAAGACAACCCTCTCCTTGTCCAGAAGGGGAGGGACTTGAGATAATCATATTACTTAACTCAGAAAGATACTCATCAACCTTGGATTCATACATGCGTGCCTTAGCAATCATCTGTTTTTGATAATAAAAATCTGCCATAATCCTAAAAGATAAGATCATCTGAGCGGTCCATTCAGAAGAAACTATCCCTAACCTGCTAACATGCCTTTGGGGAGCAAAATCAAAACCTCTAATCTTTACCTTCTGGCCTTCCGGCCTTATGAAAATAGTCTCAACCAGACAATTCTTCTCCGCAAAATCTAAGATCATATCGGGATTCATTCCCAACTCTAAGAGTTTTTCCGGACCAATAGCAGCAATAGACCAGGCATAGGTATCGGTAGCAATCGTAGCATCTCCTTTCCCACGTTTAATCGGGATATTCGGCCGATCGTAGCTATGCTTAACTAACCAATCCAAGATCTTGTCGGCTATCTGTTTATACTGGGCTTTATCCGTAATCTTATAAAGCATATTAAAAAATGCATAAGCATCTAAATTATGTTCGGTAGAATACCAATTCACCTCAATCCCACCCCGAATCCCTCCTTCAGAATCCTGGAGATTAATAATTGCCTCGGCGATCTCTAAGGCTAAATCAAGATAAGTTTTATCTTTACTCTTATAGGTATATTGGATTATGGCAATCCCCAACCAAAGATTGGGACCGCTATGAATGGTATATTCCGCAGGGCTTCCATCATCAACATAATAGGCATTAAAAAACAATTTATCTTTTCGAAGGGCCTTTTTATAAAAGTTGAATATCTTCCTGGTTCGCTCATAGTCAGAAAAATATGTGTAAGCCTGCGCTACCAACGCTTGATCGTAAGTAAATGCCCAATTGGCAATATCTTTATCTCCCTCAAAGCTCATCACCAGCCCGGTGCGGGGATTTTGATGAACCACCAGCCAGCGATACATCTTATTAAAATTTGCCAGGGTAAGACTGGACCTTTTCTTATCTAATCTTAGAAGCTCCTCAGTAACCGCATTTTCTTTATTCTGTAAAGCAATTAACTCTTCTTGTAAATCTGCCTTTTCTTTACTTAATTTTTCTACCAGGCTATTAAGCTCCTGAATCCTCTTAGTAGTCTTTATCTCCTCTTGCCTTAACTGCTTTTCATATTGTATCCGCTCATCCTCTATCTGTTTAATCCTTACCTCTAAAGCCTGAAGCTTTAACTCTAAATCTTGTTTTTCCTTGCTTATCTTTTTTATCCTCTGTTTAGCCAGAGAGGATTCCTGGATAATCTTTACTAACTGCTCCACTAAGAGCTTATTTCCTTTAATTAATCTTATATTCATATAACTATTAAATACTAAAACAAAAAAAAGGATAATAATTATTGTCAAGGCTAACGGAGTAAATAATCTTTTTATCTGAGCATAACGAACGATTCTTTCGTTTTCCTTAGGATCTATCCTTTCATAACTTAAACCTATAAGATATTTATTGGATTCTTTGTTTATCTGTCTTGCCCAGATTATTCTTGCCTCCGCTTTAATTACGGGTTTGTTTAAGGGAATCTCTATCTTAAGAGAAACCTTGACTAATTTAGAATCTAAGAGATTGGCTAATTCAGGTTTAAGGTTATTTATAAAAAGACAGATCCCTGCTTTACTCACATTACTGGTATAACCTTGTGACCATTCAGAGAGAAGGCTTATACCATCCAGGCTTACCAGTCTAAATGAGACAGGAAATACAGAATCCAGACGGATATATCTACGCCGTTCCTCGATATTGGATTTAGGTTTAAAACCCTTCATTTAATTTTCTGAAGGATTATCCTTTGTTTGACCTTCTTAGCTAAATTTTCAAAACAAGGCTTAAAATTAGGGTATTCTTCTTTTAAAACCCTATCTTTCTTTAATTGCATACTTTGTACAAGATATATTTTCCTATCATGATAATTATATTCTACATTAAATTTAAACCAAGGATTATCTTCAGTGAGATTATCAGGAATATATTTTATAAGAAAACCTGCAGGGATTTCAATCTCATAATAAACCTTTTGGGTATACAGGTAACCAAAATCAATATCGTACCTTCGTCTTTCCTTAGCCACCACTGATGAATCCCAACTAACCAGTTGGGGAAAGATGCGTAAATTACCTGCCGGGATAAAGTATTCCGGACCTTTAAAGGAATATCTTAAGACTACCGGAAGATTAAGATTATCTAAGTTTTGTACCTGATATTGCTCTAAACTTGCACCGATACAATCCTGTTGGATCCTCTCCTTCAAGGTATCCTGAATTAACTGCGGAGGGGTATACCATAACCAGGCTCTCTGTGCTTGATTATATGTTCCATAAGCAATTACCGTCTCTGTAGCAGTAATTGCCTCTTCGGGATTAACTTTTATCTTAAGTTCCTGTTTGATAAGGTTATGCTCTGCCTCAGAAAGAGGGATATTATCTATCTGATAACCCTCATCCTTAATTACCAAAACCCTTCTTGCCTGGTCGTCAA
>JAMWCL010000006.1 GCA_023819035.1 Candidatus Omnitrophota bacterium
TTTTTATCCTTACATACATTATTTCCTCCTTTTCGTTGCACAATAAAATTATAATAAATTTATATTTATTTGTCAAGATATTTCTTTTAAATATTGCACAACAAATTAGACAAAAAATAATCCTCTCCCGACGAGAGGGTATATCAAAATCCTATTTTTCTGTCAAAGTTCCGTTAAGAAAGGTGTTCCTGAGGAAAAACTAGATAGGCTCTGTTATTGACTGGCTTTTAAAAGAACGTGGATACCATTCTTTATATCAGCACTACAAACTCTCCGCGGGGTCTTTTTTCTTTAAAAACCTCTAAAAGCTGATCAGCATTACCACGCATAATCTCTTCGAATCTTTTGGTAAGTTCCCGACAACAGACAAGCTCTTTATCCTTAAAGATCTCATTAATATCCTTTAAGGTAGCAACTATCCGGTGAGAAGACTCATAAAAGACAATCGTCATATCTAAATCCGCCAACCTTTTAAGCTGGTTCCTGCGCGCCTGGGAATGCCGGGGAAGAAAGCCTAAGAAGATAAATCTATGTGTAGGTTTTCCTGATAAAACCAAGGCATTAATCAAGGCGCAGGGTCCAGGAATAACCGTAATCTGGATATTATTTTTTATTGCTAGATTTATGAGATTATAACCCGGATCAAGTATGCCAGGGGTTCCCGCATCAGAGACCAAAGCAATATCCTTTCCTTCCTTTAAAAGGCTAATTATATAACCTGCCTTTACAAATCGATTTTGTTGATAAAAGCTGGTGGTAGGGGTTTTAATTCCATAGTGGTCTAATAAAATCTTGGTATGCCGGGTATCCTCACAGGCGATTAAATCTACATCCTTTAACACCTCGATTGCCCTTAAGGAGATATCCTTTAAATTACCGATGGGGGTAGCAACAATATAAAGCATTATTCTACCGTTACAGACTTAGCTAAATTGCGGGGTTGGTCTACATCACAACCTCTTTTTACTGCAATATAATAAGCAAGCAGTTGTAATGGTAAAGCCACTAAAAGGGGTGAAAATAACTCCCAGCATCGCGGAATATAAATAACCTCAGAGACCTGTTCTTTAATTATCTGATCTGCCTCACTGGCAATAACAATTATCTTACCTTTTCTTGCCTTGATCTCCTGAAGATTAGAAAGCATCTTATCGTATACCTTAGACTCTACTATAATACAGATAACCGTGCGGTACTCATCAATTAAAGCAATTGGCCCGTGCTTCATCTCTCCGGCAGGATAACCTTCTGCCGGAATATAAGAGATCTCCTTTAATTTTAAGGCTCCCTCTAAGGCAGAGGCAAAATTTATATTTCTGGCTAAGTATAGAAAGGAACCAAAATGGGCATGTTTTCTCGCCAAAACCGCGATTTTTTCTTTATGTCTTAAGATTGATTCTTGTTTGTCAGGAATCTTCCTTAATTCCTCAAGATGCTCTTGGATCCTTTTTTCGGATAATCTTTCTCTTAATCCCGCAAGATAAAGACTGAATAGATAAAGGACCAAAAGCTGAGCGGTATAGGCCTTTGTAGAGGCAACACTAATTTCAGGACCCGCATGGGTATAGATTAATCCATCGGACTGCCGGGTTAAGGTTGAGCCTAGAACATTACAGATAGAAAGCACCGTTGCTTCCTCCTGCTTTGCCTGCCTTACACTGGCTAAGGTGTCCGCGGTCTCACCAGATTGACTTATCGCAATCACTAAGGTATCCTTATTAATTATTGGGTTGCGATATCTAAATTCACTAGAGACCTCCACCTGGACCGGTATCCCGGATAAAGACTCTAAGGCATATTTACCTACCAACCCCGCGTGATAAGCGGTCCCGCAAGCCACAATATAAATATCTTTTATTCTTAAAAGTTGTGCGTCGGATATCCTTAATTCCTCAAAAAATATCTTATTGTTGGCTATTCTTTGGTTTAAAATCCCCCTTAAAACCGTGGGTTGCTCACTAATTTCCTTTAACATAAAATGGGGGTAGCCCTGTTTCTGTGCCTCTTCAGTAGTCCAATCCACCTGGACAGGCTTTCTTTCGATAATCCTGCCGTCGAAATCCATAATCTTTATTCTTTCTTTTTCTAAAATAGCGATCTCTTTTTCCTCTAAAAGGATGATGTTTTTTGTATAATCTAAGATTGCCGGGATATCCGAGGCCAAGAAATTCTCCTGTTTACCTAACCCAATTACCAAAGGACTCTGGAATCTTACACCAATTAGCTTATCCGGTTCTTTCTTTGAGATGACCCCAATAGCAAATGAACCCCTTAACAGCTTTACTGCCTTGCGTATCGCTTCTTCCAAGGATAATCTCTGATAAAAATCCTCAATCAGATGCACGATTACCTCAGAATCCGTTTCGCTGCAAAAGCGATGGCCTTCTTTAAGAAGCTTATTTTTTAACTCTAGATAGTTCTCGATTATCCCATTATGCACAATAGCAATCTCATTATTACAATCTAGGTGGGGATGGGCATTTACCTGATTTGGTTGACCATGGGTTGCCCAGCGATTATGAAAGATCCCAAGATTACCTACCAGGGGTCTTTTTTTTAATAAGGCCTCTAAATCCTTTACCTTACCTTTGAGTTTCCTCACCGAAAGATCCCTTCTCCTCTCGGAATATATACATCCCCCACAAGAATCGTATCCCCGGTATTCAAGGCGTCTTAACCCATTTAAAAGAATAGGTTGCGCTTGTTTCTCGCCGATATAGCCAATAATCCCGCACATATATAGTATAAAAATAAATGACCCTGACGGGATTTGAACCCGTGTCAAGGGCTCGAAAGGCCCTTGTCCTAGACCAGGCTAGACGACAGGGTCAAAGCTTTTTTATTCTTCTTTAACCACCAAAGCTACAGAAGCCACCCGGTCCTTAGGCTGCAATTTAATTAATCTTACCCCCTGGCTGACTCTTCCAGTTAGACGAATATCCTTTACTGCACAGCGGAGAAACATACCATTCTGGGTAATCGCCATCAATTCATCGCTATCAGTAACCGCTTTTAAATTCACCGCAGGACCGTTTTTCTCCGTAACCTTTATGTTAATAATCCCCTTACCTCCGCGACTGGTTAAGCGATACTGCTTTATGGGTGTGCGTTTGGCAAACCCTCGTTCAGTCACGGTTAATATCGTAGAATCCTTCTGGGCTACAACCATATCGATTACCTCATCATTCTTTTTTAAGGTAATTGCCCGCACTCCGGCTGCAGTTCTTCCCATATCTCTCACTACCGTCTCTGAGAATCTTATCGCCTTACCCAGACGCGTACCAATAATCAACTCCTGCTTTCCATCGGTAAGCTCCGCACTAATCAGTTCGTCATCTTTGTCCAGAGTTATCCCGATGATCCCCGCTTTGCGCGGATTACTATAAGCATCTAACCTTGTCTTTTTAATCCTTCCTTTGCGGGTAACCATTACTAAATATCTATCCGCAGAGAATTCCTTTATAGGAATAGTAGAGCTTATCTTCGCTCCCGGCTCTATCTGAATAAGATTAATGATCGGCTTCCCCTTAGCAGAACGAGCTGCCTGGGGGATCTCATAGACCTTCAGCCAATGGACCTTACCTTTATCAGTAAAGATCAATAAATAATCCTTAGTAGAGGCAACAAAGAGGTGTTCAATAAAATCCTCCTCCTTAAGCTCTGCTCCGGTTACCCCTACCCCACCGCGTTTTTGCTTTCGATAAGCACTTACGGGTAAGCGTTTAATATAACCATTGTGACTAATCGTTACCACTACATCCTCTTCGGCAATCAGATCCTCGATCTCTAACTCCTCTACCTCCGCCACAATCTCAGTTCTGCGTTCATCCCCATATTTTTTCTTTAGATTCTGAAGCTCTTCCTTAATGATTGCCTCGATCCTCTTCTCCGAGGCAAGGATGGCTTTGCATGACTCAATCTTTTTTAACAGCTCTAAATACTCCGCATCGATCTTATCCCGTTCTAAAGCAGTCAGGCGCTGAAGCTGCATCTCTAAGATCGCCTGTGCTTGCACCTGAGTCAACTCGAATTCCTTCATTAGATTGTCTTTGGCACTTTCTGTATTCTTGGAGGTCTTTATTATCTTAATAATTCGATCGATATGTTTTAAGGCGATCTTTAATCCCTCTAAGATATGGGCGCGCTTTAAGGCTTTATCTAATTCAAACTGCGTTCTCCTCCTAATGATCGTCTTGCGATGCTGGATATAACTTTCTAAGATCTGGCGGAGATTTAAAATCCTTGGTCGATTGTCTACCAGAGCAAGCATAATTACCCCAAAGGTTGTTTCCAGTTGTGTATGTTTAAAAAGCTGATTTAAAACAATCTGGGGTTCGATATCCCGTTTTAACTCAATCGCAATGCGCATTCCTTCTTTATCCGATTCATCGCGGATATCAGAGATCCCTTCTATCTTTTTATCATTTACTAATGAGGCGATCGATTCAATCAGGTTTGATTTCTGGGCCTGATAGGGGATCTCGGTAATCACAATCATGTCCCTTCCGCTTTTTAGATGCTCGATATTTGCCCGTGCCCTTACTGTAAGCTTCCCTTTCCCAGTAAGATAAGCCTCTTTTATCCCTTCCTTACCACAGATGATTCCTCCGGTAGGAAAATCCGGTCCTTTTAAATAACGCATAAGATCCTTAACCTCTGCTTTGGGGTTATCTAAAAAATAGATAATTGCATCCGCTACCTCATTTAAATTATGTGGAGGGATATTAGTAGCCATGCCCACCGCAATTCCACTTGAGCCATTGAGTAAAAGGTTAGGTAGGACCGCGGGTAAGATTAAGGGTTCTTTTAAAGAGGCATCGAAGTTAGAAACAAAATTTACAGTATCCTTATCAATATCTAAGAGCATCTCTCCCGCAATACGGGATAAACGACATTCGGTATATCGCATGGCCGCAGGAGCATCACCGTCCACTGAACCAAAGTTTCCCTGTCCATCAATTAAGGGATAACGTAGGGAAAAATCCTGGGCTAACCTCACTAAGGCATCATAGACCGCGACATCTCCATGGGGATGATATTTACCCAGCACCTCACCCGTAACCCGGGCACATTTCTTATAAGGCTTATCATGCTCAAGATTCAGCTCCTTCATTGCATACAAGATCCTTCTCTGCACAGGCTTTAGCCCATCCCTTACATCCGGAAGCGCCCTGCCTACAATTACACTCATCGCATAAGTAAGATAAGAATCCTTTACCTCTTCTTCAATATAAACCGGAATTATCTTTTCGTTACGGGTATACATCATTTTGCATTAACTAAATGTCCAAATTCTTTACCTGATGAGCATATTCTTCAATAAACTCCCTTCGCGGTTCAACCAGATCCCCCATTAATACCGTAAATATCTTATCTGCCTCTACTGCGTCCTCTAAGGTAACCTTTAAGATAGTGCGCCTTTCAGGATCCATAGTGGTCTCCCAAAGCTGGTGAGGGTTCATCTCACCTAAGCCTTTATATCTTTGTATCTGCATATCCCGCATGGCAAGCTCCTTAATATAAACTAAGACATCCTTTAAGAAGAAAAGCTCCTTTTGTTCTTTATTATTAGTAATCCGATACAATGGCTTAGGCTTAACCTCCTCTTTTTTCTTTTCCTCCCCTTGTTTGAAGCCTAAAGGGCTGTAAGTGGAGATATCCAACCCTAATCTTTCCAATTTAGCAATAATCTGTTCTAACTCATGGGCTTCCAAAAGCTCAATTACATCTAATTCCTCGGGTTTTTCCTGCTCTTGAGTAAATCCTGCCAGCTCCTTGTCTGTATAAAAAAAATGGTCTTTTCCCTCCACTTTTACCCTATAAATAGGCAATTTTTTGGTCTTTTGATGCCAAAAATTCAAATATTTTGCAATTTCCACTCCCTTTTTCTCTAAAATCCTTCCTATCTTTTCTAATTCTACTAATAGATGCAAAAGCTCTTTAACCTGAGAATCTGTAAAGGCTTTCTTCTCTTTTAAATAAATAAGCTGACATCCCTCCCTACCTAAATCCAAAAGCAGCTCATCCATCTGCTCTTCGGTTTGAATATATTCCTCCCGCTGGCCACGTTTTATCTTATATAAAGGTGGCTGGGCAATATACACATAACCCTCCTCAATTAACTTAGGGAACTGCCGATATAAAAGGGTAAGCAAAAGGGTCCGAATATGGGAACCATCTACATCTGCATCCGCCATAAGGATAATCTTATGATAACGCAATTTTGTAATATCAAACTCCTCTCCTACCCCTGTGCCTAAGGCAGAGATAATCGTGCGGATCTCTTCATTAGAAAGGATCTTGTCTAAACGCGCCTTTTCCACATTAAGAATCTTTCCTTTAATCGGAAGAATAGCTTGGAATCTACGGTCACGCGCTTGCTTAGCCGAACCACCTGCGCTATCCCCTTCCACAATATATAACTCACATAAACCGGGGTCTTTCTCCGAGCAATCTGCTAATTTTCCAGGAAGATCTGCGCTTTCTAATGCTCCTTTTCGACGGGTAAGCTCCCTGGCCTTACGCGCTGCCTCTCTGGCGCGCGAGGCAAGGATCACCTTCTCAACAATCTTGTTGCCCACCGAAGGGTTCTCCTCAAAGTAAGTAGAAATAGCATCTAAACTTGCAGAGGCAACTAATCCTTCGATCTCAGAATTACCCAGCTTTGTTTTGGTCTGACCTTCAAATTGGGGATTGGGTAATTTTACACTAATCACCGCGGTTAAGCCCTCGCGGGTATCCTCTCCGGTAATCTCAATATCCTGGTCCTTAATAAGATTTCTTGTTTTAGCATATTGATTTATGGCACGCGTAAGTGCAGATTTAAACCCGGAAAGATGAGTTCCTCCCTCTAAGGTATTAATATTGTTAGCAAAAGAATAGATTGTCTCTGTATATCCATCGTTGTATTGTAACGCACACTCCAAGATCACATCCCCTTGGGTCTTTTGAAAATAGATTACTTTATGGTGTAAAGGATTCTTGTTTTTATTAAGGTGCTCTACAAAAGAAACAATCCCACCAGCAAACTCAAAGGTATTTTCTTTACCACTACGTTCATCTACAAGCTTTATCTTTAAGCCCTTATTTAGAAAGGCAAGCTCCCTTAAGCGTTGGGCTAAGGTATCGTAAGAAAATTCTATCTTAGAAAATATGGTTTTATCCGGTTTAAAAGTTATCTTTGTACCGGTAGAGTTACTTTTGCCAATCACCGTTAATTTTGAAACGGTCTTTCCTCGTTCATAACGCTGATGATAAATCTTGCCGTCCCGTCTTACCTCCACCTCTAACCATTCCGAAAGGGCATTAACTACACTCACCCCTACACCATGTAGTCCACCTGAGACCTTATATACCCGATGGTCGAATTTGCCTCCTGCATGTAATTTGGTTAAAGCCACCTCTACCGCGGGCTTCTTCTCGGTTTTATGCATATCTACCGGGATCCCGCGACCATTATCTATCACACTTATGCTGTTATCCAGATAGATGGTAACCAAGATATTATTGCAAAAACCTGCCATTGCCTCATCCACCGAGTTATCCACTACCTCATAGACTAAATGGTGTAGCCCCCTTGTGGAGGTATCTCCGATATACATTGCAGGTCGACGTCTGACCGCCTCCGTTCCTTCTAAGACCTGGATGGTGGTAGCATCATATTTTTTGTCCGAATAGACAATACCTGAGGCAGGTAAGGATTCCTTTTTATCCTCAGCCTTTTTTCTTAACCCCTCCTGCAACTGCTTTTTTCTCATCTCTTTCTCCTACATAAAAACGGATATCCTTTATAGGAAGACTCTCCTTTAGTTTACCCAGCAGATTTTCCTTATAAAGATTAAAGTGATAAAGCCAAGGTGTGGAATCAACCTTAAAATAAAGCACCCCCTGATAAAATCTACCCGGGGTTATATGTCTAAGTTGCCTTCGGTTAAGAATTCTTTTTAATTCCTCTAAGACCTCTTCTAAAAATACCATCCGGGGGTTTTTCTGCCAATCCTCTAAAATATTTTTTATCGTCTCTCCAATCAATTCCATAGGTTCTAACCTAAACGCATGGGTAAAACAATATAGAGATAATTCTTAAGCCTTATTACGCCAGGTTTCTCTGGATCGGTTAATTCAAATTCTATCTGTTCGTCGGAAAGATTTTTTAAGACATCGATTAAATAATTCGGATTAAAACCAATCAGCAATTCCTTCCCAGAATATTCCACCACTAATTCTTCGCGCGATTCCCCGATATCAGGGGTAGATTTAGAAACCACCAGTTTATTCTTAAATAATTCCAACCTTACCGCCTGATAATCCGGGGTAGCCAGTAACGCCGCTCTTCTAATTGCTAAAAGAAATGCCTCTCGATTAACCTTCATCCTTAATTCCGAAACCGGCGGGATTACCTGTTGATAATCAGGAAATTCTCCTTCAATAAGTCGGGAGATAATACTTATCCCATCTAAATCAAAAAGCACTTGATTGGTTCCTAAAACTAAGGATAATTGCCCTTCTTCTTTTAAATTGCGATTCAACTCATGGATAGTTTTAATAGGTACAATAATATTAATCTCCTTTTCTATATATTCTTTTAAGGGGTTTTCTATAATTGCCAAGCGCTTACCATCAGTGGCCACCAAGGTTAATTTATTCCCCAAAATCCTAAAAAGAATTCCATTAAGAATATACCGTGTCTCATCATAGGAAACCGCAAAAGAAGTAAGCGCAAACATTTGTTTAAGTAAACCCTGTTCTAAGATAATTGTTTGTTTATCTTGAAATTGTGGTAAATGCGGGAATTCCTCTTTGTTTAACCCAATTAATTTAAACTGGCAAAGTCCACTTTCAATATTTATTAGATTATTTTTTTTAATATTTATCTGGATCTGTTCTTCGGGTAGATCTTTTATAATATCCCCAAATCTTTTTGCCGGAACAGTGATTGCCCCTTGTTCCTGAATATCCACATCCATTTCACAAGTAATTCCAATATCCAAATCAGTAGTGGTTAGTCTAAGTTTATCATGATGAGTTTCTAATAAAATATGCGAGAGTATAGGTAAGGTGCTTCTTAAACTGATAATATTTTGGACTACCTGGATTGCCTTTATTAAATCTTGTTTATTAGTTTTAAACTTCATTAGACCTCCTATTATTTTTTAATTATTAATTTAATATTTAATAGAAATAATAAGTTTTGTGTATATTTAAAAATATTATCTAACTTTTAAATTTTAAAGTAGTTAATAAAATATAAAACAATGAATTATTGTTTAATAAGTTGTGTAATTTTGTCTATTTTTTCTTTTAAATCCAAGTTATTTAAAACCACTTTTTTTATTTTATTATAAGAATGTATTATGGTTGTATGGTCTTTGCCTCCAAAAAATTTACTTATCTCAGGAAAAGATAAATTAGTTAACTCCCTGATTAAATACATTGCTATCTGTCTGGGTAAAACAATATTTTTGTTGCGTTTTTTGGTTTTTAAATCTTGTAAGGATAAACCAAACTCCTCTGCAACACAACGTTGAATAAACTCCACCCCTACTACTTTTTTAGATTCCTTTAGTAAATCCTTTAAAACCTCCTTGGCTAAATCCAAGGTAATAGGTTTTTCTTCTAATAATGAATAAGCAATTACACGGATTAAAGCTCCCTCTAACTCCCGAATATTTGTTTTAATTAACTGGGCGATAAAAAATATTACCTCATCAGGAACGTTTACGGGTTCTCTTTCAATCTTTTTCTTTAAGATGGCTATACGGGTCTCTAAATCTGGAGGTTGAATATCGCAGGTTAAACCCCAGCTAAAACGCGAAACGAGCCTTTCTTGAAGATTGGCGATCTCTTTGGGTGAACGATCTGAAGAGATAATTATTTGTTTATGTGCATCGTATAAAACATTAAAGGTATGAAAGAATTCCTCTTGGGTAGACTCTTTACCGGCAATGAAATGGATATCGTCGATTACCAATACATCAACATTTCTGTATTTTTGTCGGAATCCGGCGGTACAACGATGTTGAATAGCCTCAATGAGTTCATTAGTAAATCTTTCCGATGGGATATAACAGATCTTAAATTCAGAGGGGTGTTTATTTCTAATATAATGACAGATGGCCTGCATTAAATGGGTTTTTCCTAAACCTACCCCTCCATAGATAAATAAGGGATTATATTGCCTTGCTGGAGATTCTGCTACTGCTAAAGAATAAGCATAGGCGTGGCGATTAGAAGGTCCCACTACGAAGTTTTCAAAGGTATAACGGGGGTTTAGGGTTGAACCCATTAAAAGAAAGGAGCTCTTGCTTTTGTTTAAATCTATAGAAACTCCGGCCTGGGAATCTAAATCCACCTGAGCCTTGCTTTTTAAGGAAAGATTTATGGGTTCTGAAGAGTATTGCTTTAGGGCCTCATTAAAGAGCCCTTTGTAATGGGTGTTTATCCATTCACAGAAGAATTTATCCGGCGCTTCCAGGATAAGCAAATCCTCTCCTTCTTGTTTGGGAGATAATGGAAGAACCCAGGTTTGGTAAGCCATCTCTCCCAATCTTTGTCTTAGATAATCTTGAATCCTTTCCCAGGCTTTAAGAAGGTCATGTGTCATTTTATTCACAGTTTATTCACAAAGGGGATAAATCTGTGGAAATCTCGAGTGTATTATACCAGGATTAAATACCTGTTGCAAGTGCAAAATAGTATAACATAATTTCTGGTCTGGTCAATAAAAAATAATACAAAAAGGTTTGACGTAAATTTTTTTTATGATATAATAAAAAATTCAATTATGAAGAGAAAAGATGAAAAAGGGATTTAAGACGCCAACCAATATAATCGCTAAGCGTAGACACGGATTCCGATGGAGAATGAGAACAAAAGCAGGAAGGGATTGCCTCCGCCGCAGACGGAGAAAAAAAAGATACAAGCTTTCAATCTGATGTTGAAGGGTTTAGTCATCTTTCTGCTTACGCTATATCAGGTATCTATTAGTAAAATAATGCCTGGGGTCTGTCGATTTTATCCCAGTTGCTCTGAATATAGCAAGCAGGCAATCTTAAGATATGGATGTCTAAGAGGAATCTTTTTGGGGTTAAAAAGATTACTTAATTGCCAGCCTTTTTCAAAAAAGTTCGGATACGATCCTTTGTCTTAATCTTTATGGAAAGAAGACTTTTGTTGGCTTTGGGGTTATCTTTACTGGTAATCTCTCTTTGGTCGGTACTGCTTCAGAAGCTCTCTCCTGTACCCTCTGCTCCCCAAGGAGTAATTCAACCTAACTCTTTAGATTTCAAAGACTTAGAGAAAGAATCCCCTCCCTCCTCCGCTTATATTTATACCACTGAGGACTATCAGATCCATTTTTTTGAAGAGCAAGGGGCAATCAAGGAGATAATCTTTAATAAATATAAGAATTATCGCTTCTTTTTAAACGAGGCCTTTTCTTTAGCGATGAAGGAGCTTCTTTTTAAATTGGATTCCTCTGTCTCAGAGAAGACCCCTACCTTTCTTTACCAGGATGAAGAAAAAAGGATTACTAAGAGATTTATCCCGGGTTATCCGGATTATCTTCTGGGATTAGAGTTAGGAGTAAGGAATCTTTCTGGGCAGACCCTGGTTTTAGATTTACCCTTGGTTTTGGGAGTTTTTAATCTTAATCTACCTGTACAAAAGCGGGGTTTTCAAGAGATATATTTGCAGGGAAAACAGAGGGATATTCGTATCAGCTTTCCCCGCAAGGAGATCTATTTACCCCAGGTAAGCTTTGTAGGATGGCGCGATAGATATTTTTGTCTCATTGTTAGCTTAGAAAATCCTCCTGAGGAGTATGCGGGATTTATTAAAAAAAGCCCAGCTAAAGAATTTAAGATGGGGATGGAAATAAAGAGGATTATGCTTAAACCCCAGCAAGAAATCCTGTTTAAATTTCGTATCTATTTGGGACCACAAGATTTAAAGATTTTAGAAAAAATAGAACCCGCCTGGTCGGTGCTTGTACATTATGGCTTCTTTGATCCTTTAACCAAGATATTATTAAAGGTATTAGGATTTTTCTATAGGATAGTAAAAAACTGGGGTATAGCCATCGTTCTCCTCAGCCTTCTGATCTATTTAGTCCTTTTCCCATTAAGTTTAAAACAGATGCGCGCAATAAAAGAAATGACGGTCTTACAGCCAAAAATAGAAGAGTTAAGATTACTTTATAAAGATAATCCGCAAAGATTACACAAGGAAATGATGGAATTGTATCGGAAATATAAGATTAATCCTTTAGGAGGTTGCCTTCCCCTTATTTTACAGATGCCGGTTTTTCTGGCTCTTTATCAGGGTTTAACCCGCTCCATTGCTTTAAAAGAGGGTTCGTTTTTGTGGATAAAGGATCTCTCTGAGCCGGATAGATTATTTATTTTACATACTGGCTTACCTATTATCGGAAAAGAGATTAATCTCTTGCCCATTTTATTTATCATCACCATCTTTATTCAACAGAAGCTCTCCATCCTCTCTACCGGAGTAGGACCAAAAGAAGAACAAAGATTGATGAGCATTTTCTTTACCATTTTCTTAGGAATAGTCTTTTATCATCTTCCTTCCGGATTAGTTTTATACTGGTTCATTAATAACCTCTTAATGTTAATCTTTCATTTGCGCTTTAGAGGTTTAAGATGAGATCTGAGGAGAATTTTGGAGAGAGTGTAGAAATAGAAGGGAAGAGCGTTAAGGAAGCAATGAAAAAAGCATTAAAACTGTTTAAGATACCTCTGAATATTTAAAAATCCAGATTCTTAAGGAAGAAGAAAAAGGGGTTTTTGGTATACCAGGAGGCAAACCCGCAAAGATAAAACTAAGAATAATAAAAAAAGGATAAAAAAATACTTGACAATAAATGAGGTTTTTAGATAATAATTTTAGGGAAAAGCAAGGTTCCTTAAAGAACTTGCTAAGATTTTTAAGAATATAATGGGTAAGACTATCGCTTTATGTAACCAAAAAGGAGGTACAGGTAAGACTACCACTGCCATTAATCTGGCTACCTATTTAGCCATTTTTCCTAAGCGGGTTTTGTTAGTGGATCTGGATCCTCAAGCAAATGCTACCAGTGGCTTAGGAATAAATAAACACGATATTAAAAAAAGTACTTATCATGTGCTTTTAGAGGAGCTTGAGATAAAGGAGATCCTTCAATCTACTCCGATAGAGAACCTTATCCTTGCTCCTTCTAATTTAGATTTAACCGGAGCAGAGGTAGAATTGGTAGGGGTTTTAGGAAGGGAGAATCGTTTAAAAAAAGGGTTAAGCTCGGTAAAGGAGGAGTTTGATTTTATCTTTATTGATTCGCCTCCTTCTTTAGGTTTATTGACCATTAATACCTTGTGCGCCGCTGATTCTGTGCTTATACCTGTCCAATGTGAATATTATGCCTTAGAAGGATTAACACAACTTCTTAATACTATTAAACTTGTGAAAAATAACCTTAATCCTAATCTCGAGATCGAAGGGGTTCTTTTAACCATGGCAGATTTTCGCACCAATCTTACTAAAGAGATAATCCAAGAGGTAAGGGATTATTTTAAGGAAAAGGTTTATCAAACAGTAATTCCTCGTAACGTTCGTTTAAGCGAGGCTCCGGGTTTTGGAAAACCTGTATTTTTATATGACCGAGAGTCCTTGGGAGCAAAGAAATATGAGGAATTAAGCAAAGAAATCTTAGGCGTTCCTTTAACCCCTCAACCAATCCTTGAAGGAGAGCAATAATGTCAAGAAAAGCCTTAGGAAAAGGAATTGGTGCTTTAATCCCGGAAAAAGAAGGTCAAAAAGAAACCCAAGAAAAACAGGATAAGATTATTTATGTCCAGACTGGACAAATTAAACCTAGTCCTTATCAACCCAGAGAGGATTTTGATCTCCAAAGTTTAGAAGAATTGACCCAATCTATAAAGGAAAAAGGATTGATTCAACCTTTAATTGTGCGGAGAAAAGGGGATTATTATGAATTAATTGCCGGAGAACGTCGACTTCGTGCTGCTAACTTATTGAATATAAAAGAGATACCTGTAATCATTAAAGATGTAGATGACCGCGATTCCTTAGAGATCTCTTTGATTGAAAATGTCCAACGTCAGGCCCTTAACCCGATTGAAGAAGCGCGTGCCTATCAGTATCTTATTGATAAATTTATGGTTACACAAGAAAAGATCAGTCAGGTCTTGGGAAAGGCAAGGACAACCATTACTAATACATTGCGTTTATTGAAATTACCCCAGGAGATTCAGCAGGAGATCCGTAAGGGAAGGATCTCTTTTGCCCATGGCAAGGTTCTTTTAGAGATTGAGGATCCTAATCAACAGCGAAGACTTGCCCAGGAGATAATTCTCAAGAACCTTTCGGTAAAGGAGCTGGAGAATCTTGTTCGGCGCTATAAGCCCGTAAGAAAACAACCGGACATAAAATTGAAGGACCGCGATCCTCACCTTATGCTTTTGGAAGATAAGCTTCAGCAATGCTTAGGTACGAAGGTAAGGATTAATAAGAAGAAAAAGCATGGACATATCCGTATTGAATTTTATTCATCTCAGGATTTAGAAAGGATTATTCAGATAATCTTAGAAAAAAAGGATAATGAATCAGGCAACCCTGATCCTTATCAAACCTGATGGACTTAAGAAGTCATTGACCGGAAATATCTTAACCCGTTTATCTGAGACTAAATTAGAGATTGTCGCCGCCAAGATAGTCCGCGTCTCTGATGAATTAGCCCGTAAGCACTATTATCATCTTAAGGATAAGCCATTTTTTGAAGATTTAATTAAATATATTAAAGGTGAGTTTCACGGTCGCAGAAAGGTAATGGCTTTAGTTTATTGGGGAGAATCTGCGATTGAAAAATGCCGTGCCTTGGCGGGAGCAACTAATCCCGAGGAAGCAGAGGCTACTACCATAAGGGGTGCCTACGGAAGAATCACTACCTCAGGGGTCTATGAGAATGTCATTCATGTTTCCGCAAATGAGGCAGAGGCGGAAAGAGAGATTAAGCTTTGGTTTCAACCCGATGAGATTATCGTTGACCTTTATCCCACAAAGGAGATTATTGAGAAGGAAAAAAAGGTGCGGGTTTGGGCTTAGCGGGGGTTAAGATGATAAAGAGCATGACCGGTTTTGGGGCAGGTCAGAAAGAAATCAGAGGTTATGGAAGGATCTCTTTAGAACTGCGCAGTACCAACCACCGTTTTTTAGATATCGTCTGTCATTTACCGGAGGGGTTTTTAGGCTTGCAGGAGCAGATAAAAAAGGAGATCGCCGCAAAGATTCGGCGGGGAAGGCTAACCTGTGTGCTTACCCCGCTTGCCTTAGAACCAAAGAGGGTGTTTATAGATAAGAATCTGCTTAAGGAATATCTTAGCGAATTAAAGATGGTAAAGAAAGAGATTAACCTAAATGATACCTTAAACATAGAAACCCTTATTCATCTTCCCGGGGTTTTATCTATAAAAGAGCCTGGATTATCCGATGATAAAAAAAGATTCTGGAGCTTGCTTAAGGAATTACTTAATCAAGTGTTAGAAGATTTAATCAAGATGCGCCAGAAAGAAGGAAAGGCTTTGTATGTTTATCTTAATAAAAGGATACAAAATATCCAGTTAATCTTAAAGAAGCTCGAGCGGATTTTTAACGAAAAGATCAAGCTTAAACTTCTTAAATTTAGGACCGATGAGGAACGCGTTAATTTTTTAAAACAGGTAGATATCTCAGAAGAGTTAGACAGACTTTCTTTTCATGCAAGAAATTTTAAAAAGTCTCTTTTAAAGAATGGTTCGGTAGGAAAAGAATTAGATTTTATTGCTCAGGAGATGCAGCGTGAAGCTAATACCTTAGCAGCTAAATCCTTTGATGGAGAGATCTCTCGGAGGATAATAAAAATAAAGACGCAGATTGAAAAGATCCGCGAGCAGGTACAGAATATAGAGTGAAGAAGGGTTTTCTCTTTGTAATCTCAGGTCCCTCGGGTGTAGGTAAAACGACGCTCCTAAGGGAGATTCTTAAGGACCGGCTACTTAAGGATAAACTGGTGAAATCCATATCCTTTACTACTCGGCCAAAAAGAGTAAACGAGAAGGATAAAAAGGATTATTTTTTTATCAGTAAAGAGGAATTTAAAAATAAACTTAAGGATAAAAAAATACTTGAATGGACAAGATATTTAGGTTATGATTACGCAACGCCTAAGGATTTTGTGGAAGAACAGCTTAGACAAGGAAGATCGGTAATTTTATGTTTGGATTTTAAGGGTGCCTCTAGGATAAAAAGTCTTTATCCTCAAGATTCTGTAACTATATTTTTAAAACCACCTTCTTTAAAGGTTTTAGAACAGCGGATCCTTAAGCGTTCAAGAGGGATCTCGGGTGAAGAGCTTAGCCGGCGGTTGAAGATAGCCAAAGAGGAATTATCTCATTATAAAAAATACGATTACTGGATATTAAATAAGAATCTGAAGCAGGCAATCGAGCAATTAAAAAGGATTATTCTGGCTAAAGTAAGCCTTCTTAAGGAGGTTTAAGGTGATGAGCTATGTGCCGTTAGAAAAACTTATCGATAAATCACAGGATTCTGTTTACAAGCTAGTGATCCTTGCTTCCAAAAGGGCATTGGAGATTGCCGAGGGGCAACCCAGATTGGTAAATGTAGACTCGGCGATAAAGCCTTCTACGGTAGCCTTGTATGAGATTGCCGAAGGAAAGGTGCGCGCACAAAAACCCAGATCTAAAGAAAATAAATGAAAAACAAAAAAAAGGAGATTATCCTAGGGGTAACCGCCAGCATTGCGATCTATAAAGCCTGCCAGCTTATCCGTCAGCTTAAAGAAGAGGGGTTTTCGGTAACGGTAGTAATGAGCAAGGAGGCAGGGAAGTTTATCCGGCCGTTGGTCTTCCAGAGTCTTTCCGGAAATAAGGTTTATCAGGGGCTTTTTGCACCTGTGCAGACCTGGGAGATTGAGCATGTCGCTTTAGCTGATAAGGCGAATCTGGTCTTAGTTGCGCCTGCGACTGCCAATATAATTGGTAAACTTGCCAGTGGTATATATGATGATTTATTAACCTGTATTATTTCTGCCACTAGGGCTCCGGTTTTGATCTGTCCAGCAATGAATGAGAATATGTATAAGAATAAGGTAGTTCAGGATAACATCAAGCGTTTAAAGCTCTATGGTTATAGATTTGTAGAGCCAAAGATAGGTAGACTTGCTTGCGGAAGGAAGGGATGGGGTCGACTTGCTGAGCCTGATGAGATTATTAAGGAGGTAAAAAGGATTCTTAAGAATAAATCTGGCGCGGTAGCCAAGTAGAAAGGCAGTGGTCTGCAAAACCATTATACGTGGGTGCAAATCCCACCCGCGCCTTTTGGGCAAGTGGCGGAATGGCATACGCACAGGACTTAAAATCCTGGGTCCGAAAGGACGTGAGGGTTCGACTCCCTCCTTGCCCATCTTAGGTTTGTGGGCGGTTGGCGCAGTTGGTTAGCGCGTTAGTTTGACATACTAAAGGTCACAGGTTCGAGTCCTGTACCGCCCACCAGCGATGCAAGGGTTACCCTGATCTTTTCGTAAATTTTAGCAGGTGGATTTGCTTTTTAAGAGGTAGTGTAGTTTAGAAAGGATTAACATGGATTTAAATATCTTAAGGCATTCCTGCGCGCATATTATGGCCCAGGCGGTAAAGGAGCTTTGGCCTGCAACAAAATTAGGGATTGGTCCAGCCATTGAGGATGGTTTCTATTACGACTTTGATAAAAAAGACCCCTTTGATGAACAAGACCTAAGAAAGATAGAGGAAAAAATGCAGGAGATTATTCAGAAGGATTTACCTTTTAACCGCCGGGAGATCCCCAAAGAAGAGGCAAAGAGGATCTTTAAGGCCTTAAATGAGGACTATAAACTTATTCTGTTAGAGGAGATCCCTGAGGATAAGGTTTGCATATATAAAACCGGTGAGGGATTTGTGGATCTGTGTAGAGGGCCTCATGTAGAATCTACGGGCAAGGTTAGATTCTTTAAGTTATTATCCGTAGCCGGAGCTTATTGGCATGGGATTGAAACCAATCCTATGCTCCAGAGGATCTATGGTACATGCTTTAACACCGCTGAGGAATTAAATACCTATCTTAAAGATTTAGAGGAGGCAAGGCTACGGGATCATCGCAGGTTAGGTCCTCAGTTAGAATTCTTTGATATCTATTATCAGGAGGCAGGTGCAGGATTGGTTTTTTATCATCCTAAGGGAGCACTTTTAAGGATGATTATCGAGGATTACGAAAGAAGCCAGCATCTTAAGCGAGGGTATCAACTGGTAGTCACCCCGCATATTATGCAGACAGAGCTTTGGCAGACCTCAGGACACTATGATTACTATAAAGAGAATATGTATACCTTTAAGATTGAAGATAAGGAATATGTGGTTAAGCCCATGAATTGCCCGGGGCATATCTTAATTTATAAATCTAAGCTGCGCAGTTATAAGGAACTGCCTATTCGTTATTTTGAATTAGGCACAGTTTATCGACGGGAGAAAGCAGGGGTATTACATGGATTGTTAAGGGTGCGGGGCTTTACCCAGGATGATGCCCATATCTTTTGTTTGCCTGCACAGCTTAAAGATGAGATAAGCTCGATTATTGATTTTGTCTTTGAGACAATGAAGGTCTTTGGTTTTGATGATGTAGGGATTGAGTTAAGCACGCGGCCGGAAAAATATATTGGGACAGAACAGGATTGGCAAGAAGCCACCCTGGCCTTAGAGGAGGTCTTAAAAGAAAGAAGGCTACCTTACCAGATAAATATAGGAGAAGGTGCCTTTTATGGTCCAAAGATAGATATAAAACTAAAGGACGCCTTAAAGCGAAGGTGGCAGTGTGCTACTATTCAATGTGATTTTGCTTTACCGAAGAGATTTAAGCTTACCTATATAGATAAGGATGGCAAAGAAAAGCAGCCCGTAATGTTACACCGGGTTTTATTGGGAAGCCTGGAGCGATTTGTGGGAGCTTTATTGGAGCATTATAAAGGTGCCTTACCTTTATGGCTTTCTCCCATCCAGATAAGGATTATTCCTTTAAGGGATGAATTTAATGACTATGCTCAACAGATCAAACGGATTCTCCAAGATAATAATCTGCGTATAGATATAGATGAGGCAGATGAAACACTCGATAAAAGGATCCGCAATGCTGAATTAGAAAGGATTCCTTACATCTTAATCCTGGGTAAGCGTGAATATGAGACCAGCCAGATCTCGGTAAGAAAAAGAGGGATGCAGGATTTAGGAAGGATGAAGCTGGAGGAGCTGGTAAAAAGGATAAAACAGGAGCTTCAGAAAGAGATTTATTAAAGGACAAAAGGAGGTGGTCCATATTAGAAGGTTTATTCGCATTAATGAAAGAATAAATGCTGCCGAGGTTCGCCTTATTGATCCAGACGGAAAGCAGTTAGGGGTAGTGCCTTTACAGAAAGCACTGGAGATAGCCAATCAGTATGATCTGGATTTAATCGAGGTTGCTCCCCAGGCATCTCCCCCTGTCTGCAAGATCGCCGATTTTAGTAAGTTTAAATATAACCAGGAAAAAAAAGAACGTCTGGTAAAGAAACATCATAAACAGGGTCGACTCAAAGAGATTCGCCTAAAGCCCAATATTAACGAACACGATTATCAAACAAAGTTAAAGCAAGCAATGAATTTTTTAAAAAAGAAAGATAAGGTTAAGATAAATATGTTCTTTCGCGGAAGGCAGATGGAACACCTGGAATTAGGAAAGCAGATCTTAGATAAACTTATTCAAGACACCCAACAGATTGCCCAAATAGAAAAGGAACCCCATTTAGAAGGCAGGGTGATGAGTTTGGTATTTGCGCCGAGATAATCTTATTAAGAAAAGGAGGAGGGTTTTGAGTCTGAAGACGAAAAAATCTGTGGCCAAAAGATTTTCTTTGACAAAGAAAGGAAGATTGAAACATCCTTTTGCAGGAAAAAGTCATCTTTTGACAAAAAAGAAGGCAAAGAGAATCCGCAAGTTAAGAAGGAAGCAGGTGCTCCGGAATAAAAAATATATAAGGTATCTTAAAAAGATGTTGCCTTACCGATAAAACAAGGAGCAGGACTATGACCAAGGTAAAACATAGTGTGACAACTCATAAAAGAAAAAAGAGGGTATTAAAAAAAGCCAAGGGTTTCTGGGGCGATCGTGCAAAGCAATTTCAACAGGCACGCCGGACTTTAATGCGCGCCATGGTTTTTGCCTACCGAGATAGGCGGAGAAAGAAACGCCTGTTTAGAAGGCTTTGGATTACCCGGCTTAATGCCGCCTGTCGACAACAAGGGATTACTTATAGTGGATTTATCCATGCACTTAAGGAGGCTAATATAAAAATAGATAGAAAGCTTCTGGCAGATTTAGCCATAAGGGATGAGAAGGCATTTGAAAGAATAGTTGAGATAGCCAGGGATAAATAATATGTATGTAATAATCGTGGGTTGTGGAAGGGTGGGTTCCGAATTAGCCAAGCTTTTATCTAACGAAGGTCATGATGTAGTCATCATCGATAAGAACCCCTCTAGCTTTCAACGCTTAGGAGACAGTTTTAATGGTTTAACCTTACTAGGCAATGGTTATGACTTAAGCCTTTTAAGGCAGGCAGGGATTGAGAAGGCAGATGCCTTTTGTGCGCTTACCAATGGTGATAATACTAATCTTACCTCTGCTCAGATAGCCAAGAGGATATTTAAGGTCCCTAAGGTGATTGCCCGTGTCTACGATCCTCAGCGCGCCCATATCTATGCAAGTTTAGGGCTGGAGGTAATCAGCGGGACAATCCTTTTTGCTGCCATGATTAGGGATAAGATTATTGAGAGTCGTTTTTCTAGTTATCTAATTGAGACTAAGGAATTAGGGGTTATTGAGATTGAGGTAAAGGACAATTTAGCAGGTAAGGCTATTCAGGATATAAATATACCTGGTGAATTATTGGTGGTAGCAATAAGGAGATTGCAAGGAGTGATTCTACCTGAACCCTCCTTAATGCTTAAACCCAAAGATATCTTAATGGCAGTAGTTAAGGTTACCAGTCTTAAGAAGATAAAAGAGAGATTTAACTTATAAGGAAGGGATTATGTATATTGTAATTGTGGGCGCAGGAAAGATTGGCTATTTTTTAGCTAAGCGACTTACTGAGGCAAAGTATACTGTAAGTATTGTGGAAAAGGACAGGGCCCTTTGTGAAAGCATTGCCCGCGAGTTAGATGTTTTGGTAATTAATGGCGATGGTTGTGACCCGCGGATATTAGAAGAGGCCGGGATCGAGCGAGCGGATGTAGTCGCTGCGGTTACCGGAGATGATGAAGATAATCTAATTATTTGCCAATTGGCTAAACAGTGCTTCAATGTACGTCGGACTGTGGGTAGGGTAAATAATCCCGACAACGAACATACCTTTGCTGAATTAGAGGTAGATGTTCCTATAGATTCCACCAAGATTATTGCCAAGATTATTGAGGAGGAGGTTTCCTTTTCTGACTTTGTTTCTCTGTTAAGTTTCAAACGGGGAAAACTTGCGATTGTGCGTTTAGATTTACCTTCCGATTCACCGGTGATTAATAAGCCCCTCTCGGAGATTAAGTTACCTGAGGAGTCGGTCTTGGTGTCCATTGTAAGAGGAGAGCAGGTAATTGTGCCTAAGGGCAATACAATTCTAAAAGCAGGTGATGATATTATTGCCTTAACCCTGGTGGGTAACGAGCATAAGCTCTTGGAATTATTGGTAGGAAGGGTATGAAGCTTAAGCCTCTCTTTAATATTATCTTAGGTATCCTGACGGAGATTTCTTATGCCTGCGGGATTATCCTGATAATATTTTTATTCTGCCTGATAGCATTCTTTATACACCCCTTAAATACATATGCTCCTTAAACCACGCTTAGCTGATTTTAAGATTATTGGTTACTATTTAGGAAAGGTCATCTTGGGTCTGGGTTTAATGATGACCTTTCCTATTCTTTTAGGATTATTTTTAAAAGAGATAAATCCGCTTTTGGATTTTCTGATTACTTTGGAATTAAGTGTAATTATAGGTTTAATCCTAACCAAGCTATGTTTTACGGAAAAAGAATTAAACTGGATGCAGGCGATGGTGGTAGTCTCTTTGACCTGGATCTCAGCCATGTTTTTAGGAGCCCTACCCTTATATCTTAGTGGACACTGGCGATCATACTTAGATGCCTGTTTTGAGACTATGTCTGGATTTGCTACCACCGGGCTTACCCTGGTTTGTGATCTGGATCACCTTTCTTATACCCATAATCTCTGGCGACACTTAATGATGTTTATGGGCGGTCAAGGTATTATCATTGTTGCCTTAGCATTTTTCTTTCGCGGATTTTCAGGAGCACTAAGAATATATGTAGGGGAGGCAAGGGAAGAGAGGATTTTTCCCAATGTAATTCATACCGCGCGTTTTATCTGGTTAGTGAGTATAGTGTATTTAGTCTTGGGTACAGTGGGTTTAGGTTTAGCAGGGATATTGAATGGAATGAGGCCTTTGCGGGCTTTCTTTCACGGGCTCTGTATATTTATGACTGCTTTCGATACAGGAGGTTTTACTCCCCAGTCTCAAAACATTCTTTACTATCACAGTGGGCTTTTTGAGCTTTTAACCATGGTAATCATGATCCTGGGGGCAATAAATTTTCAACTCCATTATCATATCTGGACAGGAAGACGAAAGGAGATTTTAAGGGATATAGAGACACAAACATTTTTTATGAGTGTAGTTATTTGTTTTCTTATTGTGATGATAGGATTGATTAGATGGGAAGGTTATCCTCCTACCTTAATGTTATTTCGTAAAGGAGCCTATCAGCTTCTTTCTGCACATACCGGTACCGGTTATCAAACCATATATCCCTGGCAGTGGAAGAAAGATTGGAATCATCTGGCTTTAAGCGGAATACTTATTGCCATGGCCTTAGGGGGCGCGATCTGTTCTACCGCGGGAGCAATCAAGATGGTACGCATTGGCAGTATATTTAAGATCTTGTTAGAGGAGATCAAAAGGATAATCCTGCCGGAACGGGCGGTATTTTTTGAGCGATTTCATCATATAAAAGAGATCTTTATTGAGGATAAATTTGCCAAAGCAACCTTATTTATAACCCTGCTTTATATAGGATTCTATGGTTTAGGAGCAATAATAGGAATGTCTTTGGGATACCCTTTCTTAGATTCCCTGTTTGAGTCTATATCTGCTACTGCCAATGTAGGTCTATCCTGCGGGATCACCCATATAAATATGCCTGATCTTTTAAAGATTACCTATATCCTTCAGATGTGGGCAGGCCGTCTGGAGTTTATCTCAGTATTTACCCTGGCAGGATTCCTTATTGCAGTAATAAAAGGAAAGAGATGATTACCACCCTTATCCATATAATATTAATGATTGTGCTTTTTAGCTTCTCTGGCTTTGCTCAATCGGTCTCAAGTGAGCAGTTAATTAAGGAGGCTCAGCAATACGATAAGAAAACCATCCTTTATCAAGGAGAGGTTATCGGTGATATTATGCTCCGAAAAGACCATGCCTGGATTAATCTTCACGATGGAGGTTTTGCTATCGGGGTGTGGGTGGATAGAGATTTAATTACCCAGATAAATTATACGGGAGGTTATAAATATAAAGGCGATTGGATTGAGGTAAAAGGGATATTTAACCGCGCCTGTTTAGAGCATGGAGGAGATATGGATATCCATGCCCAACAGTTGAAAAAGATAAAATCCGGAGAATTAGTTAAGGAGAAGACCGATGTCTATAAAGAAGAACTTGCTTTAATGGGAGCGGGATTACTATGTCTGATTTTGATTTTGACCAGATCCAAAAGACAGTTGAGGCAGAGTTAGAAAGGATAACCTCCTTTCAGCAACTCCAGGTATTTCAACATAAGTACCTGGGAAGGAAAGGAGTAATTCCCTCTCTTACTCGTCAACTTTCTAAGTTGGAGCCTGTGCAACGTCGTCAGCTTGGTCAGAGGATTAATGCCTTGAAACAGAGGCTTATTAATTATATTGCGGAGAAAGAACCTTTGTTTAAAACCCAGGCTTCCTCCCAAAGTTTTAGTTTAAGTGAACTTAGTCTTCCCGGGATCGCCCAAGAGTTAGGACATCTTCATCCGATTACCCGGGTTATTGAAGAGATCTGTGGGGTATTTATGCGCATGGGTTTTAGTGTGGTGGAGGGACCGGAGATTGAAACAGAATACAATAATTTTACTGGCTTAAATATTCCTTTAGAACATCCTGCGCGGGATGTCTTTGATACCTTCTATTTAGAGCCCAGGGCTTGGATTAGGGATAGGAAAGAGCTTAAAGAGAGGTTATTACTGCGCAGTCATACCTCTCCTGTGCAGATCAGGGTAATGAGAGCGCGTAAGCCTCCCTTAGCAGTGGTGGTTCCTGGTAGGGTTTATCGGCCTGATGCGGTAGATGCCAGTCATTCCTTTATGTTTCATCAGATAGAAGGGTTTATGGTAGATGAGGATATAAGGTTTTCCGATCTAAAAGGAGTCTTAGAGGTTTTTCTAAAGGCGATCTTTGGTCAGGAGATTAGCATGCGTTTTCGACCGCACTTCTTTCCTTTTACTGAACCCTCTGCAGAGGTAGATATCGGTTGTATTATCTGTAAAGGCGAAGGTTGCTCGGTCTGTAGCAGGAAGGGTTGGCTGGAGATTTTAGGCGCAGGGATGATTCACCCTAATGTATTTAAAAATGTGGGTTATGACCCAAACAAATACACGGGTTTTGCTTTTGGTTTAGGTGTAGAAAGGATCGCCATGTTAAAATATTCCATTAATGATATCCGTTTATTCTTCGAGAATGACCTAAGATTTTTGAAACAATTTTAAGATGAGATTTACTTATAATTGGTTAAATGAGTTTGTTGAGATTAAGCTGAAGCCCCAGGCACTTGCGCAGGTGCTTACGATGGCAGGGCTTGAGGTAGTTTTTTTAGAAGAAAAAGAAGGTGATTTTGTTTTTGAGATAGAGATAACCTCTAATCGACCTGACCTCCTAAGTATTATAGGAATTGCTCGTGAGGTAGCTGCACTTACGGGAAAGAAGCTGAAATTAGGCTCCTTCTCTTTAAAGAGCTACAGAGGTTTTAATTCGAATTTTAAGATCGAGATTGAAGATAGAAATGACTGTCTTTTATATAATGCTAAGATTATAAAAAATATAAAGGTTGGATCTTCTCCGGATTGGCTTAAACAAAGATTAGAACTTGTTGGTTGTCGAAGTATAAATAATATTGTGGATATTACCAATTATGTTATGTTTGTCTGGGGTCAACCTTTGCATGCCTTTGATTTAGATAAATTGGATGACTGCTGTATAATCGTGCGACGGGCAAAGGATAAGGAGGAGCTGATTACCTTGGATGGCCAGAAAAGGATTCTTGATCCACAAACCTTAATAATTGCGGATAAAAAGAAGGCATTGGCTTTAGCCGGGATTATAGGGGGAGAGAATAGCCAGATAAGTCAGAATACCCAGCATATCCTTCTTGAGGCAGCTATCTTTAACCCTTTGATTATCCGACGCACAAGACAGAGATTAGGGATTCAGACAGAATCTGCTTATAGATTTGAGCGTGGGTTAGAGCCTCAGATTCTAAAAAGTGCTTCGTGGGAGGCGGTGGATTTGATGCGGAGAATCTGCGGTGGAATGCTTATCTTAGATAAAACCCAGGGCAGGCCTAAGAAAAAAGATAAAATCATCTATTTTAATTCTCAACAGGTAAAGAGGAGTTTGGGGATAGAGATCGATCAGAAGAAGATAATCACCATCTTAGTTTCCTTAGGATTTAAGGTAAAAAAGCAAAAGAAGGCTTTAAAGATAGGTATTCCCTCCTACCGTAAGGATATCAGTTTAGAGATGGATATAGTGGAGGAGATTGCCAGGATATATGGTTATGAGAATATCCCTACCAGTTTACCTAAGGTTTTGACAAAGATAGAGCCGGATTTAAAAAGGACTTATATTTTAAAGATAAAAGATATCCTTATAGGATTGGGTTTAGATGAGGTTTTAACCTACAGTCTTACTGATAAAGAAACCCTAAAGGATTTTGGTCTGGAATCTAAAGAGGCGGTCTCTATCCTTAATCCTTTAAGTAAGGAACAGGAGGTCTTAAGGACCTCACTTCTTCCCAGCCTCTTAAACATTATAATCCACAATCTTAATCAAAAACAGAATTATGTAAGGATATTTGAGATAGCCCATATCTTTAGTTTTTTAAATGATAGACCCCAGGAAGAGCTTAGCTTGGGTTTAGGGATAGCGGGTGTAAAACCAACCTTAACCTGCCAGGGTTTAATTAAGGAGGAGATGGGATTCTTACATTTAAAAGGAATAATTCAGATGCTTTTGGATAGATTGGGGATTGATAATTATAGCTTTAAACTTAATGAAAAGGAGGGGATAGATCTTTATCTTGGTAAGGAAAGAATAGGTTTTATTCTGATGCGATCTATCTTAAAGAACAAAAAGGCATATCTGGCTGAGATTTCTTTAACGAGGCTTTTTGGTTTTATAAGATTAGAAAAGAGGTTTACTCCCTTTCCGGTCTATCCGGCAATTATCCGGGATATAAGTTTTATCCTTAAAGAGGGAACCTTTATTGAGGAACTTATAGAGGAGATTCGTAGGCAAGGTCAACCGTTTCTGAAAGAGGCAAGGGTAATTGATTTTTATAAAGGAAAACAGGTTCCCCCAGGATTTCAAGGTTTAACCATCTCCTGTCTTTATCGCTCAGATGAACGCACCCTTACCGAAGAAGAGGTTAATCCTTTGCATGACGGGGTTGTTAAGATGGTAGTGGAGAAGTTTAACGCAAGAATAAGATAATATTTGACATTTATCTTCAGATGTGTTATACTTGTTTTTGCTTAAAGGAGAATTCTTTGAAATATCCCTGCAGTGCCCGTTAGGAGGAAAAAGAAGCGGTGAACCAACACCTTTTTGAAGGGAGCTTAACTTCCTTGGCACCGTGGTGTTAAGGAGAGAGCACCCACTTTAAAAAAGACGGTTCATATCCTATCGCCTCCAACGGCACGCGCGGGGATTTTTTTTAAGATAATAATGAAAGAAGTTTTTTATGCTGATCTATTTAACCAAGACAGATCCCGCTCGTTTAAAGATCTCCCCTTAGCCATAAGGCTCCGTCCTACCTCTCTTGAGGAGTTTGTTGGTCAAGAGCATATCTTAGGCAGAGGGAAGCTTTTACGTCGGGCAATTGAGGCAGATCGCTTAAACTCCTTGATCCTTTATGGTCCTGCGGGTACAGGAAAAACCTCTTTAGCCTGGTGTATTGCCCATAAGACAAAGGCATATTATGTCTCGGTAAATGCTACCACCTCCAATGTAGAAGAACTGCGTAAGATTATCCTTCAAGCAAAACAGAGAAAGATACAAACAGGAAGAAAAACCATCCTTTTTATTGATGAGATCCATCGCTTTAATAAGGCCCAGCAGGATGTATTGATGCCAGATATTGAGGAGGGAAATCCTGTTTTAATTGGTGCTACGGTGCATAACCCCTTTTTCTCCTTAACCTCCACCTTGCTTTCCCGTTCCTTGGTCTTTGAGTTTAAGCCTTTAAAGGAAGAGGAGATCATAAGGATTCTTAATCTTGCCTTAAAGGATAAAGAACGGGGATTGGGGAATTTAAAGATAAAGATAAGTAAAAAGGCCTTAAGTTTTTTAGCCAGGGCCTGTGAAGGAGATGCGCGCCGGGCTTTAAATGCTTTAGAATTGGGGGTCTTAACCACCCCTAAATCTAAAGATGGTTTTATTAACTTTGATTTAAAGGTAGTCTCAGAATCGATCCAGAAAAAACCTGTTTTGTATGATAAGGATGAGGACGCCCATTATGATACTGCCTCTGCCTTTATTAAATCCCTACGGGGTTCGGATCCTGATGCGGCTTTATATTGGATGGCTAAGATGCTTTATGCTGGAGAGGATCCGCGTTTTATTGCCCGCAGGCTCTGTATCTGTGCTGCGGAAGATGTAGGTAATGCTGATCCCTTAGCCTTAGTCTTAGCCAATGCTGCTTATCAGATCTCAGAGTTTGTGGGTATGCCTGAGGCACGGATTGTTTTGGCTCAGGCGGTTATCTATATTGCCTGCGCACCTAAATCTAATACTGCTTATTTAGCCATCGAGAAAGCCTACCAGGATATTCAAAAGCATAAACTGCAAGCGGTTCCTGAGCATCTTAAGGATGCCCACTTAGATAAAGAGCGATTAGGCCATGGTAGGGGTTATAAGTACCCCCATGATTATCCTGACCATTATGTAAAACAGATCTATCTTTCTAAAAAGGTTAAATACTATGAGCCCACTAATATAGGTTATGAAGCAAGGATAAAACAACGTCTGGAAAAAATACGGGGTAGCTCTTAATCTAAAGGAGAACCTTTTCTTAAGAATAATCCAGACGGATCGTATCTATTCTTTTAAGCCTTCGATCTATTTAAGTAAAAAAGAGGGATTTAAGTTTTTTAAGATTTGATTTTTTTTCAATATAATGTAAAATAGTTATAAAAGGGAAAGATTAAGATGCTTGTAGTAGGGATAGATGAGAATGGATTAGGACCCATCTTAGGTCCTTTGGTCGTTACGGCAAGTTTGGTAGAAGCCAAAGACCCCGAGAGACTTTCAAAAGGAAGTTTAAAAGAAAGTAAAAAGATCTGTGGTTTTGGAAGAATGAAGGAATGTGAGAGAATTGTTCTTTCTTTTTATAAATTACTTTATAATTCTATACCTTCTAATACCCTGGAATTCTTATCCAATATTCTTATCCAGAAGGATAGATGTTCCCTCCCTTTTTTACATTGCATCTGTGACCTTCAGATTCCATCTTGGATGAACTCAGGGATTAATAACCAAATCGCTCAGAATTATTTGCAGGAGATAGATGCGAGCATAAAGGAGATAAAAAGTATAGCGATCTGTCCTGGTAAATTTAATCAGAGATTAAAATATGTCTCGGGCAAATTGCATTTAAATTATTTACTTTTTGAAGATCTTTTTTCATACTTTAAAGAAAATTATAAAGATGAGATCTTATTTCTCTGTGGAAGAAATGGAAGAACGAAAAATTATCAAAAATTTTTTAATCTCTTTTCACCTATTTTCAATTATGAAACGAAAGATGAGATCGGTTATTATTTTTGTGATGGTCAAAAGGTAAGATTTATTACAGATGGGGATGCGAGGTATTTTCCTATAACAATTTCTTCAATATTTGGTAAATATATAAGAGAACTTTTTATAAGGAGAATGAACGAATTTTTTAAATCTAAAATCCCTGCCCTTCTTTATTGTAGTGGATATCGAGATAAGAAAACAAGACAATTTATAAAAGAGACAGCGGATTTAAGAAATGAACTTAATATTCCGGAAGAATGTTTTTTGAGAGAAAGATAAAAAAGAAAAGATGATTATTACTGAACAGAAACCCTTGGAAGAGATCTTAGAGGATTTAAAGCAGTACAAAAGGATATTTTTGGTAGGATGCGGTGAGTGTGCTACTCTCTGTAAGAGCGGAGGGGAACCAGAGCTTAAAAAGATAAAAGAAGAATTAGAAAAGGAAGGCAAGATCATTGTGGGTAGCTGCTTACCCAATGCCCCTTGCATTTCCAGTCAGATCAAGACTGAGCTTGCCAGAAATATCCCGGCGTTAAAGAAAGCCGAGGTGATTTTGGTTTTAGCTTGTGGTTTAGGGGTTCAATCGGTAAAGGAGAATAATAGATTAGCCCTTACAGTTTTGCCGGCATTAAATACATTATTCGCCGGGGTTTTGGATAAAGAGGGAAACCTTCTTGAGAAATGCTCCTTATGCGGAGAATGTATCTTGGCGCTTACCGCAGGGATCTGTCCTGTTACCCTTTGTGCTAAGGGTCTTTTAAATGGTCCATGCGGAGGAATGGATAAAGGCAAGTGCGAGGTAGATAAGGAAAAAGATTGTGTCTGGGTTTTAATCTATAACGAACTTCAAAAAACAAAAAAACTCGACAATCTAAGAAAGACACAAGCACCCAAGGATTTTAAGAGATTAATTAAACCCCGCAAATTAATCCTAATAGGGAATTGCTCTTAAGCATTTTTTAAAGGACGGTTGGCATTAGGGACTAAAGATCTTCTTGGTAATGTTGACAAAGGAGAAAATCCGCAGTATAATGCTTTTAAGATTAAAAAAACAGAAGGAGGAGATCCGAAAACAGAGAAGCAGACTGATTAAAAGAAAGCTTTTTAGAACAAAGGAGTTCATTAAAGCAAAGACGATAATGTTTTATATTTCATTTGGTGGCGAGGTGGAGACAGCGGAGATGATTAAACAAGCCTTTAGGCTAGGTAAGACGGTAGTCGTGCCTGTTTGCGAAAAAAGAACAATCAGGCCATGTATATTAGAGAAAAACTCAAGTTTTAAAAAAGGCCGTTATGGAATATATGAACCCGTAAAGAAAGAATTTATTGAGCCAGAAAAAATAGAGCTTGTTTTGGTTCCGGGTTTGGCCTTTGATAAGCATGGTAATCGTTTAGGTCGGGGTAAAGGCTACTACGACCGTTTCTTAAAAAAACTTTCCGCAAATACCGTCTCCATTGGCCTGGCCTATAATTTTCAGATCTTAAACCGCCTTCCTGCCACCCCTTTAGATGTAAAGGTGCAGAAGATTATTTTCGCTTAACTAAAAATATCTTTATAGCTTTACAATGATAAAAGGAGGTCGAGTAATCTATGTTTAATATAATTATCCTTATACTCTTAAGTTTGGTCTCTCTGACTATAGGGTATTTTTTAAGAAGGCATGTTGCTGAAAAAAAGATTCAAGATGCAGAAACCAAAGCCAGATTAATCCTAGAGCAAGCCAAGAAGGAAGCCCAGGATAGACAGAGGGAGGTAGAGTTAGAGGCCAAGGACCTTCTTTATAAACTGCGTCAGGAGTTTGAACATGAGACTAAGGATAGAAGAGTGGAATTATCCAATTTAGAGAGGCGTCTTGCGCAGAAGGAAGAGAGTATTGACCGTCGGCTTGAGCTTTTAGAGAAAAAGGAAAAGGAATTTGAATTAAGGCAAGAAGGATTAAAAAAACAAGAGGAACTCCTTAAGGCAAAAGAGAATCAACTCCATTTACTTATCGCTGAAGAAAAGGATAGACTTCAGAAGATCTCCTCTTTAACCATAGAGGAGGCAAAACAGATTCTTTTAAATCGCCTAAATGAGGAATTAAATAATGAAAAGGCAATCCTCATTAAGAAGCAAGAGGAGGAATTACGGGGTATTGCTGAGAAGAAAGCAAAAGAGATTATTAGTCTGGCTATTCAACGCTGTGCGGTTGAACATACCGTGGAGTCAACTATAAGTGTAGTCAGCCTTCCTAATGATGAGATGAAAGGGAGGGTTATTGGAAGGGAGGGGAGAAATATCCGTGCTTTAGAAATGGCTACGGGTGTAGATGTAATTATCGATGACACTCCGGGAGCAGTAACCTTATCTAGTTTTGATACGATTCGCAGAGAGATCGCCCGGATAAGCTTAGAAAGGCTTATTGCTGATGGCAGGATTCATCCGGGCAGGATCGAGGAGGTGGTAGAAAAGACCAAGAAGCAAATGGAAGAATGGATTCGCGAGGAAGGAGAGCGCGCTGCCTTTGAGACAGGGGTTAATAGTTTACATCCGGAGTTAATAAAACTCTTAGGTCGCCTAAAATATCGCACCAGTTATGGTCAAAATGTCTTACAGCATTCTAAGGAAGTGGCCTTTCTTTTAGGAGCGATGGCTTCTGAGTTAGGTTTAGATTTTAGATTAGCACGGCGAATCGGGCTTTTACATGATATTGGTAAGGCCTTAGATTATCAGATGGAAGGCACGCACGCGAAGTTAGGTGCAGACTTAGCCAGAAAATATGGCGAATCTACCGAGGTAGTAAATGCCCTAGAAGCACATCATGAAGAGAGTACCCCTCAGAGTATATATGCAGTTTTAGCCATGGCAGCAGATGCGATCAGCGCTACTCGACCGGGAGCAAGACGCGAAACCTTAGAGACTTACATCAAAAGATTAGAGAAACTTGAGGCGATCGCTAATCTTTTTAAAGGGGTGGAAAAGGCCTTTGCTATTCAGGCAGGAAGGGAGATAAGGGTGATTGTTCAGCCGGAGAAGATCTCAGATAGCGATGCGGTTAATCTTGCGCGGGATATCCGCAAGAAGATCGAAGAGGATATGGAGTATCCCGGTCAGATAAAGGTTACGGTGATCCGGGAAACCAGGGTAATTGAATACGCCAAATAATTAAAAAGATGAAGGTACTTTTTATAGGAGATATAGTGGGTAGCCCAGGTAGGGAAGCAGTGAAGATAATCCTTCCGGATTTAAAAAAGGAATTTAATTTAGATTTTGTAATTGCTAATGCGGAGAATTCTGCCGGTGGCTCAGGGATTACCCCGCAGGTGGCTGAGGAATTATTTAGTATGGGGATAGCGGTCTTAACCTCGGGAGATCATATCTGGAAGAAAAAAGAGATCTTTCAGATAATTAATCAGGAAGAGCGGATCTTAAGACCATTGAATCTTTCTCCCCATGTTCCCGGAAGGGGCCTGGGGATATTTAAGACTGAAGAGGGCAAGAAGATAGGTGTGATTAATCTTCAGGGAAGGGTTTTTATGGAGCCGATAGATTGCCCCTTTAGAGCGGTGCGTCAGGCTCAGGAGATACTGGGTTCAGAGACAAGGATTATTATTGTGGATATCCATGCGGAGGCAACCTCAGAAAAGGTTGCTCTGGGTTGGTATCTGGACGGAAAGGTCAGTGCTGTCTTAGGTACCCACACCCATATTCAGACCGCGGATGAGAGGATCTTACCCCAGGGGACCGCCTATATTACAGATGTAGGGATGACCGGAGCGTTGAACTCCGTAATTGGCAGAAGGATCGAGGATGTTTTGGAGAGATTCCTCAGTGGGCTTCCTGTGCGTTTTGAGGTGGCTAAAGAAGATCTTCAACTTCAAGGGGTAATCTTAAATATTGATAACCACACAGGTAAAGCAATCTCTATCTCTCGGATCCAAAGAAAGATAAGATGAGAAGGTTGTTTCTCTTTTATCTTTTTTTTAGTTTAGTTACTTTACGTTCAGGATTAGCCAAGGAATTAGAATTTAACCTGGATATAAACTCAAGCACTATTGTCTTACCTAAAATCTTCAGACCTAATTTAGACTTAAGTGGAGGCGGTTATCATTCCCAGGCCTGGTGGCCTCAGAATTTAGCTTCCCCGCAGGTTCTAGAAATCTGGGAGAAAGAGATTGGCTTTTCGGGTATCTATCGAATCCAGTTTAATCTTTGGCAGATAAATCAATTGGCTAAAGATAAAGAACTGCAAGACAGATTATTGGGTAGTTACGAGGCAATATTAAAAAAGATAACTGATTCCGGAGGGGTTGTCATCCTTAATTTATTTGGCACACCCGCCGGCTTAGGAAGGGTTTTGGATAAAAGGAGTGTAACCTGGGATTTAAAGGCATTTAAGGAATTTGTAAAATATTTTATGCGTATTTTTAGTTGTGAAAAAAAATACAATGTGTGGTATGAGGTTTGGACTGCACCTGACCTGGAGGAGTTTTTTTTAGGCAGGACTCAGGATTATCTTAATCTTTATCGGATGATTGCTGAGGCAGCAAAGGAATTAGAACAGGAAACAAAGATAAATATTCCTGTAGGTGGGCCTTCGGTAAGTTGGTGGTTTCAAAATCTGGAAGGTAACAACATCCTTAATCCAGAAAGAAGTCTTATTTATGAGCTTATTCAATTTTGTTATCGCCATCAGCTTCCTTTAGATTTTATAAGCTGGCACGCCTATACTACTGATCCGCAGGCGGAAAAGGAATTAACTATATATGATAAAAACGTAGCGAGTCTAATAAAAGACTGGTTAACTTATTTTAATTTTGATAAAAATACCTGCCTCATCATAGATGAATGGAATTATGACCGCGATGCCAATTTATTACCTGAGCGTGCTGAATATGCAAATATTACCGCAAGCTATATTCCTGCGAGAATAAGAAATATGTATGAAGCAGGGCTAGATTATCAGCTTTATTTTTCTTTAGAGGATTTTGATAAAAATCCCGAAGGGGTGGTAAGAAACACAGGGCTCTTCCGATTTGAACCAGAAGGTACCTCCGATAAACCAGCTCCTAAGTCCACATATAATATCTTTAAGATCTTAGCCAGCTTAGGCAATGATTTATTTGTATCTTCCTTAAAATTTAATGATGACTTCTTAGGTATAATCGCTGTCAGGTCTGCTGACCAGATTAATCTTCTTATTTATAACTATATTGACCCAGATATCCTGATAAATTATATCTCAAGAAACCTCCCCCTCTTAAACAATGCGGAGAAAAGATCAGTGATTAATCTTATAAAGAATAAAGACCTTGCTTTGCTTAAAGAAAATAAGCTTAACCTGGAGAATCTTCACCTAACTACGAAGGTAAAAAACCTTTTAAAGAAGGCCTTAGATTTAGATAATAAGGCAAAGCGCTTTAGTAAGGAGAGTCGTATTTTAAAGATAAATATTAAAAACCTTAAGGAAGATTATCTTTATCAGAGATATGTGATTGAGGATAAAGGAACTAACCTTTTACCCGTAGAGGAAAAAAGATTGGAGAAACTTGACTTATTCTCACAGAGCCTCGAGATTAAGCCCTATTCGGTGCAGTTTCTCCTCATAAAGAAAAAACCCGCGGAGCCCGAGGTTACCTTAGAAGAATCTACTGAGGAAATAAAGTCAGAGAAAGATGAGATTAAAGAATCCTTACCTCAAAAGACTTCACCAGAGTTATCCGTAAAACCGGAAATAGAACCTGAACCTAAATAGGAGCCTTTGCTAAAAAATGGTTTCCGCTCGGCCAGTTTTTTCTAAAGAGGGTTTAGAATTATTAAGACAGGAAGAGGGATTTAATAAGCCCTTGCATATCTGGACTGTCTCTGAACTTACCCGTAATATCCGCTTAATCTTAGAGACAAGTTTTTCTGAGGTCTGGGTAGAAGGGGAGATCTCTGGATTAAAAAGGATTCCTACCGGAACCATCTTTTTTAATCTCAAGGATGATTTAAGTCTTCTTAAATGTGTGGTATTTGCCTCTATCACAGAAAGCATGCGGTTTAACTTAGAGGATGGCTTAAAGGTTATCTGTTTAGGTTATGTCAGTGTCTACGATAAAAGGGGAGAATATCAATTATATGTTCAGAGGATAGAGCCTAAGGGTATAGGAAGCTTGCAATTAGCCCTTGAGCAGTTAAAAAAGAAATTAGAAAAAGAGGGTTTATTTAGAATAGAGCGAAAAAGACCGATCCCTTATCTTCCTTCCTGTATCGGAATAGTTACCTCCCTTTCGGGAGCAGCGATAAAGGATATTTTGAAGGTTTTAGAGGAGAGATACAAAGATGTTCATATCATTATTAATCCGGTCCGGGTGCAAGGAGAGATGGCAAAAGAAGAGATCGCCTCTGCGATAAATGATTTCAATCTTTTTAATCATCAACTTCCCCTGAATGAGCGGATTGAGGTTTTAATTGTAGGTAGGGGTGGTGGAAGTATCGAGGATCTTTGGGCTTTTAATGAAGAGGTGGTAGCCAGGGCAATCTATAATTCCCGGATACCAGTAATCTCTGCGGTAGGCCATGAAAGGGATATTACGATTGCCGATTTAGTAGCAGATCTGCGTGCTCCTACTCCTTCAGTAGCCGCGGAGATGGTGATTCCTAAAAAGGAGGAGTTAAGAAAAAAAATAAAAGATATCTCTGAAGATTTAAGACAGTCGTTTTTAGATTTGATTTTAAGAGACCAACAGGTGCTTGACGATCTTATCTATCGCTTAGGTCTTATTATTCAACATAATCTGGAATTAAATCTAAGTCAGCTGCAGGCAGCAAAAAAGAAGCTTATCTTTCTTAATCCTTTATCCACCATCCAACAATATAAAGAAAGGATAGAGGATTTAAAAAGACAACTCTTTCTAAGAATAGATTTTTCTCTTAAGCTAAAACAATCTGAATTTAATAGTCAGCTTAAGAAGCTTTCCAGTCTCAGCCCTTTAAACGTCCTTTCCAGAGGTTACAGCATTACCTTTAAAATCCCGCAAGAGACGATAGTTAAAGAAAGCAGGGATTTAAAGAAGAATGATTTAATTAAGACCAAGCTCTTTAAAGGTCAGCTGATCAGTAAGGTGGTGGAGGTAAGAGAAGATGAATCAGATAAGATTTGAAGAAGCACTTAAGAAATTAGAAAAGATAGTTAATGATTTAGAAAAGGGGGATCTTAGCTTAGATGAAGCATTGAAGAAATATGAAGAGGGTCTACAGCTGGCTCGGATTTGTTCTCAAAGATTAGAGAGCGCCAAGAAAAAAATCGATATTTTAGTGAAGAACAAAAAAGGTGAATTTGAATTAAAGCCATTTTCCGAAGAAGATAAATAAGCTATGCTTCTTGAAAGGATAAACTCCCCAGCGGATTTAAAAAAACTGAGGTTAGAAGAGCTTAATCAACTGGCCTCAGAGATTAGGGCAAGGATAATTGAGGTGGTCTCTTCTTGTGGAGGCCATCTTGCCTCAAGCTTAGGTGCGGTGGAATTAGCGATCGCGTTACATTACTGTTTAGATACCCCTAAAGATAAGATTATCTGGGATGTGGGGCATCAGGCCTATGCCCACAAGATCCTTACGGGAAGAAATAAGGTATTTGCTACCCTGCGTCAATATCAAGGTTTAAGCGGTTTTCCTTCCAAAGAAGAATCCCCTTACGATCCCTTTACTACCGGACATAGTTCTACCGCGGTCTCTTTGGCCTTAGGGCTTGCCTGTGCCCAGGAATACCTTCCTTTCGAAAAAAGGTATAAGGTTGTGGCGGTGATTGGGGATGGAAGTTTATCCGGTGGACTTTGTTTTGAGGGATTAAATAATACCGGACATCTTAAAAAGGATATCTTGGTAATTTTAAACACCAATGAATTAAGTATTGCTCCCAATGTGGGTGCGTTAAGTACTTATCTTAATAAATTAATCTCCTTACCCATCTATAATCGCTTTCGCCAAGCCTTGGAGAATTTTGTGAGGACACGCGTTCCTAAAGGGAGTCGCCTTTTAAGACTGGCTAATAAATTTGAGGAAGGGCTAAAAGGGCTATTTATCCCTGGGATATTTTTTGAGGAGTTAGGATTTCGTTATTTTGGTCCTTTAGATGGGCATAACCTTGCCATACTTATTCCTACTATAAATAATATTCTTAATTTAACTGGTCCAAATCTCCTCCATGTGATTACCAAGAAAGGAAAGGGATATCCTCCTGCTGAGGCTGATCCGGTAAGATTTCACAGTGCAGTTCCTTTTGAGATTAAAACCGGCAAATCCCTTGCTTCTTCAAGATTGACCTATACCCAGGTATTTAGCCAGAAGTTAGTAGATTTAGCTAAGGTGAATAAAAGGATTATTGCGATTACCGCTGCCATGCCTGAAGGAACAGGTTTAGATAGATTTCGAAATACATATCCTGATAGATTCTTTGATGTAGGGATTGCCGAGGAACATGCAGTTTGTTTTGCCAGTGGCTTGGCAGAGGCAGGGCTTAAACCGGTGGTAGCGATATATTCTACATTCTTACAAAGGGCTTATGACCAGCTTATTGAGGAGATTGCTTTACAGGATTTAGGCGTAGTTTTGGCTGTTGACCGGGCAGGGATTGTAGGTGAGGATGGGCCTACGCATCAAGGAATCTTTGATTTATCTTTTTTAAGGCACATCCCTAATTTGGTGATCATGGCACCTCAGGATGCCAGGGAATTAGAGATGATGTTAGAATTTGCCATTAATTTAGATAAGCCGGTGGTCATCAGATATCCTAAGGCATTTGTTCCGGATTCTTCTTTGCCTTCCCCTCCTTTAAGATTAGCCGAACCGGTGATCTTAAAAGAAGGAAAGGATATCCTGGTGATTGCTTTAGGAAGTATGGTTATCCCTTCCTTTCAGGCGAGTAATTTATTAGAGAAGGAGGGAATTAAGATAACCCTGGTTAATCCGCGTTTCGTAAAACCTTTAAATGTAAAACTTCTTAAAGAGATTTCTCAGCAGGTAAGATTTATCTTTACCGTAGAAGAGGCTGTCTTGGAGGGTGGTTTTGGTAGCGCCATCAGCGAGGTTTTAGAGACCGCGACGATAAAGATAGGTTTGCCTTCTGAATTTATCTGTGCAGGAAAAAGAGATCTGCTTTTAGAAAAATACGGTTTGACTGGCCATGGAATAGCCAGTAAAATAAAAGCTAATTTAAAATAAGGTTAAATTAAAGATGCCAAGGATTGTGATTGAGCAGGATAAATGCAAGGGTTGTCTTTTATGTGCAAGTTTTTGCCCTAAGGGGTTAATTAAAAAAGCTGATAAATTAAATAAATTGGGGCTAAATCCTGTAGAGTTTGATGCAAAAGGATGTTTGGGTTGTATGCAGTGTGCGGTAATCTGCCCGGATTGTTGTATCCGGATATATAAATAAAATGAAAAAAAGGATACTCTTAAGTGGAAATGAAGCGATTGCTGAGGGAGCTCTTCAGGCGGGTTGTTGTTTCTATGCGGGTTATCCTATAACCCCGCAAAATGAATTAACCGCCTATATGGCAAAGAGGATGCCGGAGGTAGGGGGGGTATTTATTCAGGCAGAATCAGAACTCTCGGCAATAAATATGGTTTTCGGTGCCTCATCTACTGGAGCAAGAGCCATGACCTCTTCTTCAAGCCCAGGAATAAGTCTTAAGCAAGAAGGTATCTCTTATATTGCCGGGGCGGAATTGCCCGCAGTAATAGTTAATATCATGCGCGGAGGTCCGGGTTTAGGAAATATTGCACCCTCTCAGTCCGACTACTTTCAAGCTACTAAAGGTGGTGGTCACGGAGACTATCATTGTATTGTTTTAGCCCCTTCTACTGTGCAGGAGGCCTTTGATTTTATGGGGGTTGCCTTTGATTTAGCGGATAGGTATCGTAATCCAGTAATTATCTTAGGGGATGGGATGTTAGGTCAGATGCTGGAGTCTTGCTCTATCGCCGCTTATGGGTTATCTAATAGCAGTAAGAAAAGAAGAAAAGATATAAAAAAATGGGCCTTGACCGGCTGTAAGCAAAGGAGCCCCAATGTTATAAAATCCTTTTATTTAAAGGAAGGTGATTTAGAAAGGTTCAATCTTAAATTACAGAAAAAATATAAAACTATTCAGGAAACCGAGACGCGTTACGAAGGTTTGTATCTTGAAGATGCGCGGTTAATCTTGGTCTCTTATGGAACGATGGCAAGAGTAGCAAAGGCGGTAGTGAGTGAATTAAGAAAAAAGAATAAAAAGGTTGGCCTAGTCAGACCGATCACCTTATGGCCATTTCCCAGAAGAATCCTTCAAGATTTAACCGCTACACATAAACGGATAAGCTTCTTGGTGGTGGAGATGTCTTATGGTCAGATGCTTGAGGATGTGAGATTGGCTTTGGAAGGAAAAGCTAAGGTAGATTTTTTAGGTCGGGCAGGGGGCGGGATTCCTACTGAAAAAGAGATTATTAGGTTTATAAAAAACTTATAAGATGAAGCTTTTATTTAAAAGACCGCGCAGTCTCAGGGAGATACCTACCCATTATTGTCCAGGTTGTGGCCATGGGATTGTGCAACGTTTGGTGGCAGAGGTCGTCGATGAATTAGATATTCGGGAGAGGGTTATCGGAGTTGCTCCGGTGGGTTGCGCAGTAATTGCCTACGATTACTGGGATTTTGATTGTTCAGAAGCAGCCCATGGCAGGGCATTGGCAGTGGCAACCGGGATAAAAAGGATGCGGCCAGAAAATATTGTATTTACCTATCAAGGAGACGGAGATTTAGCAGCCATTGGCACTGCGGAAACTATCCATGCAGCCAACCGGGGAGAGAATCTTACCGTTATATTTATTAATAATGCGGTCTATGGGATGACCGGTGGCCAGATGGCTCCTACCACGCTTTTAAATCAAAAAACCACCACCACCCCATACGGAAGAAGGGCAGATCGGGAAGGTTATCCTTTGAAGATCTCCGAGTTGATCGCTCAGTTACCTGCGGTTAGATATGTAGAGAGGGTAGCATTATATAGCCCTCAGGCGGTGTTTATTGCAAAAAAGACAATAAAACAGGCATTCCAGAATCAGATAGAAAACCGCGGGTTTTCTTTAGTAGAGGTTTTATCGCCCTGTCCTACTTATTGGGGGATGTCTCCTAAAGAGGCGATGGATTGGATAAGGGATGTAATGATAAAGGAATTTCCCTTGGGAAGGATAAGATGACAGAAAAAATTATTATTGCGGGAGCAGGTGGTCAAGGGGTGATCCTTTTAGGGAAGCTGATCGCAGAGATTGCCATGCGTCAGGATAGATTTGTAGCCTTAATTCCTTCCTATGGCCCAGAGGTGCGAGGAGGAAGTGCTTACTGCATGGTAAGTATTTCTGATGAAGAGATAAGCTCTCCTTATATTAATGAAGCGGACACCTTAATTATCATGAATAATCCCTCTTTAAATAGATTTGAAGAAAAGATAAAAAGAAACGGGCTTTTAATCTTAAATAGTTCATTAGTTACAGATAAGATAGCCAGAAACGATCTGAAGGTTATAAGATACCCCTTTACGGATATCGCAGTAAGATTGGGTAATCCGCGGGTAGCCAATATGGTTGTCTTGGGTTGTTTTATTAAATATAAGAGATTTTCTGACCCAAAAATAATTACCCCGGTGTTATATAAGTTTGCCGGTAAAGAAAAAAAGGATTTAGTTAAGATCAATCTTAAGGCATTCAAGGAGGGATTAAGATTAAGATGATCCGGGTAAGATTTGCGCCTTCTCCTACAGGTTACTTACATATTGGAGGAGCACGCACTGCCCTGTTTAACTGGCTTTATGCCAGAAGCAAACAAGGAAGGTTTATTTTAAGGATAGAAGATACGGATATAAAGCGCTCTAATAAAAGATATCTCGATGAGATCTTATCCAGTCTTAAATGGCTGGGTTTAGAATGGGATGAGCTTTATTATCAAAGTCAAAGACTTAAGCTTTACCATCAATATGCGGAAAGACTGGTGAAGGAAGGGAAAGCCTATTATGCCGGGGTGGATAAAGGAGCAATTATCTTTAAGGTTATTCCGCAGAAGATAAAGATCAACGATCTTATTCATGGAGAGATTGAATTTGATACCCGGACGATAAAGGATCAGGTTTTAATAAAATCCGACGGAACCCCTACCTATAACTTTGCCTGTGTAGTTGATGATGCTACCTTAAATATCACCTATGTTATTCGCGGTGATGACCATATCTCTAATACCCCTAAACAGGTAATGCTTTATCAGGCCTTGGGTTTTTCCTTACCGGAGTTTGCGCATCTACCTTTAATCTTAAGTAAAGAAGGTGGCAGGCTCTCTAAGAGAAAAGGAGCCACCGCCATTGGTGATTATCGCAGGATGGGCTATTTAGCCTGCGCAGTGGTAAACTATCTTTTACTTTTAGGTTGGTCACCGGGTAAGAACCGAGAACTCATCTCTTTAGAAGAAGCAATCAGGTTATTTGATATAAAGGATGTAAATAAAACTGCCTCTACCTTTGATATTGATAAATTAAACTGGATAAATAGCCAGTATATAAAAAGCGAATCTGCGCAGAGGCTTGCTGAGGCAGTTATCCCCCTGTTAATTAAGAAAAGATATATCTTAAAAGATAATTTTGATAGAAATTATATTGTTTCTTTAGTAAAATTATTCCAGAATAGAATCAACAAACTCAGTGATTTTATTGAGTGGGCAGATTATTTTTTCCTTAAAAGGATTAAGATTGATCCCTTAGCAAGGAAGAAATTCTTAAGCAAGGATTTATCTAAGGAGTTTAAGCTCTTTATGGAAAGACTTGAGGCATTAGAGGATTTCAGTATTCCTAATATTGAGACGGCCTTCAGACAATTGGTAAAAGAATTAAATATAGAGGCAAAAGCCTTGGTCCATCCTATCCGGGTTGCCTTGACCGGAAAAACGATCGGCCCAGGATTATTTGAGGTGATATATTATTTAGGTAAAGAAAAAACCAGAGAAAGACTAAAGAGGTTTATTAAAAAGGAGGTGTGATGTTTAAGAGATTAAATCTCATGGTGAGCCTGATTCTGTTTTTCTGTTTACTTACATTAATTGGTTGTCAGACCACCAAGGGTATAATTGAAGGAATCCCCAAAGATATCCGGGATACCTATAAGGCGCTTTCTAAGATAGACAACTGGCTTAGAGAGAACCTCTGGTAAGATAGATTTTGCCCTGTCGTCTAATGGTAGGACGCCTGGCTCTGGACCAGGTAGTCGTGGTTCGAATCCACGCGGGGCAGAATTCCTCTTATAAAAATCATCAACGAAAGATATTTAATTGAAAAAGGAGGCGATAAATATATTGAATTCTGTTGAATTTTTAAAGAAGTTATAAGAGGAAATTATTAATGCGAATTGAAATAACTTTAAATAGTCAAGAGAAAATCGCCCTTCCTAAATCCTATAATCATATCTTACAAGGCCTTATCTATAAACTTTTAGATCCGACTTTAAGGAAATTTCTTCATAATTGTGGTTATCAATATGAAAAAAGAAAATTTAAACTCTTTACCTTTTCTCGGCTCATCGGTAAATTTAAGGATCTCAATACTGGTTTTCAGTTTACCTGTCCTATAAAATTCTTTATCTCTTCTCCAAAAGATGAAATCCTGCAAAGTTTAACTGAAGGATTTTTAAGAAAGGAAAAACTCTTCTTAGCTGATAATGAAGTATTTATTGAATCTATCAGTGTGATGCCAAAGCCATCTTTTTCTAAAGAAGTTATAATAAAAATGCTTTCTCCCATAACTATCTATAGTACACTTAAGAAATCCGATGGCAGTAAAAAGACATATTATTACTCTCCATTTGAAGATGAGTTTAATAAATTGATAAGAGAAAATTTAAAGAAAAAATATCAGGTAAGTTTTTATGAAGAAATTGATGGATTTGATTTTAATATTGAACCCTATAAGGTTAGACCTCAAGATGAGAAGGTGATTTTATATAAAAAACCAAACTCAAATTCTACCGTGATAAAGGCATGGATGGGTTTATATAAATTAAAAGGCAACCCAAGACTTATAGAATTCTCCTACGATACCGGTTTAGGTTCAAAGAATTCTTTGGGCTTTGGTTGTTGGGAGGTAAAGACCTAAACTAATATGATGATTTGATGAAGAGTTGACAGGATGAAGAAAATATTATAAAATATTGAAAATAGATTTCTAATAAATTATAATAATTTTGGAAATATGATTAATTTATTAAAGTACAATCCACATTGGGAGAAGGGTTTTAGATACCCATTTGAGAAAAAAAGGGAAGTTTTTAACTTTCTTTTAAAATCTCTATCCAAGCGCCAAATTGTAGAAATAGTAGGTTTAAGAAGAACAGGAAAAACTACCCTCCTTTTTCAAGTTATCAATCATCTTTTAGAGAATAAAATAGAGCCATTTAAAATATGGTATTTTACCTTTGATGAAGAGAAAGTCTCCTTAGATGAATTATTTAAAGAATTCTCTCTTCAGACACAGATAGACTTTAGAAAGGAAAAACTCTATATCTTTTTGGACGAGATCCAGAAATTGCCAGATTTCCAAGCCCAACTTAAGGTCTATTATGATTTATATCCTAATTTAAAATTTTATCTTTCCGGGTCTACCTCTTTATTTATTAAAAAGAAGATTCAGGATAGTCTGGCAGGAAGGATTATGGAGGCATATCTTTTGCCTTTAAATTTTAAGGAGTATCTTTATTTTAAAGGAAAATCAGAACTCATTGAAAAACCCCATGTCTTTGCCTATGAGATAGAGAAGGAATTTGAGATATTTTTAGAGAGCCAATTTATTGAGAGTATCTTTATTACAGAAAGAAAAGACCGAAAGGAATACTTTTACACAATAATGAAAAAAATCGTCTTTGAGGATATCCCCCAGATTTTTTCTCTGGATAATCCTGAGATTCTTTGGCGGTTATTAAAGATTATTGCTCAACAGCCGGGAATCCTTTTAGATTATCAGAGTTTATCTAAAGAGATCGGAATATCCAATAAGACTTTAAGTTTATATCTCTTTTATTTAGAGGAGGCATTTTTACTGCATAAGGTATTTAACTTTTCTCGAAATTTAATTACCTCGGAAAGAAAACTGAAAAAATTCTATCTATCTTCTCCATCTTTTAGTTGGGCACTTACCGATTTTTGTGATAAAGGTAAACTCGTAGAAAATTTTATCATTTCTTGCAAAAATTATAAATTCTTCTGGCGCGATTCCTATAAACATGAGATAGATTTTGTAGAAGTAAGAGATAATCAGATAATCCCGGTGGAGATAAAATATAAAGATGAGGTTCAGGATAAAGAGTTAAAAAATCTATGGATATTTTCTAAAAAATTTAATTGTTCAGAGGCAATCTTTTTAAAGAAGACATTGGAAGAAAAAAGAAGAATATTTAAAGATTTAACCATTAAGGAATTACCCGTATATCTTGCTTAAAGGATCTTTAAGGGTTTTGGCTATTGTAAATAGCAGAAATTCTAAGTAACACTTGACAAAATATTTATATTTTTTGTAAAATATGGTTAGAAAATTATGAAAATATATCCACGAAAGATACTTCAAAAGATAAAAAAATTTCTAAACACCCCTGAAATTATAGTGATTCACGGCGCCCGCCAGGTAGGAAAGACCACCCTTTTACATATGTTAATGCAAGAAATCCAAAGAAGCAGTCCACCTTCAAATATCGTCTTTTTTGATTTAGAGGATTTTGAATTAACTGAACTTTGCAACCGAGGAGTAAAAGCAGTGGTAGAACATCTTAAAGCCAAAGGATGCAATTTTAATCAGAAGATATGGCTTTTTATTGATGAAATCCAGTATTTAGAAAACCCCTCATCTTTTCTTAAATATTTTTTTGACCACTACAAAGACAAAATTAAGTTAATTGTTTCTGGTTCTTCATCTTTTGCTCTTAAGTCAAAATTTAAAGAGAGTCTTGTAGGTAGAACCTTTAATTTTGAACTATTTGGTTTAGATTTTGAGGAATTCTTAGTCTTTAAAAATTTAAATTACGATTTATCTACTACCGATAAAATAGTTACTGAAGAACTAAAAAAATTATTTCTGGAATACTTATTTTATAGTAGTTATCCCAGAGTTATTTTAGAAGACTCCTTAGAGATAAAAAAATCTATATTAAAACAAATCATCAATACCTATATAAAAAAAGACATTAAAGACTTAGCTAAGATTGCCAACATAGATAAATTTAATAAGTTATTACGCATAATTGCTTCTCAGTCGGCTAATTTAATAAATATCTTAGAATTGGCTAATACCTGTGGAATTTCTCGACAAACTTTGGAGAACTATCTAATGATTTTGGAAAATACCTATATTATTAGACGGATCAGTCCTTTTTATTGTAATCTTCGTTCAGAATTAACTAAGATGTCAAAGGTTTATTTTGAGGATTTGGGGATAAAGCATATTTTAGAGAAAGGAGATTTTCCTAATCTCTTAGAAGGACCTACCTTAGAAACAGGGATATTTTCAATCTTAAGAAAAAATATTGAGACAGAAAATATTCATTTCTGGCGAACTACCCGAAAGCAGGAGATTGATTTTATTCTGGATTTACCACAGGGACTTTTTGCCTTTGAGACAAAAATTAATTTAAGAAACAAAGATGGTCAAATCCTTTCTGCATTTAAAAAAAAATATCCCGGGGCTCAAACTTATTTGGTAGGTTTAAATTTTGTGGATAAGAAACAAAAGATAAAATTTCTTTATCCTTGGCAGATATTAAAAATTTTAGGATAAATTTTTAGG
>JAMWCL010000042.1 GCA_023819035.1 Candidatus Omnitrophota bacterium
ATTGGGTTTATAGGTTCTGACTGAACCGCTCTCTTCGGTTAAAAGAAATTCAGGCCTAATTTCTTCTTCCTGCAAAGGCCGATAACCAAAAATAAAATAATCCTTTTCTTTTTGCATCGATTGCCAGGTTCTTCCCTGATCAAAGGTGATTTCTGCCTTGTTTAATTTGTATGCGCGTAAAGAAAAGAAAATTTTTCCTTGCTCTAAATCATCATAAAATAGATTTAAGGTGCTTGCCTCCTCTATTTCCTTATTGTTAACCAGTAGGGTTTGCGCAAAAACCGAACCCCCAAAAACCAAACAAATAATTGCGATTAAAATAAATTTTTTTACCATTACTTTTACCCTCCTTTTCTTAAAATCTATAACTTAACTTCCACTTTAAAATTCTCTCCGCATAGTCGTTATCTCCATCCACATATTCGTAACCTTTGTGGTCATAGCTTAACTCAAAAGAAAGATTATCCTTTAAGTTGCGCGAAAGCGAAAAGGAATACTGATTGGTATTGGAATCCGTATCATTCTGATAATAGTTATTATCTGAAAATGATACCTTAGCATTTAAGCTAAGCGAAGAGGGAAAATCAAGTTTTAATCCGAAACCTGTGGTGGTAGAAAAATCTGCCTCGTTTACCTCTTTATAGTGGTCATGATTTATGTCTTCATTAAAATTCCAGCTTAATTTTACATCTTTGAGATTAAAGTTCCCATCTAAACCTAAGGAATAGGTATCGGTTTCTCTTTCTGAAGAAGGACTTATTTTATCCGAAACAATAGTTTTAGAATAGCCTAAAGTAGAATAAAATATCCGAAAATCCTTGTTTAGATTTAGACTGTGGGTATAGGTTTTAGAATTAGTAGATTTATCCGTAGAGAAGCGTTTGCGTAGATCCGAACCAAAATCTAAAGATATATCATAGGGAAGCTGCAGAGAAAATTTGCCACCCGGGTTAATCTGATTGGTAGTGGTGGTCTTGGTATCGGAGAGGTTATCCCTATCGGTATGTAGATAATGGGTAAATTTAATTCTTAAGGGCATAAACCACATTGCATCAAAGTTTAGGGTCTCTAAATCAGAAGCAGAAAAACCTCCGGTGGTATAAAAGTGATTACCCACCCTTGAATAAGTAGTGGTTAAGGTATAGACAGAGCTGTTGAAATCTAAAACTGCCTTTATTGCACGGTCAGATTTGGTCTTTACTTCATCAAGTCTTTTGTCTTCATCGGTAAAGCTCTGGGCAAGTTCAGAACTAAAAGTAAAATAATTGTTAATGATGTATTTTAAATCTGTACTAAAAACATTTACCAGAAGTTGGCTGGTGGTAGAACCAATATATGCGGGGTCATCAATTGAACCACCGTAATTAAAATTTAAAGCAAGTTTATTACCAAAAAGATTATTCTCTAAGCGCGCTCCCCAGACATACTTTCGGCTTGCCGAATCATCCTGACGGGTCTCCCATAAATCCTCCCATTTAGAGAAATCCATACCACCCACTAAAGTAAGCCGGCTTGATTTATCATTTCCTAAGACCAGTTTCATACCTTTTAAGGCATTGCCCAAAGAATACTCCGAAAAATTGGCATAAAAATCACCGGTTAAAAACTCAAATGCTTCTTTTTTTAAACCCAAATACATCCGCTCAATACTAAAATCCTGAACATCTACAAGCCTATCATCAGTTGCGCGATATTCAATATTTCCAAATAGTTCATAATCCTTAAAAGGATTTTTAAAATCAATACTTCCTTCATAAAGATAATCAATATCATGATTAGGATAAAAAGAGCGCTCTTTATTTCCTTCTACATTATAGAATATGCCGGTTAAATCCTGACTGATATGTAATTCCGCAAACAGAGAAGAACTTAACAGAAACACCAAACTAAAAGAAAAAATGACTATTTTTTTACTCATTTACACTCCTTTCTTTTGGGTAAAAATATTTTCTCTCCCAAACACCTCCATTTTAAAAAATCTATATAGAAAAATAATTTTATAATTTTAAAATTTAATTTTTAATTTCAGTCTCTTATATATCCGGATTTTAAATCTTTATTGTTCCCCCAGAAATCATCTTTTTCAAAAACATGATCAGGGTCTATTTCTAAAACGGTGGTAAAGAAACCCCTGTAACTGTTTGGGATCTCAACTGTAATTTCCCCTTGAGCAACTCCTCCGTATTCTGATAGACTGACATATGTGGTATTTTGGCCTAAAATCGGACCTGTGGGATAATTACTTTGAACATAAGCTTTGCATAAGATACTAATTGGAAGGGTAGGCCATTGGTGTCCTATATTCTTTATAGTAAATTTTGGTTTAATTCTAATTTCGGTTACCTGGCTACCTACCAGAAATTCATAGAGACCTCCGGTCAGAACGTTGGCTACATTCTCCCATGTATTTCCTCTTCTAATCTGAACATCCTGACTATCAATCTTGGGAACAAGATCAAAACCGCGTTTGATAAAGAAAAAATTATCGCTTTCATCTTCTGCATATATGGTTCTTGTGCTTCCTTTAAAGATTTCACCAAACATCCTGATTACATAATGCTTGTCGGGATAATCCGGGTGGACTATATCGGGTATCTTAAGGAGATATTGACCTGTAGGTGGAGTCTGTTTATAGTATTCGTGATCAAAATAGGACCCATCACCCCTTTTCTCTGACAGCCAGAAACCTACTTCCTGAATTGCTCCGCTTGTCTCATATCTTACGGTCATGTATTCACCAGTATAAAAAGTTTCTCCTCCATTTGGCGATAAAATTCTTATCGAACCCTGGGGAATAACTGGACTGGTAACTGTTTTTTTTCCAACTTGCGGGCTTAATTCTGAAATGGTAAATGGTCTATCACTTACATCGGTTACATCACCAGATTTAGTGCGGACCATAATCTTATAATCATTGCCAATGTCATAATGAATACCACCAACTAAGGGGTCTCCAACTTTCCAGCTATAGGAGGTTTGCCTTGAATCAACATTATCGGCAATTACTCCCAGTACCCTTGTTCCTTTTACCAGAGAAATTGTATATCCTTCCTGTATGCCAGAAGCAGACCACCTGATAGTCTGGGTTTGTCCTCTAATCCACTTTTCACCACCGTTGGGTGCACTCAGGCGAATTTGCTTGGTTTGAGGAGCGGTTGGCTGCGGCAATTGAACTTTGATTCCAGTGATCTCCTTACTTTGAGGAGTTGTCGGCTTCGGAGACTGAGCTTTGATTTGCTGGGTTTGCTGAGTTGCCGGTTTCGAAGACTGAGCTTTAATTCCCTTGATTTCCTCGGCAAATATAATATAAGACAAAATAAACACCAAACCCAAAGAAAAAATAAGTATCCTTTTTATCATCTTTACTCCTTTCTTTTATATCAATACCTTAATAGGATTAAAAATTCCGGCTGTGGATCTACCCACAGAGCAATGTTTACGAGCAGGTCTACAAAAATATTCTCCGTTTATAAAAAATTATAAAGTATTTAACTTTTTTGTCAAATAAATAATAATTTGAAACTATTTCTCCTTTGATCGGGAAACTGTTTTGCTCTTAATCGTGCTAGAATCTTATCTTCTGTCTTATCCACTCCATAAACCGGACCCAAACAATGGATGACGTATTTGTTGGGAAGATTGTGTCCTGAGATAACCATTGTCTCTTCCGGCTCAATGGAAGCTAAGGCTTGGTAGAAAATATCTTTTAAGCTTAACAGGTCTTTATCTTAAATTAGATATCAATGTTCAAAATCTTTTTCACTATAAAGCCTATCACAAAACTTAAACTTGCCACACCCATGCTTATAGTAAACATCTCTATAAGACGTGCTCTAAAAGAAAGTTCTTTTATAACTGAAGAGTAGAAAGTAAAAATCAAAATAAGTAAAACAGCCAACCCCAGTGTTACTGCTAAAGAAAAATAGGGATGCTTAAAAAGAAAATACGGAAAAACAAGCACTATTACTGTGAATATATAGGCAATGCCTGTGTAAAATGAGGCTCTAAAAGGATCCCTACTTCCTGCTTCTGTTTTGGTGGAAAGATATTCAGATGCTGCCATAGAGAAAGAGGCAGAAAGCCCCATAATTATACCTGCCATACTGATAAGCCGAGAATTTTGCAAGGCAAAGGTAAACCCCGCTAATGAGCCGGTAAACTCTACCAATGCATCGTTTAATCCCAGAACCATTGACCCCATATATTGTAACTTATCTTCATCAATCATCTTTATAAGCTGAGTTTCATGTTCAAACTCTTCTTTTCTTATCTGGTCTGCTTCAGACAGAAGACTAGAAAGTTTTACATAAGAATCCTGCGCTCTGTTTTCTCTTATCTCCATTAATTTTATACCAAATGTCACACCAAAAACTGTAGCAATAGCTATATAGAACCAACGCTTAAGGTTATCTGGTTTTACCTTCTCTTTGGAATATGAATACCAAATACAATAATGGCGCATCTCTTCCTCAGCGATTTTCTTTAGAGTCATACGATTATTCTCAGTTTTGGCCAAACGGGCAAGTGCCCTGTAAACGAAATACTCTGTTATCTCATCCTTCTGAAATTCTAATATTATCTTTTTGCTCTTATCATCCAACATTTTTATCTCTTATAGACATCTTCCATTTTAACCAAATATCGGCTACTTATGTATTAACAAAAATAGGCTTATGATCCTGTCTTACTTAGATTCTTCTCTTTGTAAATTCAGCCAGTATAGAAGCAGTAATAATACACCAGGTGGCAAATAAGGCATTGGGAATAGCAGTTTGTATAGAGAAATGCTTAAGAATAAGCACTGCGCCTAAACCTGCATCTGCATCCCCACTTCTATAGAAAGTGTAAGCGAACGCTTTTTATCAAAACAAAAAAGCCTTCCTGCGCCATAGCCAAAAACTAAACCCAAAAGATTATGCAGAAATACCGCCAGAAAAATCATTAAGGTAATATTTTTTAGATAATCTCTATTTAATGCCACGACTAAACCACAGATAAAGGCAATAAAAACAGCAGAAAGCGCAGGAAAGAGTTTAATTATTTTATCTAATTTTTGCTTTAGAATATACTTTATCCCTAAGCCCAAGATAAGGGGTAAGATTACCATTTTTATAATACTTAAAAACATAGGCCAGAATTTTATCTCAATATAAGTGTGTGCAAAAATATAAGTAAAAGCTGGCGTAAGAATAGGAGACAGAAATGTAGAAAAAGAGGTAAGGGCAATGGAAAGAGCAACATCCGCTCCGGCTAAATAAGAAATCATATTTGAAGCCATCGCCCCGGGAACCGATCCGACTAAAATAACTCCTAATGCCAAAGGCGGTGGAAGTCTTAATAATTTAGCCAGAAAAAAACCCAAAGCAGGCATAATGGCAAATTGGGCAAGGGTTCCCAAAAGTACTACCTTAGGATTTTTAAAGATGGGCTTAAAATCCCCAAAAGATAATACCATTCCTATGCCAAACATAGTAAGGGCAAAGAACCATTCGGTATAGGGCTTAAATTTAATAAGCAAGTTTGGCCAGATGCATCCACAAAATACAGCCAACAAAACCCAGATTACCAATAACCTGGTAAATAAATCGGCAACTTTATTTAGCATAAAATTCTACAACCCTGACGACCTCAAAAACTGTCTCCATCTCATGATAAAAATCTTAACGAGAACAAGATTTTTCTAAATTTTAAACTTATTTTGTTTTCTCCGTTAAGACAGACAAAACCCTCCTGTGAATTTCAAGGTCTTTTTCGCTATAAAGGACAAAACGAATCTTTTTAACATATTTTAGTTTCGGAATCTCTTCTAAAATAGTCTTGAAAGCAACCTTAGCTGCTTCCTCCACCGGATAGCCAAATGCACCCGTGGAAATTGCCGGAAAGGCAATAGAATCTATTCTGTAGCTATCCGCAAGTTCTAAGGCATTGCGATAACATCTTGCTAAAATCTCATCTTCCGGCTTATCCACTCCATAGACCGGACCTAAACAGTGGATAACGTATCTGTTGGGGAGTCTGTATCCTGAGGTAATCACTGCCTCTCCCGGCTTAATGGGAGCTAAGGAGCGACACTCTTCTTCTAATCCCGCACCGGCAGCACGGTGAATTGCCCCCGCCACTCCGCCGCCTGGCTTAAGCCAGGCATTGGCGGCATTTACCACACAGGCAAATCCTTTCTGTGATGCAATATCTCCTTTGATACATTCAACTGTGACGCCTGAGATTGTTATATTCATGACGTTAGGCAAGAAACATCTCTATTTTTAATTTTATTCTTTCAATTTTATTATTAAGCAGCCTTGTTACAATTTTCCTTTTAACCAACCAATTCTTACCCTCGATTTAGTGATGGATTCCGGAACATATGGCTTGATATCGAGTAAAGGCGTTCTATCAAGAACATCAATTCCTTTGACAATCAAAATATTTTTTCGCTTTTTTAACAGTTTTACAACTGTGATGCCGATTTGATTTGGCCTTCTTGGATACCTCGTCGCAAATAATCCTCTGCGTTTATTATCAAGGAATGGCACAACCAGCAATTTAAAGCCTCTTGATTTATGAAACTTATAAATGAGGATAAGATGGGAAAAGCCAATTATATCTTTCAGTCCTTCCGTATACTTTTTATACACGTAGACTTTGCCGATAACGTTGGATTTAAAAGGCTGGATAGGTACCTCTTTTTTATTTTTAAACGGTGAATGTATTAATCCAATAGGAACTATTCTCATTTAATATTTAACTAAAGCCCCAGTGCTTCTATCATTTCCTGCATAATATTTTTGTTTTCCGCAAATTTTACTTCGCTAAATAAGGGTTTACAGTTTTCTAATTTCTGCTCTCCCAAAAGCAATCTTACCGCAAAGGCAAGGCAGGTAGATTCACCGCAAGCCTTGCAATTAGTTTTGGGAAGCCAGCCGTAGATTTCTAATGCGGTTACTTTTACCTTTTCTTCATAATTGGGTTTTATCTTATCTTTATTTTGATAAGTTTTATTTATCAAATCCTTAAGTTCATTTAAGATATTCCAGGCATCAATGATATCATCTGCCTTGGCGATGGCTACTTTGATATTATAAAGGTTAATTATGCGTCGGCCTTTGGTAAAAGTTAAAGTGGGTGCATTTTTATTATAGGAGGCGCCTTTTATGACTGCATTTAAGTAAGGTAAAATCTCAGAGATATCACAGGAAAAATAGGCAATCAGACGAATCTTTTTGCGATCCGCAATACAGGGTGCAACATAACATAAGGTAATGGATTTTAAAAATTCTTCCTTATTTACTGAAGGTTTATATTCTTGAGCACGCTTAAAGAATTCTTCTTCATAATCACGGTATAAAAATGGATAATAACCACTGATAAGGATGCCTTCTTTATTTAAAAGTAAACATATCTCTTGACGTTTTTCTTCAGGAACAACTACCGCTAAAGTGGAGATATGCTTAAAATCAATATTTTTTGTAACCAGAATCTGCTGGGCTTTTAGGCCTATATCCTGATTGGGAAAAACAATAATCTCATAGTGTTTATTCTTCTGTATCTTCAAAGCGTTGCCTTTTTATTTAAGCATTCCGCCGACCACAATATCAATTGCCTTTTCTTCTTCTAAGCCTCGACTCATTAAGGTTTCTACCTGTTTCTTATCCACCCTTCCAATGGCTGCTTCATGGGTAACCTTGGCAAATTCATTGGTGACATTGACTATTGGTATAGCCTTTGCCTGGGCATTACCTTGAATTATTTCTACACAGTCAACATGACCCCTTGCCTCAGGTGCGTTGGCTATAAGTTCATTGATTATCTGGCTTATGGCGTTATCCTTTACCGCGATACGGCTTTTAATTAAACCTCTAGAGGCTCTACCAATAAGCTTTCCTGCTTCTCTAATTTTAATTTTGTCATCAGCATAACCATAAATCTTGGCAGTCATATCCAAACTTGAATTATCTAAAACCTCTGTCTCATAATCTAAGTCAAAAATACCGACCCTGCCTTTAAGCAAAAAGAAATTTGTAACCAGATGACTATTCTTGCCTAACTTAATCCTTGCTTTGGGAATTACCTCAATTCCTCCGTCCTCGCCATGAAAATGAACCTCATTATATTCATAATAAGCATTATCGCCAACCTCAATCTCTGCCTGCATCTTATGCACTACCTTTAGTGCGTTAGGAAAAACACAGTGGGCAAGCAGTTTAATCCCCGCACCATCTTCAATCTTTGCTTTGATGTTAATCTCTTGGATCCCTTCTTTAGGCAAAACTCCAAAACAAAGATGTACGGGATTTTGTATTTTTATCCCCTTCTCAACCTTTAATTTTATATCTACGCCTGAAGCGGTTTCTTCTGGTTCTAAAATTAGGCCTTTTACCAGATTCTTACCGATTACCTTATTTTTATGGACCACTAAATGCGCGATATTGGAATCCTTAAAAACCGAAGCTAGACCACCTGCTTTAGTATATGCCTCTATCATTAATTCATAGTCCTGCATCAATTTTTGCCTCCTTTAGCCTGTCCATTTTCTTGAGCAGGAAAGATTTTTGTCGGGCAGGGAATGCATCTTTCTTTAAAGTATTCTCCCATTTCTTTTGGCTTTCCTTCCTTAACAATAAAACCAGAACACATAAGCGAGGTCTGATCCGCAATCTCTGAAACCTCTTGTCGATGGGTAATCAAAAGCACGGTTGTTCCTTGTCGTTTTAATTCCTTTATCATCTTAACGATATTATCCAAAGCCAAAATATCAATGCCTGAATCTGGCTCATCTAAAATTGCCAGTTTTGGCTTCATGGCAAAGACCGCGGCTAATTCAATGCGTTTTCTTTCTCCACCGCTTAAACTCTTATCCACCTCTCTATCTAGATAATCCCCTGGCTCTAACAGAACCTTTTGTAGCGCTTGTTTAATCAAGGCATCGTCTTTTTCTTTCATTCCCACCGCAATATAATCTCTCACTGTTAAACCTTCAAATCTTGCTGGCTCCTGCCAGGCTAATGTAAGCCCCATCTTTGCCCTTTTTGATAAAGAAAGACTGGTTATATCCTCTCCTCTAAAATAAATCCTGCCTTCTTGCGCAAGATAACCACAACAACCCATAATCACATAGGCAAGACTTGATTTGCCTGCGGCATTTGAGCCAAGGATTGAATGGATTGTACCTTCTTTAACCGAAAGGCTTAAATCCTTTAGAATCTGCCTTCCTTCTAAGTTAAGCGATATTTTATCTATCCGCAATATCTCCATAAAATTTATATTCCGGTTTAATTATCGTATCTTTATAATAAGATGTTAAAGTTTTTATTTGATATATATTCATTTTACCATAAAGTGCGGATTTTAGAAATAGAATAGATATCGTAAGGAGGGAATATCGGGAATTAATTATAACCGCTTTCTGTCATTACTTTAATCAGCCAGTTATTACCTTTTAAGCTTAATGACATCTATGTTGGCTGCAGGCGCTTTCTACAGTAATTTCCTCTAAAGAGTGCTGCTTGAATTGGTTAATAACCTGCTCTACTGTACCTTGGCCAATGCGATACGCCTTTATCCCTGAAGCATTTAATCCTTGAATTGCGCGTACTCCCATTCCCAAACAAACAACCGCGTCAATCTTTTTTGCGCCAAGGGTCTTTGTTGGCTGACAAGCGCCATGGGCATGGCGCATATCAGTATTATTTATTATTTCGATGCTATCTTTATCAGTATCAT
>JAMWCL010000043.1 GCA_023819035.1 Candidatus Omnitrophota bacterium
CCTACAAAGAAAATCCAAGTGTTGTGTCCCGTCAGGGGTGAGTTTTAGTTCTCTCGTCGATAAAAGAGGAAATTTGGAAGGCCAACTGTCAAAGTCCCGATAACAAGTCCAGACGCCTTCCCCATTAAGATGGAAAATGTCGGGAGAGCATATCTTAGGGACTTTTTAAGAAATTTAACATCTCTTTTAATGGCCAGCAATTAATAATATCTTCCTTTTCTGCCCAGCCCCTTCTTGCTTGGTAAACCCCGTATTCAATAAAGCGGAGCTGGTCAATATGGTGGGCATCAGTATTGATTACCATTTTTACCCCTAACTCTTTTGCCCTTTTGATATTTACATCATTTAAATCCAATCTTTCTGGGTAAGAATTTATCTCCAAAATAGTTTTAGTTTCTTTTGCTACCTCTAAGATTTTCTCCAGGTTGATTTCGTATTCATCTCTTTTTTGAATTAGCCTTCCTGTGGGATGGGAGATTATATCTACATGGGGATTCCTCATTGCTTTAATTATTCTTTCCGTCATCTCTTGTTTTGTCATCTTGAATCTTGAGTGAACCCCGGCAATGACAAAATCCTGTTCCTTTAAACACTTATCATCTAAATCAATAGAGCCATCGGGTAAGATATTTGCTTCACATCCTTTTAGTATTTTTATCCTTCCTTTATATCTTTCATTTAATCTCTCTATATGTTTATTTCTTTGGTGGATTTGTTCTTCATCTAAACCATGTTCAATCTTTAGAAACTTTGTATGGTCAGCAATTCCAATATACGCATAGCCTAACCTTATTGCTTGCTCTGCGATCTCCTCTATAGTATTTGCTCCTCCATTGAATTTAGAATGGATATGCAGATCTCCTTTTATATCTTTAAGCTCAATAAGGTTAGGAAGCCTTTTCTTTAAGGCTAATTCGAGCTCACCGCGATCTTCCCTTAATTCAGGAGGAATCCAGTCCATCCCTAATTTTTGATAAATTTCTTCTTCAGTTTGGCCTGCAATTAACCTTGCGCTCTTAAAAAGCCCATATTCAGAGAGCTTAAGCCCTTTTTCCATGGCGATCTTCCTTAAACCGATATTGTGTTCTTTTGAACCGGTAAAATATTGAAGGGCAGCTCCGTAAGAATCCTTAGGTAAGACCCTAATATCCATATCAAATCCTTCCTTCAGTCTTACTGAAGATTTTGTATTTCCTTTACCCCAAACCTTTATTATTCCGGGTAAAGAAACAAAAAAATCCATAATAGAAGCCGGGTTCTTGGAGATAACTAAAAAATCAACATCTCCAATAGTTTCTTTCATCCTCCGGATTGAGCCGACCATATCGATTCTTTCAACCTCTTTTAAACTTTTTAATTTCTCATAGACTTCTTTTACGCGGGGTAGAATTTCTCCTAACAAAAACCTTCCTTTGGAACGCTTAGCAAATTCAATAGCTTCTAAGATATTTTTTTCTGTTTTCTCCCCAAAGCCTGGTAAGGGAGAGATTTTGCCTGCTTTTGCCGATTTTTCTAAGTCTTCTAAATTTTTAATCTTTAATTTATCGTAAAGAATCTTTAACCTCTTAGGACCTAATCCTTCGATATGCATCAGCTCTTCTAAATTTATAGGATATTTTTTTCTGTAGTCTTCGTAATACCTTATCCTTGCGGTTTTTAAATATTCCTCGATCTTTAAGGCAATGCTTTCTCCTACTCCGGGAATCTTCTTTAAGCCTTCAAGCCCCTCCTTTTTATAGATCTCTTCTACATCCCTTTCTAAACTTTCTAAGGTTAAACCTGCTTTCTGGTAAGCAAAAGGTTTAAATTGCACCCCTTCCATCTCTAAAAAATAGGCAATCTCATAAAAAATTTTAGCAATCTCTTGATTTTTCATCTGGATTTTATCCCCCTCATATTATTTTAGATTGCTAATTTTCCTTGTCAACTAAAGAAAAACTAAAAATTTTTTAAAATCAATCTCATAGACAGCTAATAAATCAAGAGATATAATTATAGGCAATATCTTAAAGGAGGTGAATTCAATGAAAGAATTTCATATCCAATGGCATATTACTAATCTCTGTAATTTAAGATGCCTGCATTGTTATCAAGAGCATTTTGATTCTTACCAAGAGCTTGATTTAAAAGATTTAATTAAAATTGCTAATAACCTTCTTAAAACTATGGAAATCTGGGATGCCCATCTATTTCTTTCTTTAACGGGAGGAGAGCCACTTATAAAACCGCAGTTATGGGAATTATTAGATTATTTAAGGAATCAGAAGAGAATCGCAGAATTAAACCTCATTACTAACGGAACCTTAATTGATTTATATATAGAAGATATATTAAAAAGCCCAATAAAAAAGGTCTTTGTTTCTTTAGATGGTATCTGTAGCGAAACCAATGATTATATTCGAGGTAAGGACGTGTTTAAAAAGGTCTTAGATAATCTTTGGCTTTTAAGAAAAAAAGAAATTAAAACCTTTATTATGTATACCCTGATGAATCTTAACTATAATGAAGCAAAAGGGCTTACTGATTTTTGCCAGAAGCTTGAGGTTAATGGATATATTCTGGAGAGGTTCTTTCCTTTAGGGCAAGGAAGAAATATCTCTTCCGAATTGGTCTTAAAAGAGGATCTCCTTGATCTATATAAAGAAATCTTTGAACAGACAGGAAGTGAATTTGATCTTAAAAACCTTGTTTCTACTCGTGCCCTCCGGGTAGTTTTAGAAAAAAAATTAGAATTATATACCGCAGAATGTATCGTAGCCAGATATGGTTTAGCTATCCTTGCTGATGGTTCAGTTTCTCCTTGTCGGAGATTTACTTTAAAGATCGGTAACTTATTAACCGAAGATTTAAATGAGATTTGGAATGGCTGTTCTGTGTTAAATGAGATTCGTCAGAGGGAAAGATTAAAAGGTAGCTGTGGTAGATGCGGGATAAAGGATTGCTTTGGCTGTCGCGCAATGGTTTATACCTTAAGGGGTGATTATTTAGAGGAAGACCTCGATTGTTTTTTACAAAAACCTAAATTCTTAGAGAGAATTTAAAGGGTTTTTAAATGCTTGCTTATTTTAGAAGACATAATCAAGATTTGACTACCGGCCCGATTATTCCTAAGGTAATCTCACTTGGTTTTCCCTTAACCATTGTAGCAGTACTTAATTCTACTCTTAACTTAGTAGATATGTTCTGGGTAGGAAGATTAGGAAGTGCTTCTATCGCAGCAGTAGCAATTAGTGGAACAATCATTATGGTCTTATTTGCTATCCTGGTGGGATTAAGCCGAGGCACCACTACCTTAGTATCTCAGTATCTGGGAGCAAAGGATTTTAAGAATGCTGATTCTTGCGCAAGCCAATCACTAAGTTTTGGTTTGTTTGTGGTTATACTTATAATTTTTTTATGCACTCCTTTTACAAAAAAAATATTTATCCTTTTGGGAGCAAATCAAGAGGTTATCGAGGCAGGGGTAGGTTACTTAAGGATTATGCTTGTGGGTGGAGTAGGAATGGTCTTGTTTCATTTTGGAAACGCCATCTTACAGGCAGAGGCAAATATAATTACTTCCATGAAGCTCATGGTACTTTCTAATCTTATTAACTTTATCTTGGATCCTTTATTTATCTTTGGCTGGGGTTTTATTCCCGCACTAAAAACAAAAGGAGCGGCTTTAGCCACTGTTTTATCACAACTTGTTCCTGCTTTTTTGATTTTATTTTTACTTTCTACTAGAAGATCAACGGTGCATATTCATATATCTCAATTTAGAATTAAAAAAAATTTTTTAAAGGAGATGTTTAAGATCAGTATCCCTGCTTCGCTTCAGATGCTTTTTAGAAGTATTATGGGTGTGGTTCTTGTAGGGGTAGTAGCGAGTTTTGGAACTTTTGCTACCGCTGCTTACGGAATCATGCTACGACTACATATGATGGTGCTTATGCCTACATTTTCTTTTGGAACAGCAGCCGGGATTCTGGTAGGACATAACTTAGGAGCAGAAAAATTTAAGCGTGCTAGAAATAGTGCCTGGTCCGCAGTAAGCTTAGATACACTTATAATGATCTCAGTAGGGATTTTGTTTTTTATCTTTTCAAATCAGATAGTTAAGATATTTGATAAAAACCCTGAGGTGGTCTTTTTAGGAAGCAGGTTTTTAAAGATTACCTCACCTTCCTATATATTCATCGGTTTAGGGGTAATCTTAGGACAGGCCTTAGCAGGCGCAGGGGATACCTTTGTTCCTATGTTGATTACCCTTTTTTCCTTATGGCTTTTTCAGATCCCCTTAGCAATCTTTCTTTCTAAGTCAACGAGTCTAAAGGTCTTAGGTGTTGCCTGGAGTAATACTTTAACCTCCTTCTTACATGGAATTCTTATAATGATCTGGTTTCAGATAGGAAGATGGCAAAGGAAAAGACTTCCCGAGGTTATCTAAAGATGGTTTTCCAGATCCTTTGTTCCTCCATACACAAATAAAGAAAGATTCTTCTTGAATATTTATAAATTATCCTTGTCATATAAGAATAGATCTGTTGGCGGATTTTAGAAGGATACCTTAACTTATTATCAAATCCATAGATAAGTTCCTGATCCAGGATTTTATTGTGGGGGAACCTTGCCTCAATTATCGGTTTTAATCTTGGATTAAACCTTAATGTTCCTATACTTATCCAGGCAATATCCTTGGGTTTTATTTTTCTAAAAAGCATCTCGATTAAATTGCTATATTCTTTTCTCCAGCCGTCAAAATATATTACGGGGTCAAAATGTAAACCTATTTTATAGCCTGCCTGAATACATCTTTCTATGGAGATAACACGTTCAGAAAGTCGGGCGGTAAAAAACTCATTTTCCTTGATAATTCTCTCCGGGCTTAATGTCCAGGAAACCACTATATTTCCTTTGTGCTTAGCTTTTAGAAGATTTTCTATGTTTTTACTCTTTGTTTTAAACTCAAATCTTGCATCCGGATATTTTCTGAAAAAGTCGATTATCTCAAGGGAATATTCGGTGATATGGTCTAACATAAGGGAGTCAGTGAATTCGCCGCTTCCAATTCTCATCTTAGGTTTTTTATAAGCATTAAAGAGGTCAAAGAATCTATCAAGATTGGAAGAGAAGATAATCCCTGGGCTGTTTGTATACCCTTGCAGGTAACAGTAGGTACACTCAAAGATACAGCCAAAACTTAGATTAAAGATATGGTAGCCACAGCTTATTGCTTTTTTTGTGCAAGGGCATCTTTTAAAAAAATCCGCCTTTTCATTTATAATAAAGATAACATCTTTTCTTCGGTTATAATCTTTAATAGTAAAAGGTAACCTACATCTTAGGTAAGACTTTAGACTTTCTATCAGGATCCTTTTTGCTTTAGGAAAGGCTTTGATAAATCTTTGGGTAAGGCTTGAGGTATAGGCATCCTTTTCAATGATTATTGTCTTAGGATAAAAATCTTTTTTGTCTAATTTAAAAAGGGAATCCTTATTCAGCCTTATCTTAGGAAGATAGACGCGTTGGGTTTGGTTTTCTAAAGAGGCGATGGGAAAGCGCCTTTTTATAAGATAATCCTTAAGGCAATCAAAGCTAACCTGTGGCAATTCCTTAATAAGTTTTAAGGGAGGGATTTCTTCTTTTTTTGAGATCTCAAATATTAATCGGATTAATTCCTGTTTTTTATTTACCCCAAAAGAGGCAAAATAATTATTAACCAAGTTATTTATTTTTTTAAAACGAGCAAATTCTTTGTTAAAGATATCAAGGTTCACTTAGAATAAATATTATTAAAATAGGCGTTAAATTTATAAATATAAAGGCGCAGTTCTTTTTTATTTTTCCTTGCTTCTTTAGTAATTAGTTCTTTTACCTTCTGCCAATATGTTTCGTAGTATTGTTTATCTAAGAGCATTCTTTCATAAAGGGCTTTGATAGCTGGATACAGAGAAGAGATGTTATCTATTATCGCCTTAATATTGGTTACCTTAAAATTTAAACCTTCAAATTCAATATGCTTAATATTATGAAATCTCTTAAATATATCTTTTACTTCTGAAACAAAAGGAAGGATAGGTGAATAGTAAGGAATAACCTCTATATTTGCCTTTTTAAGCTTTTCTATCGCCTTAAATCTTTCTTCATAAGAAGGGCTTTTATTTTCTAATTTTGTTCTTAATTCTTCGGGGATATTATTTATAGTAAAATATATTTTTTTACAAAAGCCTTCAGAAAATAAATCAATATATTTCTGAATATAAGGAGAGCGGGTAAGGATATAGTAGAAGACGCCATATTTATTTAGGATCTTTAATATATTATAAGTAATTTTATATTTTTCTTCTATAGGCTGAAAACATTCAGTGATTGAGCCAAGTAAGACTGTCTGAGGTTTTTTAATCCTTAATTCTTTTTCCAAAATTTCTTTAGCATTAATCTTTACTTCTACGTAACTACCCCAGCCCTTTTCTTTATTCTGTACCGTTTTATTTTGTTTCACATAACAATAAAGACAGCCATATTGGCAACCCTTATAAGGATTTATCACATAGTCCCCAAGATTTATAGAGGTAGGATTGAGTATCTGGGTAACCTTTATCAGTTTGAATTTGACCATCTTATTACCTTTTATATTCTAATTTATCTTAAGTTAATCTACTTAGCAAGGATTATTTAGAAATCGAATGAAATTCTTGCGTTTGTTTTAATAAGTAGTAAAATATACTATAATTCCGCTAAGAATAAATTTTAGATTCCTATGATGAATAATAAGAAGATCAAAATTCAAAATTGGGATTTCGACTACATTAGCTGTAGTGCTGAGGTTTTATTTGAGAGATTTGAGACCTCACTTAAAGGTTTAACCGATGAAGAGGCAAAAAAGCGACTTCGGGAATACGGCTATAACGAACCTGCCAAAAAGAAAAAAAGAACTGTTTTCTTTCAAGTTCTTTCTAAATTTCTTAATCCTTTAGTAGTGGTTCTTTTAATTATTGCGGGGTTTTCTCTTTTCTTTGGAGAAAGAATAAATGCGGTGATTGTGATTCTTATGGCTTTACTGAGTGTGTTTTTATCTTTTATCCAGGAATACCGCGCAGGAAAAGAGGCAGAGCGATTAAGTGAGATGGTTAGAGCCACCGCTACCGTCTATCGTAATGGAAAAGCCAAGGAAATAAAGATAAGTGAACTTGTTCCGGGAGATATTGTGGATTTGTTTGCTGGAGATATGATCCCTGCGGACTTAAGAATTATCTCCTGTAAAGACTTATTTATTAATCAGGCAGCCTTAACTGGAGAATCATTTCCGGTAGAAAAGACCGCTGAGCCCATAAAACCAAAGAATTATTCACCGGTGGAGTTAACCAATATTGCCTTTATGGGTTCAAGTGTAGTCAGCGGTACCGCCTTAGGGATAGTAGTAAAAACCGGACTGGCTACCCAGTTCGGGCAGTTATCACGCCGACTTTCTTTGATGCCGGTAGAAAGTGCCTTTGAGAAAGGGATTAAGAGATTTACCTGGATGATGATTCAGGCAATGCTTGTGCTTGTAGTGCTTATCTTTGGGATAAACGCCTTTTTTAAAAAAGGAGATATAATTCAAGCATTTCTTTTTTCTCTTTCTGTAGCGGTAGGGCTTACCCCTCAGATGCTTCCGATGATTGTGACCCTTAACCTTTCCAAGGGTGCGATCGCCATGTCTAAAAAAGAGGTGATTGTTAAACGCTTAAATGCAATTCAGAATTTTGGGGCAATGGATATGCTCTGTACGGATAAAACAGGAACCCTTACCTTAGATAAAATCGTCCTTGAGAAGCACTGCGATGTGGTAAGAAATGATGATGAGGATGTCCTAAGGCTTGCCTATATAAACAGTTTTTATCAGACAGGGCTAAAGAATATCTTAGATAGAGCGATATTAAGACATGAGAGGATTCTCGTAAAACAATATAAAAAGATTGATGAGGTGCCTTTTGATTTTTCTCGGAAGATGATGTCAGTAATAGTAGAAGTAAATGGAAAAAATCGACTTATTACGAAAGGTGCTCCTGAAGAGGTTTTTAAGCGCTGCACAAAGTATGAGCTGGATGGTGAGATTTTTGATATGGAGCAACTCATTTTAACCGATTTAAAAACAGAGTACGATGAGTTAAGTGCAGATGGTTTCAGGGTCTTAGCGGTGGCCTATAAGGATTTTGATAAAACAAAGGAAAGATTCAGTAAGGACGATGAGCAGGATTTAGTTCTAAAAGGTTATATTGCTTTCTTAGATCCACCTAAGCCCACCGCTAAAAAAACTATCGATAATTTAAAAAGATTAGGAATCGAATTTAAGGTTTTAACCGGAGATAATGAATTAGTAACCAGGAAGATCTGCAGTGAGGTAGGTCTGGATGTAAAAGGGATCGTTACCGGAGAACAGATAGATAAAGCAAATGATTTAGAATTAAAGGAATTAGTAAAAACAAGCTCGGTCTTTGCCAGATTATCGCCTTTACAGAAGGAAAGGATAATTAATGCCTTACATGCAAATGGCCGTATCGTAGGTTATTTAGGCGATGGGATTAACGATGCGCCTGCTTTAAAAGCAGCAGATGTAGGAATCTCGGTAAATAATGCGACGGATATTGCTAAGGAATCTGCAGATATCATTCTTTTAAAGAAAAGCCTTATGGTTTTAAGGGACGGAGTGATAGAAGGAAGAAAAACCTTTGGAAATATTTTGAAGTATGTAAAGATGGGTTCGAGCTCCAATTTTGGAAACATGTTTAGTATGACGGGAGCAAGCCTATTTTTGCCATTTTTACCTATGCTTCCCATACAGATACTTTTAAATAACTTTCTTTACGATTTATCTCAGGTAGCTATCTCTACGGATTCGGTAGATGAGGAATATCTATTAAAACCAAGGCCATGGAATGTAAGTTACATTAGAAAATTTATGGTTATTCTTGGACCGATAAGTTCTATATTTGATTTTTTAACTTTCGCTATACTTCTATTTTTCTTTAAAGCCCAAGAGGCATTTTTTCATACTGGCTGGTTTTTAGAATCCCTTTTTACCCAGACACTGGTAATCCATGTAATTCGCACAGGAAAGGTTCCTTTTTTAGAAAGTAAATCCAGTCAATTTTTAGTATTTGCCTCTATTTATATTGTAACTATTGGTCTTATCCTTCCCTTTATACCTTTAGGAAAATACTTTGGTTTTGTTATGTTACCTTTAGAGTATCTTTTAGTGTTAGGGATAATTGTCGTTTTATATTTATTTATGGCCCAAAAGGTAAAGGCTTGGTTTATAAAGCGTTATGGTTATGAGTAAGGATATGCTTAGCTTGATTAAAGCCCGGCGTTCTATTCGAAGATATAAGGCAAAGATGCCTGAGGAGAAGATCATCAAGAAGGTTTTGGAAGCAGGCCGTTGGGCTCCTTCCGGATTAAACAATCAACCCTGGAGATTCATGGTAATTAAAAAAAGCTCTATCAAAGATCGCTTAGCAAATTTTACTAATTATGGAAAGATCGTAAAGGAAGCCCCTTTAGCAATTGCTGTATTTTTGGATAAAGAAAATAGTTATCATTATGAAAAGGATATTAT
>JAMWCL010000007.1 GCA_023819035.1 Candidatus Omnitrophota bacterium
GTTATAAAGAAGAAGTCAAAACTGGATACGATGTACCTATATCAGTCCAGCTTTGTCCTCTAAGGGCTTGATAATTCTTTGATTTCTGGTATAATTTAATAAAAATATCTATAAAGATATCTTAAGGATGAGCCTAACCTTCTAAAAAAGGGACAGTCCTTCGAAGCAAATAAGGAACGTCCCTAAATGTTACTAAATGCTATGTTTTCGGAGCGAACTTTTCAAATAGCATTTTTTATCTCATTAATCTTACATAGCACAATCTTTATTCAAAATATTAAATTTAGTATTTTACCTAAAAATAAAATACAGGAATCACAGATAAATTATGTAATTATGGATAGAAAAAACCAGATTTTAGAGACCAAGAAAGCCGAGGATGGTTTTTTAAAGTTATCACCTAAGATTCTTACTAAGATAAGTCCATCGCCTTTTAAAGATAATATAATCCAGAAGAATAAAGAACTTATTGATTTTAACAAAACTCTTAATAAACCTGAAGTTATAAAAAGTGAACTTGTTGCCCTTCAGAAAAAAGTTACTCTCCCGCCGTTAGATATAGATAAGCTTGATCAACCTTATTATATAAGTTACTATCAGACTGTGCGAGAAAAAATCAGGCGTGCTGCCTATCAAAATTATCTCCGTAATGATACAGGAGAGGTCTATCTTTCCTTTATCTTATCCCATAATGGAGAGTTAAAAGAGGTGCGCCTTGTTGAGGGTAAAACTAAGGCTTCCGATTATTTAAAAGAAGTTGCACTCCGTAGTATCAAAGAGGCAGCGCCCTTTCCTAGCTTTCCCAAAGAATTAGATTACCCTCAGCTTTCCTTTAATGTAATTATCTCCTTCCAGATAGAATAAACTCTTAACTGGAGAATATTAATAATTGACACCCATTTTTATTAGTGATATGATATTAATTTATAAAGGAGATGATATATATGCCAGAGATTGAGATTAAAAAGGATGAGTCTTTTGAAGCTGCCTTGAGGCGATTTAAAAGACAGATTGAACAGGAAGGCATTTTAAAAGAGGTAAGGGAACGCAAGCATTATGAAAAACCCAGTGAGCGAAGAAGGAAAAGACAGAAAAGAAGAAGATAAAAATGACTTTTGCACTTTCAACTGCGTGGAATGCCTTTCGACATAAGAATGCAAAGGATCTAATTGATGAAATAAAAAACTTAGGGTTTAAAGAAATAGAGTTAAGCTTTAATCTTCTACCTTCGCTGGTTGAAGAAATAAAAGAATTAATTAAGAAAGAAAAGATAATAAAGATATTTAGTCTCCATAATTTTTGCCCTATCCCCTACGGTCTAAAACCCGAAGAAGCGCTTCCTGATTGTTACTCCCTTGCTTCCCAAGACGAGGACCAAAGGCAGATGGCATTAAAACATACCAAGAATACTATTGATACCGCAGAGGAGATAGGGGCAAAGGCGGTAGTTTTGCATTGTGGAAGGGTAGAAATTCCTGATAAGACCAAAGAACTCATTAAGCTTTATTCAAAGGGCCTTAAGGATACAGATGAATTTAAGGAATTAAAAGATAGAATTATTCAGGAAAGAAAAACCCTTTCTCAGAGATTCTTTGAAAATACACTTAGAAGTTTAGAAGAGCTTAATGATTATGCTAATAAAAAGAGGATATTTCTAGGAATAGAAAATCGCAACTATTATCGAGAAATTCCTTCTTTTGAAGAATTAGATATAGTCTTTAAGAAATTTAATGGTTCCAATATATTTTATTGGCATGATGTGGGTCATGCGCAGATATTAGAAAATTTAGGTTTAATCAAACATAAAGATTATTTAGATTCTTATAGTAGATATATGTTAGGTATTCATTTACATGATCTTTTGGGTTGCCGTGATCATCTGGCGCCATCTAATGGAGAATTTGATTTTCATTGGCTTAAATCCTACCTTAATAATGATACCTTAAAGATAATCGAAGCACACCATCCTGCTACTTCTGAAGATATAAAAGAAAGTAAAAGATTCTTAGAAGGGATATTTGATGGATAGAATAAGAAAAGCCGTAGTAGCGGGCCAGTTTTATTCGTCATCTTACCAAGGTTTAAAAAATCAAATAGAAGGACTTATTAACAAAAAAACAAAAAGACGCCAAGTAATAGCCTGTATGCTTCCCCATGCAGGCTATATGTATTCGGGAGCTGTAGCAGGAGAGGTTTTATCGTGCATTGATCTTAAAGATAAGATTATCCTTTTAGGTCCTAACCATACCGGTTATGGTAAAGAATTTAGTATTATGACCGAGGGTATATGGCAGACACCATTAGGTGAAGTAAATATAGATAGCCAGTTAGCAAAGGATATATTAAATGGTTCAGATTATCTTAAAGAGGATATCCTAGCACATATGTATGAACACAGTTTAGAGGTAGAGTTACCATTCCTCCAGTATTTTAAATCAGATTTTAGGATCGTTCCGATAGTCTTTATGTCGGATAACCTTAATATTCTTAAAGAAATAGGTAGAGAGATAGCTTCGGTGATCAAAGAGAAAAAGATAGAAGAATCAACTTTAATCGTGGCAAGTTCTGATATGACCCATTATGAACCGCAGGCACAAGCAGAAAAAAAAGATTATCAAGCAATCAATGCTATATTAGAATTAAATGCAGATAAACTTATGGAGAAGATTTTAGAACTAAATATCTCAATGTGTGGTTATGCTCCTGTAATAGTAATGCTTTCTATGGCTAAGGAGTTAGGTGCTACTAAAGGTTTACTTATAAAATATCAAACCTCAGGGGATATAACAGGTGATAGAGAAAGTGTAGTAGGTTATGCAGGAATAATTATATATTAAATCTCATGGATGAGATTAAAAAGAAGATAGATGAGTCTTGGAAAGAAGCGGTAGAAAAGGAAAAACAGGAGGAAGCTAAGCAACAAGAAAAAGTTGTGCCTCCTGAGCCGGATTTTAACTTCTTTATTAGCACATTAGCCTTACAGGCTTCCATTTTTTTAGGTCGTATCCCTAATCCTGCTACAAATAAGATTGAAGAAAATCTTATTCAGGCAAAGTTTATTATCGATACATTAGATATGTTGAAAGAAAAAACTAAAGGGAATTTAACTAAAGAAGAAACTGAACTTTTAGATAATCTCCTTTATGAGTTAAGGATGCAATATATTGAAAAGACAAGGTAACTAAAGGAAGAATTATAAAAATGATTGATAAGGAACTTTTAGATATTCTTGCTTGTCCTGCCTGCAAAGGAGATGTGGAATTAAAGGATAATAAAATTATATGTAAGAATTGTAAAAAAAAGTATCCTATAAAAGATGGTATACCTATTATGTTAATTGATGAAGCAGAGGATTAAAAGATTATGAAGAGAATCTTGGTAATCCATGGTCCAAATCTTAATTTATTAGGAAAAAGAGAGCCTGAGGTATATGGTAGAATCACCCTTAAGCAAATAAATAATGAATTAAGAAAGGTTGCCAAAAAAAATAATGTAACTGTTACTATAAAACAATCTAATCATGAAGGAGAGATTGTAGATCTTATTGGAAAGGCAAAAAAGAAGTTTTCCGGTCTACTCATAAATCCTGCAGCTTATACTCATACAAGTGTGGCGATTAGAGATGCTATCTCTGCGAGTCAAATACCTACTGTAGAGGTACATCTTTCTAATATCTATTCTCGGGAGGAATTTAGGCAAAAGTCTCTTATTAGTCCGGTTTGTAAAGGTGCAATTTTAGGTTTTGGTATAAAAAGTTATATTTTGGGACTCCAGGCACTTATAGATTTGCTGAATGCTAAATGAATTTGCGAATAAAAAAGTTCTATCAGCGATTAGAAAAAGAGCATCTCGATGGATTTTTAGTCTCTTCACCTGCCAATATTACTTATCTTACCCATTACCCAAGTAGGGATTCTTATCTGATTGTTTCTAAAAAACAGAATATCTATATTACAGATTCTCGTTATTTTGAAGAAGCAAGGAGTAATTTAAAAGGTTTTATAATTATAAAGCAGATCAAAGATTCTGTATTCAATCTTATTGTGGATTGTTTTCGCCAACTCGCTCTTAAGCATGTAGGATTTGAGGAAAGAAACCTAACTTTTGCTGAATACGAGAAGATAAAGGAAAAATTAAATCCTAAGATAACCTTGATCCCTACCCATAGTCTAATTGAAGATTTACGAATGGTAAAAGATAAGAATGAATTAGATAAGATAAAAAAAGCTATCCATATAACTAGCTTGGCATTTGATTTTATCTATAATCTTAATTTAGTTGGTAAATCTGAGATTGAGATAGTAGCTGAACTACAACATTTTATCAGATATAATGGCGCTGATTCACATGCCTTCGATATAATTGTTGCTTCGGGACCAAATTCGAGCTTCCCCCATCATATTAGTTCTCATAAAAAAATTAAAAAAGGAGAGATAGTCTTAATTGATATGGGTGTAGATTATATGGGGTATAAATCTGACTTGACAAGAGTGTTTTTTTCCGATAAAATAACTTCTTTTGAAAGAAATATTTATAAAATTGTTCTGGATTCTCAGAGAAGGGCAATAGATAAGATTAAAACCGGTATTTTAATAAATAAGATAGATAAGGTTGCCCGCCAATATATAACTTACAGAGGATACGGCGGGTTTTTTAGTCATAATTTAGGTCACGGAATAGGACTTGAGGTTCATGAACAACCACATATATCTAAGAGCGAAGAAGGCGAACTTATTGAGGGTATGGTATTTACAGTAGAACCAGGAATTTATTTACCCGGCAGGTTTGGCATCCGAATTGAGGATATGGTATTGGTAACCAAGAAAGGAAGTGAGGTTTTAAGTGGCGCTCTCCATAAATGAAATAAAACCCGGCTTAACTATTTTAGTGGATAATGAGGTATTTATGGTTATTGAAGCCCAGCATGTTAAGCCAGGTAAAGGCGCAGCGTTTGTCCGGGTTAAATTAAGAAATTTAAAAAATAATAATATTCAAGAGATGACCTTTAGGGGAGAGGATAAGATAGAGCCTGCATTTGTAGAAGAAAGAAGGTTGCAATATTTATATTCTTCAGGTAAAGCCTATCATTTTATGGATCAGGAGAACTTTGAGGAGATTGTGCTTTCTGATGATATACTTCAAGAAAAAAAGAAGTTTTTAAAAGATAATCTGGAAGTCACGGGTTATTTTTATAAACATCAGATTTTAAATATAAGCTTACCTAATTTTATTGAATTTGAGGTTATCCATACTGAGCCGGGAGTAAAGGGTGATACCGCAAAAAGTGGTACAAAACCCGCAAAGATTGAAACAGGAGCAATTATTCAGGTCCCCCTTTTTATTAATGTTGGAGATAAGATAAAGGTAGATACTCGCACTGATGAATATATTGAAAGAGTAGGTTAAAAAGAGGAAGAAAAAATGAATATTAAAGAGATCAAAGAGATGATAAATCTGATGAATGAAAATGGTCTTATAGAACTAGAGATAGAAAAGAATGGAATGCGTATTCGTTTAAAGAAGACAACCTCTTCAACAGAACCTTTTTTAGGACCTGTGGTAGTAGAGAAAGAAAAGATTACAAAGACTGAGTCTGCGGAATCAATATCGCAGAATATATCAGCCCCTTCTTCTCTTCGCACAGTGGAGATAAAGGCACCGATGGTAGGAACCTTTTATCGTGCATCTTCTCCTGAGGCACCTCCGTATGTGGAGGTGGGTCAGATAATCGAGGTTGGTCAAGTTATCTGTATTATTGAAGCGATGAAGTTAATGAATGAAATAAAATCCGAGATAAAAGGTAAAATCTTAGAAATTCTTGTCGATAATGCTGAACCAGTAGAATTTGGACAACCGATGTTTCTTGTGGAGCCCCTCTAAAATTATAGGATGTTTTCCAAGATTCTTATTGCTAATCGAGGTGAGATTGCACTTAGGGTTATTCGCGCCTGTAAGGAATTAGGAATACGTACGGTAGCAGTCTATTCCGAAGCTGACCGGGATTGTCTCCATGTGCGTTTTGCTGATGAGGCTATATGCATTGGTAGAGCACACAGTAGTGAAAGTTACTTAAATATCCCTGCAATTATTAGCGCTGCTGAGATCACGGATGTAGAGGCAATCCATCCGGGTTATGGTTTTTTAGCTGAGAATCCTCATTTTGCGGAAATATGTGAGTCCTGTAAGATAACCTTTATCGGTCCTACCTCAGAGAATATCCGGCTTATGGGTGATAAGATGGCAGCGCGTAATGTAATGCAGAAAGCAGGGTTACCCATTATCCCGGGTAGCACCTCGATTGTTAAAAATAAAGATGAGGCAATTAAAGTGGCAAGGAAGATAGGATATCCGGTAATCATAAAAGCTTCGGCAGGTGGCGGTGGAAAGGGAATGCGGATATGTCATAACGATATAAGATTGGTATCCAGTTTTATGACCGCCCAGGCAGAGGCAGAAGCTAATTTTGGAAATTCTGCAGTTTATATTGAAAAATATATTGAGAAGCCACGACATATAGAGATACAGGTATTAGCGGATAAATATGGTCATATTGTATATCTGGGAGAAAGGGACTGTAGTATTCAACGAAGACACCAAAAGCTGTTGGAGGAATCTCCTTCGCCTATAGTAAATAACAAATTGCGTAAGCATTTAGGTGAACTTGCGGTCAAAGCAGCTAAAGCAATAAATTATGTAAGCGCAGGCACAATTGAGTTTTTATTAGATCAGAAGAATAATTTTTATTTTATGGAGATGAATACTCGTATTCAGGTTGAACATCCTATAACTGAGATGGTAACTGGTATAGATTTGATAAAAAAACAGATTCAGATTGCTGCGGGTGAGAAGTTAAATATTCAACAAGATGACATTCAGATAAAAGGTTCAGCAATTGAATGTCGTATAAATGCCGAAAATCCCGAGAATAACTTTATGCCTTCGCCAGGTAAAATAGAGATTCTTAATCTACCGGGTGGGCCAGGAGTGCGATTAGATACTCATATTTATCAAGGATATGAAGTACCTCCATTTTATGATTCTTTATTGGCTAAAGTTATCGCCTGCGGTAGAGATCGACAAGAGACAATTCGGGTTATGCACCGCGCATTAAGTGAATTTATTATTGCTCCTATAAAGACAACCATACCTTTTCATATCCGCTTATTAGAAGATCCTTTATTTCAAAAAGGACAGGTTTCTACTCATTTTATCCAAGAGATGCTTAAAGAGGAACCAAAAACGGAAGAATAATAACAAAGAGGAGGAATAATGCGATTTTTTACAATATTAGGAGTAACATTTTATGCAGGAATCTTAATACTGGTAGGGCTTGGTTTAATATTTTTAGGAATGGCATTATTTTTTAATTTATTGCAACCCCAAGGCTTAAACAATTTAGTTAGCAATCTAATTAGTAATTATCTTCAATCTAACCGTAGCGCAGGAATTGTAATTAGTCTAGGTGGTTTGTTATTAGTTTTGGTCAGTTTTTATTTTGCTCAAATAATCTTAGGAAGATTTTACCATGAAAAAACTATTGCATTTAATACTGATTCGGGAAGGGTAACTGTTGCCTTAACCTTAATAGAAGATTTAATAAAGCGCTTAGAAAGCACGATACCGGAAATAAGGGAATTGCGTCCAAATGTAATTGTTACTAAAAAAGGAATCGTTGTTGAACTTAAGATAATTTTACAAAGCGAGGCAAATATCTATGATCTTACTGCCAGACTGCAGGAGCTGGTGCGTTCCAAGATATTAGGTATTTTGCCTATTGAAGAACAAATATACATTAGAACCCATGTGGTAAAGATTAGTCTAAGCGAAGATAAAGAAAAAAAGAAAAAGGAAGCAAAGGAAGAACAGCCAACAATACCGTTTAGTGGATATGGTAGGCTGATATAAAACTAAAAGAAGGAGGTAAGATTATGTCAAAAATAGCAATACTTACAGGCGGAGGAGATTGTCCTGGTTTAAATCCAGTTATCAGGGCGGTGGTAAGGAAGGGCATAAACGAAGGTTATCAAATTATAGGAATTAAAAATGGCTGGAAAGGACTGATGGAAAACGATATCATGCCTTTAAATTTGGATACTGTCTCAGGAATATTACCCAAAGGAGGCACAATTTTAGGCACTAGCCGGACCAATCCTTATAAAAAAGAAGGCGGCATAGAGAAGATCAGGGATAATTATGCTAAACTTGGCTTGGATGCTCTAATTGCTGTGGGTGGAGAAGATACTTTAGGTGTAGCTGCTAAATTGATTAAAGATGGGATAACTAATATAGTGGGAGTTCCTAAGACAATTGATAATGACCTTTCTTGTACTGATTATACCTTTGGTTTTGATACCGCAATAAATATAGCTATGGAGTGCATTGACCGTTTGCATACCACTGCTGAAAGCCATCACCGAATAATTGTGGTTGAGGTAATGGGCAGGCATGCGGGTTGGATTGCTGTGGAGGCAGGTATCGCGGGAGGAGCAGATATAATCTTAATTCCTGAATTACCCATTGATATTGAGCAGGTATGTAGTTTGATAAGAAAAAGACACGCGCGGGGTAAAACATTTAGTATTGTAGTAGTAGCAGAAGGTGCACAATTTAAAGAAGGCACAATGGTTACTAAAGAACAGAAACTCGATGAATTTGGGCATGTAAGATTAGGAGGAATCGGTGAGATATTAGCTCAGGAGATAGAAAAAAGAACAGGCTTTGAAACCCGCGTGAGTGTTTTAGGACATATTCAAAGAGGTGGCTCACCTACTGCTTTTGATAGAATTCTTGGCACAAGGTTTGGGGTAAAGGCAGTAGAGTTAGTAAAAAATAAAAAGTTTGGAAGAATGGTAGCATTATCAGGCACAAAGATTATAGATATACCTATTGAAAAGGCAATTGAGGTTTTAAAAACAGTGGATATGGAACTTTATGATATTGCTAAAGAATTCTTCGGTTAAAGGATGTGGTAAAAATGAGAGATAAGATTAAGGATTTACTTTTACAGAGTATTCAAGTTAAGGAAGAGGTTCTTAGGAACGCGGTAACCCAGATTGTAGAAATAGCTGAGGCTATGATTGATTGTTTAAGGAAAGGTGGTAAGGTAATTCTTTTCGGTAACGGCGGTTCGGCAAGCGACAGCCAACATATTGCTGCTGAATTAGTAGGGAGGTTTCAGAAAGAAAGACACCCCTTACCAGCAATTGCTCTTACGGGTAATACCTCTATCTTAACCTCCTTGGCAAATGATTATGGTTACGAGACTGTCTTTGCCAAACAGATCGAAGCCTTGGGAAACAAAAATGATTTAGCTATTGGTATCTCTACGAGTGGAAAGGCAAAGAATGTAGTTTTAGGAATTAAACAGGCAAAGAAGATGGGAATAAAAACCATCGCCCTTACAGGGGGTGATGGAGGGGAAATAGCAAAGCTTGCGGATATTTCCTTCATCGTTCCTTCTTCAGTGACCGCCCGGATTCAGGAAACCCATATTACCATTGGCCACATCCTTTGTGACATAGTAGAAGAGAACCTCTTTTCATAAGTTATGATAGAACAGAAGATTAAAAATCTAAAGGAATTAAGAAAAATAATTTTAGATTTAAAAAATAAAGGTAAGAAGATTGTCTTTACTAATGGCTGTTTTGATTTGTTGCACTACGGGCATGTAAAGTATCTTGAAGAAGCTAAAAAGAAAGGAGATATTTTAGTAGTAGCTATAAATAGCGATAATTCAGTAAGAAGAATTAAAGGTAAAAATAGACCAGTGATAAATGAAAAAAATAGACTGATGACTGTTGCCGGTCTAGAAAGTGTAGATTATGTAATTTTATTTAAAGAAGAGACCCCTTTAAAGGTTATAACAGCTTTAAAACCAAATATATTGATTAAAGGTGCGGATTGGGATAAAAATAGGATTGTAGGTAGAGATTTTGTTTTAAGTTATGGCGGGAAGGTGGAAACTGTTAGGTTAGTAAAAGGACTTTCTACAACTAATTTAATAAAAAAAATTGCCAAGAGATTTCAAGAAAATAAATAGAATAATTGATGCAAATATAAACCGCGCTAAAGAAGGTTTAAGGGTTTGCGAAGAGATAGCAAGGTTTATTCTAAATAATCGTAGCTTAGTCTTTGGCTTTCGAAGATTAAGACATAAGATCGACACTTTAACTAAAGACCTTCCGCAGTCTAAAGTATTAATCAGCGAGAGAGAAAGTTTAAAAGATATTGGTAAGGATATTCATACATATGAATTAAGAAGAAAAGATATCAACGATGTCTTTTTTGCCAACATACAGAGGGCAAAGGAGTCAATAAGAGTTCTTGAAGAATTTTCTAAGCTTATAAACAAAGATATACCTTTAAGGTTTAAAAAAATAAGATACGCTATTTATGAAATAGAAAAGAGGATGCTACTTCACTTATGACTCAATTAGAATGTGCTAAGAAAAACAGATTAACTAAACTTATGTTTAAGATTGCTAAAGAAGAAGAAATAAGTCCATCTTTATTCTTAAAACGCATAAAAGAAGGAAAGATAGTGATACCTTCAAATAGAAATCATTCGGTTAAAAAACCATGTGGTATAGGCCTGGGGCTGCGTACAAAGGTTAATGCTAATATAGGTACCTCCACAGATAGATCACAGATTAAAGATGAATTAGAGAAACTAAAGATTGCTATAGACTATGGTGCTGATACGGTTATGGATTTAAGTGTAGGAGGAGACTTAAGAAAAATAAGAAAAGCAATAATTAAACATTCAACTATACCAGTAGGAACTGTGCCTATCTACGAGATAGCAGTTAATGCCCAAAGGGATAAAAATGACTTTTTAGAATTTAATCTTTCTGATATATTAACTACCTTGGAAACCCAGGCTAAAGATGGAGTAGATTTCTTTACTATCCATGCAGGGGTTACCCAGAGTAGTCTTAAGACCTTACAAAAAACAAAGAGATTAATGGGGATAGTTTCTCGAGGCGGCGCAATCTTAGCAAGATGGATGATGTGTCATAAAAAAGAAAATCCTTTTTATGAATACTTTGACCGGATTCTTGATATCGCTTATACCTATGACGTTACCATTAGTTTAGGAGATGGTCTAAGGCCTGGTTCAATTTTAGATGGCACAGATAAAGCTCAGATTCATGAACTTAAGATATTAGGAGATCTGGCCTTAAGGGCTAAAGAAAGAAATGTTCAAGTTATAATTGAAGGGCCAGGACATATTTCTTTGGAACAGATAAGAGAAAACATTGTTTTAGAGAAGAAGATCTGTCACGGTGCTCCTTTTTATGTTTTAGGTCCTTTGGTTACTGATGTGGCTTGCGGTTATGATCATATTAATGCTTCTATTGGAGGGGCTTTAGCCGCATTTTATGGTGCAGATTTTTTATGCTATGTGACCCCTTCTGAGCATTTAAGGCATCCTTCTATTGAAGATGTAAAGGAGGGGGTTATTGCAGCAAAGATTGCTGCTCATGCGGCAGATATTGCAAAGGGTTTAAGACGGGCTTTACTCTGGGATAGGAGGATTTCTGAGGCAAGGAGAAAGCAGGATTGGAAAACCCAGATAGATTTAGCTATCGATCCAACCAAAGCCAGATATTATAGAATCTCCTCTAAACCTGATTTAACAGATGTCTGTACTATGTGCGGTAGGTATTGTTCTATTAAATTGATGCAGGAATGTATGAGTAAACAGAATTTGCGAGCGTAGTTCAGTGGTAGAACACCAGCTTCCCAAGCTGGATATGGGGGTTCGATTCCCCTCGCTCGCTTCTGAAAATTATTTTAAAGATGTCAATATTTAACAAAAAAATTTTAGTGATTATCTTAGTTATTAAAATAGGAGTTTTAGGTTTTTCAGGATGTGCTACTACACCCACGGTTACTCTCCCAAGGCCATCTCAATATCCGGGTGTAGGTTTTTACCATCGAGTAGAGAAAGGACAAACCCTTTGGAGGATATCTAAACTTTATAATGTTGACTTAGAAGAAATTATCAAGATCAATCGTATTGCTGATCCCAGACAGATAGAGATAGGACAGCTTATATTTATTCCTCAGATGCCGGAGAAACCCCGGCCTCAGTATTTTAGTAAATATGAAGATTTTATTTGGCCGATTCAAGGCAAAGTAATTACTAATTTTGGTCAAACATTTGATAATATGATTAGTAAAGGAATAAATATTCAACCTTATAGTTCCCAGAATGTTTTGGCTTCCCGAAGTGGGAAGGTGATTTTTTATGCTGAGAATTTTAAAGGCTATGGTAACACAATTATTATCGACCATGATGATGGATTATTTAGTATTTATGCAAGGATTTCCCATAACCTTGTTAAACCGGGAGATATTGTTTATAGAGGAATGCCCATTGCTAAGATTGAAAACGTGCATAATAAATCATACTTACATTTTCAAATAAGAAAAGGGCATATTCCTCAAGATCCTTATTTTTATCTTCCACATTAAGCCATGTTAAAGGATAAGTTTTTTGACCGAGAAAATCACTTGGAGATTCTAAAAAAGCGAATAAGTGATTTAAAATACGGTTATCGTCAAAATATAGCTATTATTGGGGATGAACTAATTGGTAAGACATCCTTAATATTTAAATTAATCAACCAGTTTTACGATAATTATATAATCATATTGTACCTTGAGATAAGATCAGAAACGATATCAACCTTTGTCAAAAGATTTATAGGGGTATTACTTTATAATTTCTTAATTAATAGTGATACTTCATTAAAAGAGGATTTAGATTTCTTAATAAAAAAATCGGAAAAGTATATACCCAAGACCACCGAGAAAATAAGATTAATACTGAATGCTTTGGAAAGAAGAAAAACCGAAGATATTTTTAGTGAGTTACTCTCTTTATGTGAATTAATTCACGAGGAATCGGGTAAATTCTGTATAATAATATGGGATGAATTTCATAATTTAGAAAGCATAGGGATAAAGAATCTTTATCGGGAGTGGTCAAAATTATTAATTTCTCAGAAAAATACTTTATACATAATTATAAGTTCTCAGAAGTTTAAAGCACAACTTATACTCTCCAAACACCTCTCATTATTATTTGGTAATTTTCAAATAATCTCTGTTGAGCCATTTGATATAAAAACAAGTGAGGAGTTTATAGAAAATAGATTAAATGGATTTAATCTAGATCTAGGCTTAAGGAATTTTATTGTTCATTTTACAGGAGGATGGCCTTTATATCTAGAGTTGATTACCGAAGCAGTCTTAAAAACAAAGGAGACCAACCTCGTAGATATATTAGAGAATCTACTTTTTGAACCCCTAGGCATTTTAAATCAAAGGTTTTCTAGTTATTTAAAACGTCTCTTAGATAATCCTTATCATCATGATTATATGATGATTCTATATTTAATCGCAAGCGGGCATAATAAAATTAAAGATATCTCCCGAATACTTCATAAACAAAACAAGCAGTTATCTCTAATAATAAATCGTCTATTAGAACTTGACATAATAACCAAAAATGGGGATTTTTTAAAGATTAATGATCGCGTATTTAGTTTTTGGTTAAGATTTGTTTATCAGGCAAAACAACACTCTTTAACCTTTGATGCTAAAAATCAAAGAGATTTATTTAGAAATTACATTGAGACTCTTATTAAAGAATTTCTCTTTAATTCCCAGAAGTCGGTTACGGAGAGGCTTATAGAATTGTTACATCTTTTTGAAAATGAAAGACTTCAGATAGGAAGAAAAAAATTAAAGCTTTCTCATTTTAGAGAGATAAAACCATTAGAATTTAATTGTAGAAATTTTAAGAATGGTCTAATATGTAGATCAAATGAGAGTTTATGGATATTAGCACTTAAACAGGATTTACTTACTGAAGATGATATTGTTGAATTTGTTAATGAATGTAAGAGATATCGTCGCAAACTTGATAAAAAGATCATTATTACCCTTCAGGATATAGATACCAATGCTCAATTAAGAGCATTGGAAGAAAAGATCTTGACTTTGAACCTAGAAAACCTAAATCAACTTTTTGATATATTTTATAAACCACGCATTATTATATAAAAAATGAAGATAGGGGTAATTGGAGATACACATATTCCTGATCGTGCAGGTAGGATACCTTTAGAAGTTTTGGAGGCATTTAAAACTGTAGATATGATTATTCATACAGGTGACCTTGTAGCATTAGATGTACTTGAACAGTTAAAAACTATCTGTCCGAATGTAAAAGCAGTCTGGGGGAATATGGATTCCTTTGAGGTAAGGTCTAAATTACCTGAGAAAGAGATCGTTAAAATAGGAAAATATAAAATAGGAATTATGCATGGATTTGGTCATCCCGATAATCTAATTATGTTAATGCATAAAGAGTTTAAAAAGGATAAGGTTGACTTGATAATCTTTGGTCATTCCCATAGACCATATAACAAAAAGATTGATAATATCTTATATTTTAATCCAGGTAGTGTCACTGATACAATCTTTGCACCCTTTAATTCTTTTGGAATAATTGAAATAAATGATAAGATAGAAGCAAGGATTATAAAGATAGGATCTAATAAAAATGGATAGACTTTGGGCTCCCTGGAGAATTGGATATATAAAACAAAATAAACAAAACAAAAAATGTATATTCTGTCAAAGTATAAAGAATCCCAAAAAAGGTTATGTCATCTTTAAAACCAAATATTCTTTAGCAATATTAAATATCTTTCCCTATAATAATGGTCATGTGATATTATCGCCTATAAGACATATTAATAAGCCTTCCCAGCTAAAGAAGGTTGAATTCATAGATTTATTTAAATCTTTAAATAAACTGACAAGATTAATAGATAAGGTATTAAAACCAGATGGTTATAACATAGGTATAAATATTTCAAAGGTAGCAGGTGCAGGAATAGCCGGACATTTACATATTCATATTGTTCCACGTTGGTTAGGTGATACAAATTTTATGCCTGTTATATATGAAACAAAGGTTATATCCCAGTCTTTAGATGAATTATATCGCCAGTTAAAAAATGCTAAATCAAAAGACGATTAAGGATTTTCAGGATAGTTTCTTAGCGCCCTATGCAATGAGGGATTCGGTCAGCCGGGGCAGGCTCTATAAAGAGCTCTCTCATTCTTATAGATCCGAGTATCAACGCGACCGAGATAGAATTATCCATTCCGCTGCTTTCAGAAGATTAGAATACAAAACCCAGGTATTTGTAAATCATGAAGGAGATTACTATCGTACTCGCTTAACCCATACCTTAGAGGTATCCCAGATAGCAAGAACCATTGCCTATGCCTTGAGGGTAAATATTGATCTTACTGAGGCAATTGCTCTTGCGCATGATTTAGGACATACTCCTTTTGGACATGCAGGTGAGGAGGTATTAAACGATTTGATGAAAAGATTTGGCGGTTTTAATCATAATCTTCAAGGTTTAAGGGTAGTAGATGTTTTGGAGGAGCGTTATCCGGATTTTCCTGGTTTAAATCTAACTTGGGAGGTAAGAGAAGGAATTGTGAAACATTCCTCAAGTTTTGATCGCGCTGGTTGCGTTAAAGAATTATTGCCTAATGAGATGCCTACCTTAGAGACCCAGATTGTGGATGTTGCTGATGAGATAGCTTATGATAATCATGATCTTGATGATGGGCTTACCTCGGGCTTAATAAAAGAATCTGATTTAGAAAATATTCCTATTTGGAATAATATCTTAAGGAATATTTCTAAAAGATATGGTAAAATAGATAAAGAAAAAAGAAAATATTTAATTATTAGATCATTGATTGATATGCAGGTTACAGATTTGATTAAACAGACACAAAAGAATTTAGATAAGTTTAAAATTAAGTCTTATTTGGATGTAAAAAAATTAGATAAAAAGATAGTTTCGTTTAGCAAAGAGATGGATTTGTTAAGAAAACCATTGCGTACATTCTTAATGGAAAAATTATACCGTCATTATCGGGTAATGAGAATGAGTAATAAAGCAAAACATTTTATAAAGGAATTATTTAATCTATATCTAGAAAAACCCGAAAGTCTTCCATCTCATATACAGACAAGGATACCCAAGGATGGTAAAAGAAGGGTAATCTGCGATTATATTGCAGGTATGACTGATAGGTATGCCTTAGATGAGTACAAGAAATTATTCGATCCATACGAAAAGGTATAAAACTTTGATCTCTGCTATACATAGTATCTTCAGGTTAGTTAATTCTACCTTTGAGGTTAGAGATCTTATTCTTCGTTTAGCAAAACTTATCTGCCAGATTTTTAATGTGCATTATTGCTTGATTATCCTATTAGATAATACAAAAAAATATTCTATGTTTAAATGTTTAATAACCGACAGAAAAAGATTGCTTATTGAAAAAAAAGAAAAGATATCCGGTAGATTAGAGAAAAGGATAATTAAGACAGCGGATTTTGTAGGAAATAATCATCTATTGGCTATGCCCTTAATAGCTGAAGATATTATAGGGTTAATTATTATAAAACGAAAAAAGACCATGTCTTTGTTTGATAGATTTGAACAAGAGATGTTTACAACAGTAATAGAGCAAGCAGTAATAGGTTTGAGAAATTTACAGCTTTACGAGGAACAACAGAAGATCGTTCTGGGTAGTATAAAATCTTTAGTCACATTATTGGATATGCGCGTTCCTCAAGAATATACACATTCTCCGTATTTCAGTCGTCTTGTAACTGCAATTGCTGAAGAGATGCATCTGGATGAGAGGCAGATTGAGAGTCTTAAATTTGCCAGTCTTTTACATGATGCAGGAAAGGTTGATATACCGCTCGAAATACTTACAAAAACAACTCGACTTACTCGCAAAGAATTCGATATTATTAAACGACACCCTATTAAAGGAGCACAGATTTTAAGGCACCTGCAAATTCTAAAACCTGTTATTCCAATAATAATGCATCATCATGAAAAATATGATGGCACAGGTTATCCATCAAAATTAAAGAAAGGTCAAATTCCGCAAGGAGCACGGATTATGGCAGTAGCTGATGCCTTTGAAGCAATGGTCTACGGTAGACCTTATCGGGAAAGAATGGATATAAACTCTGCGATAAAGGAAATTAAAAGTAAGGCAGGTACCCAGTTTGACCCAAAAGTTGTAGAGGCATTCTTAAGGGTAACTAAGAAGATTAATCCCAAAAAATACTTGCAACTGGACCGATAGAAATTTAAAATATTATAAAATGGAAAGATATACTCAACTGGAATTATTTTCTAAGAATAGAGTCAATACTGAATCGAGAAGACAGATTTCGCGTTTCAGCTTTATCTATCTTTATAATTATGAAAGGATAATCTTAATGATTATCGGCTTTATAGTTACCGGGGTAGTTTGCTTTTCTTTAGGCGTAGAAAAAGGTAAAAGAAGCCTTCTTATTAAAACAAATACTGAACTTGATTTGGCTTCAAAATCATTAATTCAAGAGGGGAAATCAGCTATTTCTATGCAACCCGCAACTAATCTTCAAGAGTTTTTGGTAGAAGAGACAAAAAAGGAATTTATTAAAGAGTCGCGCAATAATTATACAATTCAGGTTGCTTCCTTTAAAACCCTGGAATTTGCCCGAAAGGAAGCTGAAGCATTAAAGAAGAAAGGTTTTGATACATTGGTTTTATCTAAAGGAGAATATACTATAGTATGTGTGGGTAGTTTTTCAGATAAACAAAAAGCTGCAATATTATTGACAGAACTTAAAAAGCATTATCGAGATTGTTTTATAAGGAGGTTATAAATGTCGATCCATCCATCTTTAAGTTTTTCAGATAAAGATAAGAAATCCCGTTCTGTATTGAAACGGATTGAACGTTTAAAGATTATGATGGAAAAAGGTCTCTGGAAAGAAGGCGATTCAGTATTTGGCCTACCTAAGATTAAGACGGTGAAGATTAAAGTAAAGAAGGAAAGGCCAAAGGAAGCAGCCGAAGCTACTCAAGCAACATCTGAGGCAGCTGAAACCAAAGAACAATCCTCCATTGCCAGCCCGGTTAGTAAAGATCAGGCAAAAAAATAAACAAAAGAAGGATTTGATTATGAGAAAGATAAAGATAATTATAGGGGTATTTTTTATTTTTATCTGGATTGCTAAAATTTCTAATGCTGATGATCCTTTCCCTTTTCAAGCAGAATCTATTGCTGACGAAATAAATATACGTTCTGATTCAACGGTCAACTCTCCAGTAATATGTAATATTAAAAAAGGAGAATCTTTAGAAGTGATCTCTGAGGCTTATGAATGGTATAAGATAAGATTACCTAAATATGTGCCTGCTTTTGTAAAGAAGAATCTGATTATTAAAATTGATGATAAGACTGCAAAAGTAAAAGCTGATAAAGTAAATATACGTCTAGGACCGGATGTGTCATTTCCTATAATTGGAAAGGCTAATAAAGAAGAATTGGTAACTATTGTAGGTGAGTCAGAAGAATGGTATAAAATCAAGCCTTTAGATTCATGTTATGGATGGATACATAAGAAATTTGTTAAAAAGATTATTCCGGTAATAGTGGAGGTAGTGGTACAACCTGAGATTAAAGAGACTCAGGAGGCGGAGGAAGTTAAGCCAATCGAGGAAGAAACCCGATTAGCGATTGAAGAACAAACAGCAGTCTTAGTAATAGAAGGCCTCTTAAAGCCAAAGGTTATTAAGAACATTGCTACTCACAAACTAATTACTGACCAGAAAAAGATATTTCTTTTAAAAGGCGATCCCGAGGTTTTTGAAACTATGGATTATCTTAAGGTAAGGGTTAATGCCAGGTTAATAGAAGAGAAGTCCAATTATACCCTAGTTGAGGTATTAAAGATAGAGAGGTTATAAATTGAATATAATTGAACTTTTGATATCATTTGGTTTTTTAATGGTTGCGATGAGTATACATGAATTTGCTCACGGTTGGATGGCTGATAAATTAGGCGATCATACTGCAAGATACTCGGGTAGATTGACCCTTAATCCCTTTGCCCATATCGACCTCATAGGAACAGTGCTTCTTCCTTTATTTATATTTATTGCCAGCGGTGGTCGATTTGTTTTTGGATCAGCTAAACCTGTACCCATAAACTATTGGGCATTAAGAAATCCAAAAAGAGATCTTATTTGGGTTGGGCTAAGTGGGCCACTGGCAAATCTTATCTTTGCTTTTCTGATGACTTTTTTAATTCGATTATTTATAATTCCATTTATCCCAAGATTTACTTTTATTTTTTTTCGGTTAATATTAATTAATGTGGTTTTATGCGTGTTTAATCTTTTACCCATCCCACCTTTGGATGGCTCACGCATATTAATAGGAATTTTACCTCCTGAATTTGTTAATAAGTATATTCGTATTGAGCCTTACGGTTTTTTTATTATAATGTTAATGTTCTTTCTGGGAATATTTGATATTATTCTTTGGCCAATAGTAAGAATAATTATAGGATTTCTAAGAATTACCTTTTAAAACATATGCAGGTTATAAAACTTAATTTGTATAAAAATACATATAAAATAATTGTGGGAGCAGGAATTATAGATCGATTAGGGAACTGGCTAAAAAAACTAAATATAGGTAGGAATGCCTATATAATTACCAATTCATTAATAAAAAAAATTTATGGTAAGCTGATAGAGAAAAGTTTAAAGACATCTGGCTTTGGTTTTTGTTTTAAGATAGTTGCCGATACAGAAAAAAGTAAATCCTTAAGAACAGTCTCCTTAATTATTAAAGATCTGGTGAATTATGATTGCAAAAGAAATATATTTATTGTTGCTTTGGGAGGAGGTGTGATTGGGGATTTAGCAGGATTTGTCGCCTCCATCTATAAACGCGGGATTCCCTATATTCAGATTCCCACTACATTATTAGCGCAGGTAGATTCTAGTATCGGTGGTAAGACGGGCATAGATTTAAAAGAAGGGAAGAACCTTTTAGGTACCTTTTATCAACCCCGTCTGGTAGTTAGTGATATTGACTTACTTAAGACACTGAATAAGGAACAGATAAAAATTGGTTTAGCTGAGGTAATCAAATATGGATTGATAAAAGATAAAAAATTTTTTGTTTATCTTGAGAAAAATTTTGAGGATATCCTTAATCTACATTTACCTGTGATTGATTATATTGTAAGACATTGTAGTAAAATAAAGGCTGAGATTGTAGAGAAGGACGAACGTGAGGAAAAAGGCTTAAGGACAATCTTAAATTTCGGGCATACTATTGGGCATGCCATTGAAACTGCAGGTGAATATAAAAGATATAATCATGGTCAAGCAGTTGCCTTGGGTCTCCTGGTAGAAAGCTATCTAAGTTATAGATTAAACTATCTTAAAAAAACTGATCTAATAAGAATTGAAACCCTTATCAAAAGGGTAGGTTTACCTACCCGCATAGAAAGATTAAGTTTTAGTCAGATTATAAAAGCCCATTATAAGGATAAAAAATTTAAGGGATTTAGAAATAGATTTGCTCTTATTCAAGAGATTGGCAAGGCAAGGATAGTAGAGGATATACCCCTTAGATTAATCTCAGAGGCAATAAAAAAATATTTATCATAAGATATTGACATAACAAAATTTATATGTTATATTCCTTTACAAGGAGAAATAGCCACGGCTCCTTTTTAAAAACAGGTGCGGATGGCTATTATACCTAAGGAAAGAAGGCGTTTTTTACGGGTTAATTTTAAGCAACCTTTACGTTACCAGGTTTTAGGATTAGGTGTTTTAAAAAATACTATTACCGAGGATATCAGTTTAGGGGGGATAGGATTTATAAACGAAGAATTTATTCCGACGGGTACGGTGATAAAGTTAGGATTTAATGTTTTCTTAAGTTATATAGAGGTATTAGGTAAAATTGTTTGGGTCCAATTAGTTCCCTATTCAGATAGATACCGATTCGGTGTAGAATTTCGAAATCTAGATTTAAAAGCAAACAAAAGTATAAGTGATTTCCTTGAATTACAAAGCATCCATTTAAAAAAGATAAACCAATGGCAGAGGTAGAAAAACAAACAAATTGTTTAGGTTGTGGTAAGCCATTAAAGAAGATTAAACGGTATTATCGTGATGGAAAATATTATTGCAGTAAGAAATGCTGGCATAAGAAGATAAAAGAACAAGCCAATAAATGAATCCAAAAATATATATAGAAAAAAGAAGATATCCCAGGGTAAAGCAAGTCCTTCCTCTAAATTTAGCGATTAATGGTTATGATATTTCAACAACAACGAAGGACATAAGTTGTATTGGTGCTTATTGTCATGTAGATAGATATATCCCTCCTTTTACTAAGATCTTGGTAAGACTAAACCTACCTATCTCCGATACAAGGGATAATAATTGCATAGTAGAATGTAAAGGCGTAGTAGTCAGGACTGAAGACCAGGCCCAAGGTTTTAACATTGCTATCTTTTTTAATGAGATTACTGAAAACCAGAAGAATAAAATTTTTAAATATATAAGTCAGTTCTTACCCAAGTAAGCTATCCATATTTTTATGCGTAAGTTTTTTCTTGTCTTTATCTTCTTTATAGGTTTTAATCTCTATGCCCAAGAAAAAATGAAGATTAAATTAAGTCCTCCAATTTTAAAGACAGAAACCCTTCAGGAATTGTTAGAGAAAAGATATTCCTGTCGAAATTTTAAGAAAGATAAAATAGATTTAAGCCTCATTGCTACTATACTTTGGGCAGCCGGTGGGAAAAAATGTGATACCTTAACCAGTCCAACCCGTACTATCCCTTCTGCAGGAGCAACCTATCCTTTAGAACTATATTTAGTAGTAGGTAAAAATACAGTAATTGGTTTAAAAGAAGGAATCTATCATTATCTAATCGATGAACACGCTTTAGAAATAATTATACCGGAAGATAGAAGAGAAAAATTAGCCTCTGCATGTTTAGGTCAAACTTTCATTAAGGATGCCCCTGTAAGTTTAGTAATTATTGCAGAATTTCAACGTACAGCAATTCGTTATGGAAAAAGGGCAGAGCGATATGTTTATATGGAAGCAGGACATGCCGGCCAAAATACCTATCTGGCGGTAATCGGGCTTGGCTTGGGTACAGTAGAGGTTGGTGCTTTTTTTGATGAAGAGGTTAAAAAGGTATTGAATTTAAAACCAGAGTATACACCGCTTTTAGTATTACCTATTGGTTATCCTGCCGATTAAATATAATATATTTCTGTCACAAAAGGTAAGATGGGTTCAATCCATAAACCTCAATTGGTAAAGCTAATCACCGGATTTATCTTTAAAGAAAACAAGGTATTAGAGAAAGCAATTACTATCTTAGAGAGACACTTTGGTAAGATAGATTTTAAAAGTGAAATTTTACCATTTACCCATACAGATTATTATGAAAAGGAATTTGGTAAAGATTTAAGAAGGAACTTTGTAAGCTTTAAACGATTAATTAATCCTGAAAGTCTATCAAAGATAAAAATTATTACTAATCGAATCGAACAGAAATTATCTTATAAACAGCGTCGGTTAATTAATATTGATCCCGGATATCTTAATTTAACAAAACTTGTTCTGGCTTCTACTAAGGACTATAAGCACAGGATTTATCTTAAAAAAGGTATCTATGCTGAGGTAACCCTTTTTTATCAGGATAAAAGCTTTAGATACTGGGATTGGACATATCCCGATTATAAAACAGATGCCTACATTGCTATATTTAACAGAATAAGAACAATTTATGCTAAGCAGATTAAAGGATAAATTTATTTTTATTATTTTGTTTGTTTTATTTTTTGCAGGCTGTGTTACCGTATATAATCCTGCTACAGGGAAAAATGAGATTATTTTAATTAATACCGATAGCGAGGTGTCCTTAGGAAGGAATTTAGATATGCAACTAAGAAAAAAATTAAAAATTCTAGATGATCCAGATAGACTTTGGCGGTTAAATCATATTGGAAATAAATTAGCAAGTGTCTCGGATAGAAGGGACCTAGTTTATCATTTCAGGGTTGTAAAGGATAAAGAGCTTAATGCCTTTGCTATTCCAGGGGGATTTATTTATGTTAACTCTGGCCTTATGGATATCGCCAACGATGATGAACTTGCGGGTGTCTTAGGTCATGAGATAGGTCATATTGCTGCCAGACATAGTGTAAAAAGATTACAAGCCAGTTTAGGTTATCAATTAATTATGGGAATTGTTAGTGGCGTTGCTGACCAACAGGGATTATTTAATGTTATGGATGTTATATTTGATGTCATAAATCTGGGTTATAGTCGTAAAGACGAATTATTAGCGGATAGTTTAGCAGTAAGGTATATTAAACGCGCAGGTTTTAATCCTTATGGTTTAATCACATTTTTTGAAAAGCTTAAAAAAGAAAAGGAATTAAAAGGGGCTGATTTTAATCTGGTCTTTTTAAGCTCACATCCACCAATAGAAGAGAGGATAAAACAGATAGAAAAGGAAATAATGTCTAACCCTTAACTAAATTTTAAAAATGATACCAAGAAATTTAGGAGAGCTATTAAATATAAGTGCAGAGAGATTTCCCAATCGTGTGGCTATTGTCTTTGGGCAGAAAAGAATAAAATATAAAACATTGGATGAGATAACCGATCGGATCGCAGCGGGTTTATTAGAATTGGGGATTAAAAAACAAGATAGGGTGGCGATATTCCTTGATAATTGTCCAGAATTTATTATTAGTTACTATGCAATTCTTAAGGCAGCAGCGGTAGTGGTTCCTATAAATTATATGTTTAAGATTGAAGAGGCAAAATATATCTTGCAGGACAGTCAGAGCTGTGCCATTATTACCTCGCGGGTCTACCTAGATATGGCGGAGGAATTAAGATTACGCCTTGATTCTTTAAAGTATATTATCTCAACACACTCGACAAAAGACCATATTGTTAATTTTGAAAAACTGAAAAAATCCGATCCAAATATCCTTGATAGAATAAATGTTAACCCTCATGAATTAGCAGTAATTCTTTATACTTCAGGAACTACCGGTTATCCTAAAGGTGCGATGCTCTCGCATTATAACCTTATCTCTAATGCTATTGATTCATCAGGAGCAATTAAAGTAACACATAAAGATACGTTTATTTGTATTTTACCTCTATTTCATTCCTTTGCTGCAACCGTATGTATGAATCTACCTTTGTTGATTGGAGCAAAGATCGTTCTAATGAAAACCGTAAGACCATTCAAAAGGATAATTCGCGCTATTAGAAGAAATCGCGTAAACATCTTTGTAGCTGTGCCCTCTATATACAATATTCTAAAAGATATAAAATTACCCAAGATCTTAAATAGCCCATTAATTAAGTTATTTAATCCGGTAAGGATATGTATTTCAGGCGCAGCGGCATTGCCAGTAGAGACATTTAAAGCTTTTGAGAAAAAATTTCGTATACCATTATTGGAGGGATATGGTTTAACTGAGGCATCGCCTGTGGTAACCTTAAACCCCTTAAAAAGCCAAAGAAAACCAGGTTCTATAGGTTTACCTATATCTAAGAATGTAGAGATAAAGATTATAGATGAAAAAGGAAGGGAACTGGGTCCCAATCAGATAGGAGAACTTTTAGTAAGAGGCCCTAATGTAATGTTAGGTTATTATCGACAGGAGGAGGCGACTAACCAGACAATAAGAGATGGTTGGCTTTATACAGGTGATATGGCTAAGTTTGATAAGGAAGGCTATGTTTATATTGTAGGAAGGAAGAAAGAGATGGTTAATGTAAGGGGATTAAATGTTTATCCCCGCGAGATAGAGGAGGTACTTTATCAGAATCCCAAGATAAAAGAGGCAGCGGTAATCGGGGTACCTGATATACATAAAGGAGAGGTGCCGAAAGCATTTGTGGTTTTACATGAAGGCACCTCTGCTACAGAACAGGAGATCATCCACTATTTAAGGGAGCGACTCGCATCTTATAAGATACCTAAATATGTAGAATTTAGAAGCCAATTACCCAAAAGTACAACTGGAAAAATTCTTAAGCGGATACTTATTGATGAAGAAAAGAAGAAATAAGTTTATAGCATTTTTTAGGTTAATTTATCTTAAGCTGTTTAGAATCAATGATACGCCCGCAAGGATTGCCTGGGGTTTAAGTTTAGGGGTCTTCTGCGGGATAATGCCGGGAACCGGACCGATAGCAGCATTATTTTTGGCCTGGGTTTTTAAGGTAAATAAAGCAGCGGCATTGTTAGGAAGTCTCTCTACCAATACCTGGTTAAGCGCAATAATATTTTTGTTGTCAATTAGGATTGGGGCAGGTATAATAGGAAAAGAGTGGAGGTTGGTATTTAGCGATTGGTCAAGCGCATTAAACAATTTTTCTTTTTCGAAGTTGTTTAAAATAACCCTTCTTAAGCTAATCTTTCCAGTTATCTTAGGTTATGTAGTGATAGCCTTAGGGTTAGGTCTATTAGTTTATCTGGTTAGTTTATTTTTATTAAAAGTAAAGAAATATGAAGATAAAAGCAGAATTAACCTTTCCGCCTGAATTAAAGGATGAGCCGATAATTTGTAATCTTTGCAAGCAGTTTAATATTACGGTAAGCATCCTTGAGGCATCTTTTTCTACGGATTTGGGTTGGGCAATCCTGATAATTGAGAAGGATGAAGAAGAGATCAAAAAGGCCTTTGAGTATCTTACACAGAAGGGTGTAAAGATAGAAAACATCAAACAGATAATCTAAAACCTATCCTTTTAATTTTATCCCTTCCCATGCTTACCATCCGCCAGCTTTCCTGCAAGAGCCTTCTTAATAAATCAACCTTAGGGGATTTTACATTAAATTGTTATGTGGGTTGTACCCCTAAATGCTTATACTGCTATGCACGGTATATGAAGAAATTTAAGGAAAGACCTGAAGAATGGGGTGATTTTGTGGATGTGAAGATAAATGCCTGTGAGGTCTTGAGGAAACAGTTAGAGAGGATAAAGCCTCCTAAAGAGGTATTTATGAGTTCGGTAGGGGATGGCTGGCAGCCTTTAGAAGCAAGGTATAAGCTTTCCCGCGCCTGCCTTAAGCTTCTATTGGAGGCAGGTTTTGAGGTATCTATCCTTACCAAAAGTAGCCTTATCCAGCGAGATTTTGATGTTTTAACCCGCTTTAAAACAGTATGCTTAGGAATGACTATTACTACTTTAGATAAAGAGCTTCAGAAGGTTCTTGAACCCTATGCCTCAACCGTTCAGGAACGTTTGGATACCTTAAAAAAAGCCCAGGATAAAAGGATAAAAACCTGGGTTTTTTTAGGCCCCTTGATTCCTGAGTTTACCGATACCTACAGTAATTTAGAAGCCATTTTTAAGGCAATAAAAGGGCTTAACCTGGATAGTATCTATATAGATAGACTTAACCTGCGTTGGCAGGTATTAGAAGCCCTAAGAAAATCTTTAAGCAAACAGGATTATCTTAAATGGAGATTACTTTTTTATAAGTGCATTAACCCCCAAAGATATGCTGAGTATAGCCAACAGCTAAGAAAAAAATAAGAGAATACGCCCAGAGGTTTAATTTGTTAGAAAAGCTTAAATTTTGCTTTTAGATGTTAAGTTCAAAGAGAAAAGGTAAATTCAGGTAAATTCATTCCTCTAATTTTTAATAAAATATTTTAATAACATAAGTTATTGATATATAATAAATTAAATTAAATTTACTTAATAAGATTAAGTTAACATAAGATATATTATAGGAAGTTAAAAGGGAAAACAAAATTAAACCAAGGAATCCTACAAGCGGGAACTTATAACATAGGTTCCCCCCTGGATTTTAAGGATCTTTCCGCAGACAATACTTTCCGCAATAAGCTTATGGGCTCTTTTTAAGAGTCGACTAAAGGTCTGTTGGGATATCCGCATGGATTGAGCTGCCTCCTTTTGGGTTAAACCCATAAAATCCGCTAGTCTAATTGCCTCGAATTCATCTACACCTAAATTTATCTCATCGGGTCTGCCCGGCTTTCCTCGGGGGCTAAATTGACTAATCTTGGGGTCACATTTTACTAAACGATATTTCTTAGGCCTTCCTCTCTTAAACATATTTACTTAGATTTATCTTTTTTTAACCCGGTATTTATAATGAGTACATACTCATAATTATAACCTGTAAACAATGTCCTTTTCTCTTACCCGGGAATCCACTAAAAGACCTATCTCTTGACCTTTTTTGGCGGTGTTTATGGGAAGATGATTAATCTGGATGGAGGTTACCTGTTGGGTAAAATCGGTAGTGTGACCTTTTATGTGAATATTATCACCTATAGATAAAGTGTCTTTTAGTTTTACTACCGCCGCCCTTACCTTAGGAAAATAGTGAGTCACCACCCCTACTACCTCTTCTTTAGCTGCTATGGGTTCTTGGGGTTTCTTAACTGTTTTTACCTTTTTTCTAAGTGGCTTCTTGGTTACCCTTTTTCTTACGCATTTTTTCTTAAGTGTTTTTTTAATAGATCTTTTTAGAGATTTAGTCTTTTTTAGGGCCATTTTTACCCCCTTTTTATTTTACCTCAATTAAGGAATTAAACCCTCCATAAGGATTGGATTCCTTAAGAGAATTATTGGGATCCTCTACCCATCTTCCATCAATTACAAAGCGATAGTGGTATATACCTGCCTTAAGCCTTAATTTCTTTATCCAAGTTCCATTTATCTGCTGCATGCGGGCATCTTTATCTATCTTCCAGTTATTAAAATCACCTGCTAAGTAGACCTCATTTGCTTCTGGAGCAAAGAGGGAGAAGCTAATCTCTTTAAGTTTGGATATTTCTTCTTTAATCATCTTTCTCATTCTTTTTTCCAATTCAGGCAATATTGGTGTTGGTTCCTCATCCATGATTAATTCGCGTGATAAACTATAATAATCCTTAGCTCCCCGGCAATATTTATTATAACTTAGGATATGCCTTCCTTCACTTTGTGCTTCTTTTAAGTTGACATTTACATGGATAATGGTATCAAAGATTTTATCTTTAAACTTACTTTTAATTTTTTCTAACATCCTAAAGGAATGCCTAAGGCGGGAATCAAAGTTATTTATCAGGATACGGTAATCTACCTTATGGTCTAATCTGTCCCTTACCAGCTGAATAATCTCAATGAGCTGATTCAACCCTTCTAAAGAAAATCTACTGGGTTCTACAGGAATGATTATCCGGCAAGCAGTGCGGATGGCATTAATCGTTAATATCCCCAGATTAGGCGGGCAATCAATTAAGATATAATCGTAGCTTTCAGAAAAAGCATTTAATACCTCCCAAAGCCGAGATTCCCTACCGATCTCCCCGGCAAGCTCTTGTTCTAAAGTGCTTAAAACTATACTTGAAGGAGCAAGGTCAAAATTTTCATCTACCTTTTTAATTATCTTTTCCAAAGTAGTCTTATAGTTAGTAATCTTAGATAAAACATTATAAATACTTAATTCACTTTTAATCCCTAGTCCCAAGGTAGCATGTGCTTGGGGGTCTAAATCAATAAGCAGTACCCTTCTTTGATTTTCTGATAAGCAGGCAGATAAATTTATTGCAGTGGTGGTCTTACCACAGCCTCCCTTTTGGTTGGTTATTGAGATAATCCGCATTAATCCCTCCTCCCTTCTTTTCTTTATTTTATTAATCTAATATTTTCAATATAAACTGCACCATTTTTTTCTTTTACATTCCAGGTTTCAATAATAAAAGATAGATTATTCATTTTTGACCAATCGCTGATGTTTTTAAATTCAGAAAGGTTAATTTTACATTCCTTCCATTTATGTAAGATATCATTAAGATAAACCTCTGAGGTCTCTTTGAAAGCACTATTAAACTCAACCCTTAAGGATAAATCATTCTCGAAATTAGATTTTTTTATAGAAAATGCCAGTATTTTAAAACGGGTTAAATCCATGCCTTTTAGATTTAAAGAATAGACTTCTTTTTGGGCAGTCTCGAAATTAAAGTTAAGCTTTACGATGTCAGGTTTAAGTATCAAAATAGATTCTGATTTTATAAAAGAGGTTCTTTTTATAGAAGGTATTGTTAAAAATGCGGTCAGTCCTAAGACAAAAATGATACTTATAAAAAAAACCTTTTTATATAGAGTTTGTTCTTTAGTTTTTCTCTTCTTTTTTGAGGTATCTAAGTAAATACTTGCTAAATGCTCATAGATATCCTTTTTATTCATAACTAGATTTTTATATAGCATAAAAGATATTATCTGTCAATAAGTTATTACGCTAAAAAATTTTTTAAGACTCCTTTAAGGGTATCTTAAGATAGGCAGGTATTTCTTTCTTAATTATCTTATAAAAATTTATAAGATGCATTCGGAAAAGCGCATCAAAATCTGAATGATCTTCTCCATACCACCAGAACCAATCACTTCCTTCCGCAATATAGATCTGTTTCTTTGCTAACTGAAGGGTATTTTCATCTAAATTTAGATCTTGGTTAAGGTGTCTCCTTGCTTCCGCAAGAGTTTTCCAGGCACAATTTTTATAAGGATTACCAATCCATTTTGAAAAATTAGCATAAATCCAGGAACCTGCACTTAAGCGTTTAATTTCTAAATGAGGAGGGAACATCTTTAGATATTCACTTACTGTTACACATTTAACAAAGCTAGTATTGGAAAGTCTTTCATAAAGGGACTCTAAAAAATAGTGCCCATCATTAAGATAATACTCCCAGGCATTTTCTCCATCCATAGCAACAGTTAACAGGACATCTTTATCCTTAAAGGCAGAGACAATATTTTGAATATGGAACATAAAGTTATCTACTGCCTGTTTCGTATCCCAATTATAATAAACAAAGCTAATTAGGTCAGAAAGATTACGATCGCGAAAAATAATATTTAAATTACCCTCCTTTCTTTTTAAGATATAGGGTTGATATAAAAGTTGGGTATCCCTTTTTTTCTTTTTTAATGATTTAAATAAGATCCCTTCATCAGTTACTATCCAGTTTATACCTGCTTGGATTATATAATCTAATATATGCTGGCTTACGGATTCCTCTGAGGGCCACATCCCTTGTGGTTCCTTACCGAATCTATCCTTGTAAAACCTTATCGCTTCTTCAATCTGGGCTTTTACATCTTCGGGATAAGAAAAGTCTACCTTAGGAAGGATGGCTTTGGGTTCTGCCTCTAAGGCGACTTTAATATTATAGATTAATGGTAGGATAGGATGATAATAAGGTGAAATAGTGATTTCAATTTGTCCTTTAGCCATAAGTTCTTTGTAAGTAGGGATTATCTTTCTTAAGATATCCCTTTGAGTCTCTAAGACTATCCTTTTTTCCTCCTCTGTAAAGAATCTTGCTTTCTTAATGAGATTATAAAGCTCAGGGATCTCCTGTCTAAAATAAGGATCTATCCAGGCCAGATTAAACCAGACCTGTAGATCGAGAAGGTCCTGGGTATTAAAGGCAAGTTTTTTTTTCTTTTTAAGATAAAGTTCATAGTAACGCGGAAAGATAGAGATAACCCGCTGTTTATCAATCATAAAGAATCTTTCTAAAAGAAACCTTCTTTCTTCTTCAGTAAGTTCTTCTGCGTACTTATAAGATAACTCTAAAAATTTATCCTTTGGATTTTCATTAAGGTAGGATTCAAGCTGTTCCACTAAGGAAGGAACGAGGTTAAAGGTTTGATGGATTAAGGGATAGTTTTCTAAGATTTTAACCATATCAAGATAGTCCTTGGTACCATGCAGTCGTACCCAAGGCATTTCTATTTCTTGGGTTAGAAGATTCTTATAATATGGCTGGTGCATATGGAATATAAAGGCAAGATATACCATACTAATAAAAAACCCCTGAAAGAAATTATTCCTTCAGGGGTTTTGTTTCATGCAAGATATTAACTAGAAGGTTACTTTCATAGAGCCAATCACCTGTGTGGCATTTTCACGGTTGACTTTATCAAAGGCTTTGCCGGGCAAGAATACGCCTGTAGATAGACCAAACTGCACATCTTCGGTGTAATCGTAGGTAAGAGTTAAATCCACCTCATTGCCCAGATACTTTTTGTTAGTCATTGTATAAGAGTTCCACTCATTAGTAAATGATGAGATTTCATTAACCAATCGAAAATTAGCAAAACGCAGCCTTGCAGTCAAATCCTCCATTGGTTTGGTAGTGGCAGTTAAACCGATTACCTGGGCATTGGTATTAGCAAAAAGCACATTAGCAATATCTGAGGGAGTCATATTCTCAAACATTACATACCAGTTATCACTCAGACGGGAATAGTCAATACCTAACGATGGACTCCAGGTAACATTAGGAAAGGTATAATTTGCACCTACAATCAGGGCATAATCACTGCGATGCCCTTTTCCTTCATTAGAAGGACGACGCATAGATTGATAGCAAAATTCTGCACTTAAACTTAAATTATCAATGGGCTTGCTGACTATCCGAGCACCAATGTTGTTAACATCTTGCTTCTTGCGCTCTACAAGCACATAATAAAGCTGGCCAAGCGTGTCCATTCTGCCGAAATCGTAATCAACATTAGCAACCCAGACATTCACATCATCACCGGATGCAGTAAGGTTTCCTTCATTTCCCTTAGCAAACCCCAAGGTCAGCTTCAATGGTGAATAATCAAGAACACCAACAATGGCATCAAATGCCTTGCGTGCGCTGAGGTCTCTTGTGCCTGCAGGCAATGCTGATGCACTCACATTAGCAGTTTGGTTAGTATCCACATCACCAATAAGCAATTCACTTCCTAAATGGATCTCTTGTCGACCAATAATCAATACTAATGGTGAATAGAGAAATTCCTTAAGAGTTACATAACCTAAATCAAGGTCGATATCAGTATTCTGAGCATCTTCCTCCAGACTACCCCAAGGTCTTTCATTAAGTAACCTGAGGGTTACCCCCACATTGTCAGTTAAGTCAGCATCAATTCTGACTCTGGCCACCGTGACCAAACCACCAGCATCACTTTTTGGTTCACTTAGGTTAAATCCATAGCGAGAAAGTGCCAGCATGGTTAAATCTCCACCTACCTTTACATTCTGGACCTCAGCATAGGCACTTAAGGTAAACCCCAAGACAAAAGCCAAAACAATTAATGATATACGTTTACCCATCTTCCTTTACCTCCTTTTTTCTTTTTTCTATTTCAACTAGGGCTTATATTCTTACCCTAGCCAAACAGGATTAAGGATATTTCCAATAACTTAATTCGTTTTATTGACTCTTAGGCTGTTTATTTATTCTCTTCCCTCCTTTCCGCCTAAAGATTAAGTCCTCTTCATTAAAAGTCTAAATATTTTTATCATACATTTATTTAGTTGTCAAGTATTTTTTATTTATTAGTAATCGATGCCTTTTCTTGCCTTTACTCCTTTTTTATAATAGTGCTTCAGCTCTTCGATTTTACTTACTAAGTCCGCAATCTCTATGATCTTAGAAGGAGCGTATCTACCGGTAAGGATGATTTCGGTATCTTTTGATGCAAGTTTAATGGTATCAATTAGATCGCTTACTTTTAATAGACCAAGGTGCAAAGCAATATTTATCTCATCTAAGATAATCATGTCATAGCTTTTTTTAGCAATAACCTCTTTTATCCTTTGTAAGCCGTGTTGAACTAGTATCCAATCCTTTTTTTTAGGTTTTTTCTTAATAAAACCGCTTCTACCAAACTGTTCAATCTTTATACCTTTCAGTTTTTTTAATGCCTTTAATTCACTATATAAACCTTTTTTGCAGAATTGAGCGATGTATACCTTAAGCCCTGCTCCAACTGCTCTTATGGCTATGCCAATAGCAGCACTTGTCTTTCCTTTCCCGTTACCTGTATATACCTGAATCATTTTATTAATGCCTTATAACTAATAATTCCTAAATAGGATAGTCCTGAAACAATTAATCCAGCAATAAATACACCTAAGATAATTGCTAAAAAGGCATATCTAAATCTTATCTTAAACAATGAGGCAGCCACTGCTCCTGTCCAGGCACCTGTCATAGGTAAGGGTATGGCCACAAATATAGCCAAGCCTAAGGCTTCATATTTCTGGATAAGCTCAGATTTATTTTTTGTCCGTGCAAAAAGCCAATTAAAAAAATGCCTCCAAGGCTTAAATCTTCTTAATCTAATAGAGACCGGCTCTAGTAAACACAAAAGGGGCATCACCGGTATAATATTACCTAATAAAGCTAACCAGAACACCTTAAAAAGAGGCATCCCAAAATATAGCCCCAAGGGAATTCCTATTCTTAATTCAAATATAGGCAAGCTGGAGACCATCAGGACAATATATTCTTGAGAACTACCCTTAAGCCAATTCAATACTAGATTAAGCATTTTTATAACCATATTTACCTATTAAAGGCACAAATATACAACTACAGATTTCCGTATACTTTAGTTTATTCTTCTTTTTTTCCACCGCGGTTAAAACTTGTCCAAGATCACCTCCTAAAGGTAGGATAAGTATTCCTGATTCTTTTAATTGCTCAATTAAAGGAAGGGGTACCTGCGGACTAGCAGCAGTAATAATGATTCTATCAAAGGGGGCTTCTTCCGGCCAACCCAATGTGCCGTCCCCTACTTTTATCTTGATGTTTTTATAACCCAACTCCTTAAGCACTGCCTCTGCCCTTTTTGCCAACACCTCAAATCTTTCGATACTAAAGACCTCTTTGGCTAATTCTGCTAAGATTGCTGCCTGATAACCTGAGCCTGTACCTATCTCCAATACCTTCTCATCACCCTTTAGCTGTAAAGACTCTGTCATTAAGGCAACCATAAATGGCTGAGAGATAGTTTGGCCTTCTCCAATTGAGACAGGAAAATCTGCATAAGCAATATTTCTTAATTCTTGTGGGATAAATCGATGACGCTCTACTTTATAAAAGGTATTAATTACCCTCTGGTCCTTTATCCCGTGCGGGATAAGCTGTTCCTCTACCATTCTTTTTCTTAGGATGGTGTAATCCATATTTCTTTAACTATATATCTAATAAAGCGTAAGGTATCAATGAGAGGATTAATCTGACTTTTTCCTCCTGTATAAATGGTTTTAATGGGAACCGAATCGATTTTAAATCCTAAACGCGAAGCCTTAATAATTATCTCTGATTCAGTTTCATATTTATGGGTGGTAAGCTTCAGTTTTTCTAAAATAATCCTTTTTATAAGGCGGAATCCACATTGGGAATCGGGAATCCTTTGCTTTGTAATGCAAGATATTAACCAGGACATAAATTTATTAGTAAATACACGGAGAAGAGGCATATTCCTTCTTTTTGCCATGCGGTTTCCAATAAGGATATGACTATCTGAGTGCGTAGCCAGGTTGATAAAAATGGGTATCTCCTCAGGAAGATGTTGACCATCGCCATCCATACAAATGACCGCATCAAAGTTATTTTTAAGTGCATAATCAAAACCCTTTATTAAAGAGGCGCCCTTTCCTTGGTTGGTCTCGTTTCTTAATACCTCAGCACCGTTTTCTCGAGCAATCTTACCTGTATTGTCCTTTGAGCCATCATCTATTACCACTACCTTAAGATGCATTTTCTGAATCCTTTTTACCAGATTCCCGATAGATTTTGCCTCGTTATATGTAGGTATAATTACGCATACCTTCATGACTTCCAGAATCTTACAAACATATACCACTGCTCAGGATAACGACGAATATAATCCTCAAAAATAAGCTTATAGTTCTGAATAACTTCTTGGGAAGTATTATTTAATCCCAATTCAATTGGCTTTTCTATTCTTAAGGTAAAGGTATCATCTGCATTTCTTATCATAAAACCAGGAACAATCACTGCTCCTGTCTTTAAGGCAAAGATTACGGGTCCTTCAGGAAAGATTGTAGGCTTGCCAAAAAAATCTAAGACTACCCCTCTTTCTGTAAAAACCCTGTCTCCTACCAGAGCAATAATCTTATTTTCTTTTAGGAGCTTAAGACATTGCCTCACCGCCTTCCCTAAAGGGATTACTCTTATACCTTTTTTTTCTCTTTGATAATTAAAAAATCTATCTACATTTTTATGTTTATGAGGCAAAGCTACTGCCCAAATAGGATAACCTAAAAGCGCAATGATTACCCCACCTAATTCCCAATTGCCAATATGAGCGGTAAGGGCAATTACCCCCTTTTTCTTTTTTAACGCCTCATCAATATAATGTATATTTTCGAGTTTGATATTTTTTTTGATGTAATTAATATCTAGCTTAGAAAAACGAAAGAAATCTACAAGATATTTAGCAAAATTGCGAAACATTCTTATTCTAATCCTTTTAATTTCTTTCTCAGATTTTTCAGGAAATATTGCCATAAGATTTTCCTTTACTGCCTTACGATCCTTATCAGCAAATAGATAATGAAGATCAGAAAGAATGACTGCAATTTTATAAGCTACCTTTAATGGTAAGATTAAGGCAAGGAATTGGCCGATTCGATAAAGGAGATAATAATACATTCTTCTTTAAGATAAGCCTAAAACTAATCTCGCGATATCTATACTTGCCTGAGGTTTGCTTATGCGTTCCGCTGACTGTCGCATTAGATTTAGCTTTTCTTTATCTTCAAGAAGATTCTCTATCAGAAGATTTATCCTTTTAGGATCCTCTGCTTTAATGGCTGCTTTTTTCTCAATAAGATATTGGGTATTATTTGCCTCTTGACCGGGTAGAGGTTTTACAATTACCATAGGAAGCTTTTTTGCCAGTGCCTCAGCAGTAGTAATTCCGCCTGGCTTGGTGATGATTATCTCTGAGATACTCATTAATTCATGAATATTATTTATGTATCCAAAGGCAAGTATCCTTTGCTTATATTTTTTAGAATTTTTATTTAAAGACCGGTAAAGTTTCTTATTAGAGCCCGTAACCACAATTTCCTGGATATCTCTTTTTAGCTTTTCTAAAGAATTAATTACTGTTTTTATTGGTCCTAAGCCTTGGCCACCACCCATTATAAGAATAATGGGTAGATTAGGGTCAAGATCAAGTTTTTTAATAATCGCTTGTTTATCCTGAGGTTCATTAAATATGGGGTCAAAAGGAATACCAAATGGTTTTATCTTTTCTAAAGGCACACCTTTTCGGTTTAAACGGTGGGAAATCTCTTCAGAAGGAGTAATATAGTAATCTACCGTATCATAAATCCAATAGGAATGCGGTACATAGTCAGTTAATACCCCCACTAAAGGGATATCGGCATTATAGGTTTCTTTAAAATCCGCTACCATCCCGCAGGGAAATGCCTGGGTACATACAACCGCATCGGGTTTAAATCTTTCAAAGAGCTCCTTTAATTTTGGGGAGTTAAACTGATGAATTACCTTTTTAAATCTTTCGACCCTTTTTTTTATTTTAATATTATCATAAAGATAACCCCACACCTTAGGAGTTCTTTTTACTATCCCAATATAAAGGCAGTTGACGATCTTCTCTGAGATGGGATTGGTATAATTAAAGGCATTGATGTTAAGAATCCGGGTTTGGGGAGCAATTAGTTTTATTGCCTTTTCAATAGCTAAGGTGGCGCTGTGATGACCGGAGATTTCTGAGATATACATTAGAATGACATGTTTTATAGACATCTTTAAATGAGCCCTTCCTGATAAAGTTCAACTAAGACCTCCACTAATTCAGTGGAGAACTGTTTACCGCTTAAACTTTTAATTTCCTCTATGGCTTTTTGTTTAGGCAGGGCGGTGCGATATGGACGGTCAGTAATCATGGCATCAAAGGCATCCGCGATGGAAATTATAGAAGCAATAAGAGGAATACTCTCTCCTTTCAGGCCTTCGGGATAGCCGGTTCCATCATATCTTTCATGATGATATTTTACCCCTAAAATCTCCTTTTTAAGCTCTTTTATCGGTTGAAGGATATTTACACCTACTAGGGTATGTTGTTGCATAAACCTTCTTTCCTCTTCATTTAAGGGACCGTTCTTATTCAATATCGATTCAGGGATTCCAATCTTTCCAATATCATGAAGTAAACTGGCAACGCGCAGACTGGCCAAGAACTCATCATCTATAGTTTTCTTATTCTTTAAAGCAAGCCTTTTGGCAATCTTAAGACAGAGATCAGTAACGCGTTCAGTATGATTCCCGGTATAATGGTCTTTGGCTTCAATGGCAGTGGCTAAGGCAATGATGGTATTAATAAAGAGGCGTTTTCTTCTTTCAAGTTCTTCTTCTAAGTCCTTAAAGAGTTGAGCATTTCTTATTGCCATGGCTACATCAGAGGCGAGTGCAGAAAAGAAGTCAAGTTCCTCATGTTTGAACTCTTCGCCACTGATTTTGTTTCCTAAGATTAAAATCCCTAATAGCTCATCTCTAAAATAACTCGGAATACAGGCAACTGCCTCAAGTATCTCCATTTGATATAGATTTTGCTTTAAAAATTCTCTGGTATCTTCGGGAATCTCTTTTTCTAATAAATTTTTTATATCTGCTTTAATCATCACATTATTATTAAATAAATTTTTATCATAATCTTCTCTAAAAAAACGAATCAAGGGATTATCCGCATCAATGCGGGCGAAACCCGCAGGGATCTTTAAACCCGTTTTACCGCGTGAGACCGTCAATATATAGTTATCCTGCTGACGATTATGTAAGAGTATTCCTGCATGAGTTACGCGCACCTTCTGGACAATCATACGCACAATCATCTTAATTAAGATATCTGGATTATGCACCAGGATCATGGTTCTGGCAGCTGACTCTAATTCTTTTTTATAATCAATACTCATTCTTCTTTTATCTTATGCTTTTTAAGGTTTCTATTACTGTTTTCTCTAATTCATCTAATTTTAAGGGTTTATGTATATAGGCTAAAACACCAAGCTCTTTGCATTTAGCCAAGGATTTATCCTCTTCAGGATTTTTACCTGTCACCATAATAACTTTTAATTCTTTATCTTTTTCTCTAATCCTTCCTAAAGTCTCAATCCCATCTAAATTAGGCATGCGGATATCTAAAAGGACCAAATCCGGCCTGTCCTTCTCAATTATCCTTAAGGCTTCATATCCATCGCAGGCAGTAACAACCTCAAGATTGCGCTTACGGAAGAAATTTGCTGCGAATTCTCTTACATCCAGTTCATCATCAACAATCAATATCTTTGGCATATTTTACTTCCCCTTTTTATCTTGCAATGGGTAATTCTAAGATAAAGCTTGTGCCTACCATATAGGTTGACTGGAAATCAAGCTTGCCTTTATGTAATTCAGTAATAATCCGTTTAACCACATATAACCCTAAGCCCGTTCC
>JAMWCL010000008.1 GCA_023819035.1 Candidatus Omnitrophota bacterium
CAGGATGAGTTTTACCATACGCTTAACTACTATGATTTTCCTAAAGAAGTGCGCTCTGCCATATCAACTACGAATCACCCGAAACGTTTCCTTGAGGAGATACGCCGGCATATTAAGATACAAGGCTACTTTAAAAACGAAAGGAGCCTTAATCTTTGGATTTTTGGGCTCATTAAATATATAAACCTAAACCCAATTCAACAACCTAACAGCTATGCTTTAAAGCAAAAGTGCGAAATATTGCTTGCTTAACTGGTAACATCTTTTTATTTTAATTTTTATCAGAGATGTTATATAATATGGTAAATATTATTGCCGATGTAGCTCAATGGTAGAGCAAGTGTTTCGTAAACACTAGGTTGAGGGTTCAAATCCCTCCGTCGGCTTAATAATTTATATGGCTAAATTTAGTAAGATTCTTAAAAATCCTAATTTCTTTTTTCTCTGGTTTGGTCAGATTGTTTCCCAAATCGGAGATAGGCTTGGTCAGATGGCTTTGATTGCCTTTGTTTATGAGCGTAGCCCGGGGTCGGCCTTAGAGATTGCCAAGATCCTCTCTTTTACAATAATCCCTGTGTTTTTGATTGGTCCGATTGCGGGTGTCTATGTAGATCGGTGGGATAGGAGGCGGACGATGTATATTTGCGATTTTTTAAGGATGATTTTAATGCTTATCATTCCGCTTTTTCTATTTTATCTTAAGACGATGATATGGACTTACATAATTGTTTTTTTTATTTACTGTATTGGAAGGTTTTTTGTTCCGGCAAAATTATCCATAATTCCTGAGTTGGTTAAAAAGGATGAGATATTAATTGCTAATTCCTTAGTGCATACCACCGGGATGATCGCGGCTATCTTGGGTTTTGGCCTGAGCGGTTTAATTGTGGAGTGGCTTGGGGCAAGAAGCGGTTTTTATCTGGATGCCTTAAGTTTTTTTGTCTCTGCCTTCCTGATTTTTCTTATTGCAAAAAAATCCGCCTTACACTTAGATATGAAAACCTTAGGTAAAGATCTGATAAAGGTAATTAGAAAGTCTATATTTCAGGAGATAAAGGAAGGGGTTTTATATTTAACAAGGAAGAAGGATATTCGATTTATATTGGATATTATCTTTATTCTTTGGTCAGCTTTGGGAGCAGTCTATGTGGTCTTTATTAGCTTTGTCCAGAAGACCTTAGGCTCAGCAACCAAGGATTTAGGAATTTTGATTATGTTTTTAGGTTTAGGTTTATTTTTAGGCTCATTAGTATATGGTCGTTTTGGCCAGAGGTTTTCTCCTTATAAGATAATCTTTGCCTCTTTATTTTTAAGTGGTATAATGTTGATTGTTTTTGCCTTAGGGATTTATTGGTATCCATATCTTTATTTTGCTTCTTTTCTTTCTTTCTTTTTAGGATTGATTATTTCACCGATTATGATTGCCTCTAATACCATTGTGCACCATGTGGCAGAAGGTGATATGCTTGGAAGGGTTTTTAGTTCTTTGGAGATAGTGATGCATCTTGGTTTTTTGATATTTATGTTTATAAGTAGTCTACTGGCAGAAAAGTTTTCTTGCCTTTTTATTCTAATTGCAGTGGGTTTCATCTTTACCCTCTTAGGATTAATAAACTTGATTTCTCAGCGTAAGATTCAATGGTTAGATTAGATAAGAATAAATCTTTTACTGAAGATAAATCTATCGAAAGTTTACCTTTACCTGAAAAGGTTTTCATTCCTTTAATTCAACATATAGGTAGACCCGCCACTCCCCAAGTAAGGATAGGTGATTTGGTATACTTAGGCCAGAAGCTTGCCAGCAGTTCTTCTACTATTTCTACTTCGGTTCATACTTCTGTCTCGGGCAGGATTGTTTCCCTTCAGGATTGGCCACATCCGGTTTTAGGAAAGGCTAGGACAATAGTAATTGAGAATGATAAAAAAGATACCTCTCTTTTTACCCCACGCAGTCATGAACAGATAGACCGATTAACTCCCGAGGAGATACGCGGTATTGTTTTTGAGGCGGGGATTGTGGGGATGGGAGGGGCAGGATTCCCTACCCATATAAAGCTTAACCCTCCTAAATCTATAGATACCTTAATTATTAACGGTGCGGAGTGCGAACCCTATTTAACCGGTGATTATCGTTTAATGGTGGAAAAAACTAAAGAGATCCTTAAAGGCATAGAATTAATCTCAAGATGTTTAAGAGCAAAGGATGTATTTATTGCTATAGAGGATGATAAACCTGAAGCAATAAAGGCATTTAATCATGGATTATGTAATACGGGCTACGGGCTACGCATATTAAGATCGTATTACCCTCAAGGAGGAGAAAAGCAATTAATTAAGAATATCTTAGGCAAGGAGGTTCCCACAGGTAAACTTCCCTTTGATGTGGGGGTAGTGGTACATAATGTAGCCACTGCGTTTGCTATCTACGAGGCAGTTTACTTTAATAAGCCTTTATATGAGCGCGTAGTCACAGTCACCGGCAATTGCCTTAACAATCCCAAGAATCTTTTAGTGCGTATAGGTACCCCTATCAGAGAATTGATAGATTTTTGTGGACCATTACAGAAACAGCCATTTAAGATTATCATTGGTGGCCCGATGATGGGAATCGCCCAATATACGGATGATGTACCGGTAATAAAGACAACTACCGCAGTTATTCTTTTAGATAGGGAAGAAGCAGCTTTAAATGAGGAAAAACCCTGTATCCGCTGCGGTGCCTGTGTAAAGGAATGCCCTATGGGACTTATGCCATGTTTGATAAATCTTGTTTCTCAAAAAGGCCTTTGGTTTAAAGCAGAGGAATTGGGTGCAATGGATTGTATTGAGTGCGGTCTATGTAGCTATGTCTGTCCGGCAAAGAGAAGGTTAGTTCAATCTATAAAGAGAGCAAAATTAGAAATAAGATGAAACAGGTCTTGCCTTATGGTCTGATTTTGGCGTTTATCTGTACGGTTAGTGCATTAGCTTTAGCAGGGGTAAATTATCTGACTAGACCGAAAATCATTGCCCAGATGGAAAAAGAAGAAAGGCAGAGTTTAAAAGAACTTCTTCCGGAGGCAAAAGAATTTGCACTGGCAAAACTTAAAGAAGACAGTCTTTATAAGGCTTATAACCGAAAAGGAGATTTTTTTGCGGTAGTCTTTAAAACAAAAGCTAAAGGCTATTCCAGTAATATTGAGATATTAGTAGCGATGACAAAGGAGGGTAAGATCTTAGCCGTTAAGATATTAAGTCAGAATGAAACACCTGGTTTGGGCACATTGATAATTGAGCCAGAATTTAGGAATCAGTTTATAAATAAGTGGAGTTTTGAATTAGATAAAATCGAGGCAATTACAGGAGCAACTATATCTTCGAAGGCAGTAATTGATTCTGTAAGAGAAAAATCTGTTTCCATAGCTTCCCTAATTAAAGATGAAAAATAGACTTATTGTTAGTCCATCTCCCCACATATATAAAGATGAATCAGTAGAAAGGATCATGTGGATGGTTATCTTAAGCTTGGTACCAGCAGGTATAGCAGGGATAATTATCTTTGGGATAAAGGCATTCAAGGTAATCTTTTTAGGGATTGTTTCAGCAGTAAGTAGTGAATGGCTTTTACAGAGATTAACTAAAAAAAAGATTACTATTTCCGATGGAAGCGCCTTTCTTACAGGGTTATTACTTTCCTATACTTTACCTTCTGATATTCCCTTCTGGATACCTATTTTGGGTTCTTTTTTTGCGATTAGTATAGGTAAACAAATCTTTGGTGGTTTGGGACAGAATATCTTTAACCCTGCCTTGGTAGGAAGGATATTCTTGGTTGCTTCCTGGCCAAGATATATTACACACTTCATTCCTCCTTTAGGTTACGATGCAGTGACCTCTGCTACCCCCTTAGCTTTACTTAAAAGACAGGAAATCTTTGAGCAGTTTTCTTATATAGATCTCTTTTTAGGTAAGAAACCCGGCTGTATTGGTGAGGTTTGTGTTTTAGCTCTACTTTTGGGAGCCATATTTTTACTTATGCGGGGTTATATCAGTTGGCATATACCTATAACTTATATCACCACTGTAGCTTTATTTACCTATGTATTTGGTGCAAAAGGATTATTTAGGGGGGATTGGTTATTTAATATTTTATCTGGCGGGCTTATCTTGGGTGCGTTCTTTATGGCTACAGATTATGTTACCTCTCCATTAACCCATAAAGGACAGATTATCTTTGGGATAGGCTGTGGTTTAATTACCGCGGTAATTAGGCTCTGGGGAGGTAACCCCGAAGGGGTTAATTATTCAATTCTGATAATGAATGCCTTTACTCCCATAATTGACCGTTATACCAAAAATAGAATCTATGGAAGATGAAAAAATTTTTTAAAGAATTTTCAAAAGGAATCTTTAAAGAAAATCCTACCTTTGTTTTAGCTTTAGGTTTATGCCCTACCTTAGCAGTCTCGGTATCTTTACTGAATGGTTTAGGTATGGGTATTGCAGCTACCTTTGTGCTTTTGGGTTCCAATATTATTATTTCTTTAATAAGAAATTTTATTCCTGAAAAAATACGCATTCCTTGTTTTATCGTCGTGATCGCTACTTTTGTTACGGTGGTAGAAATGTTGATGAAGGCATATAGTCCTGGCCTGGATCGCGCCTTAGGGATATATATTCCTTTAATTGTTGTTAATTGCATTGTCTTAGGAAGGGCAGAAGCCTATGCCTCAAAAAATAATGTTTTTAATTCTTTATCTGATGCCTTAGGGATGGGGATAGGATTTATCTGGGCACTTCTTTTAATCTCAGGTATAAGGGAATTCTTAGGAAGCGGTAAACTTTATGGATATAAACTTATAAAAGGATTTAAACCACCAGCTATATTTATCTTGCCTGCGGGTGCGCTTTTGGTGATCGGGCTTCTCTTGGGGTTCTTTAGCCTCTTAAAGGAGAAAAGAAAATGAATATTGCTCAGATTCTTTCTATATTTATTTCTTCTGTATTTCTTTATAATGTGATTCTTTCGCGCTTCTTAGGGCTTTGTTCATTTTTTGCTATCTCCAAAGAGACAAAGCCTGCTTTGGCGATGAGTTTAGCGGTGATGTTTGTAATTACCACTTCTTCAATAATTACCTGGCTTCTTTATCGTTTTTTATTAGTTCCTTTTAATCTAACCTATTTACGTACCATTTCTTTTATTCTGGTAATTGCTAGTTTTGTGCAGTTTGTGGAGATGGCGGTACGCAAGATAAGCCCCTCTATGTATAGGGTCTTTGGGATTTATCTTCCTCTTATCACTGTAAACTGTGCGGTTTTAGGGGTAGCGGTATTAAATGTGGATATGTTTTTTGTGGATGGCAAAGCTATACCCGGAAGCCTCTTTTATTCATTATTCCAAGGTATATGTGTGGGCTTAGGTTATACCTTAGCCATGCTTTTGATGTCAGGAATTAGAGAAAGATTGGAGTTAGTCCAGATTCCTCGATCAGTAAAGGACCTTCCCATCGCATTTATTATTGCTAGCATTATGGGTTTAAGTTTTATGGGATTTAGTGGATTTAAATTCTAATGGAGATTTTAATTCCGGTTTTAGTTTTAGGCAGTTTGGGTTTGATATTTGGAATTAGTTTAGCATTTGCTTCCCAGCGTCTTGCGGTAAAGTCAGATCCACGGTTAGAAAGAATCCAGACGCTTCTTCCCGGAGCAAATTGCGGAGCTTGTGGAAGTGCAGGATGCCTGGGTTTTGCGGAAAGGTTATTGGGTGGGCAGGTAGGTCTTGATGCTTGCCGGGTAACTGAGGAGAAGGCAAAGGCAGAGATCGCTAAAATCTTGGGTAAAAAGATAGAAAGAAAGAGTAAAACAGTGGCTTTCCTACATTGCAATGGCGGAAGGAGGGTAAAGGATAGATTTATCTATTATGGAATAGAGGATTGTGTGGCAGTAAATTTAATCTTAGCAGGACAGAAGGAATGCGGTTGGGGTTGTTTGGGATTTGGAACTTGTGTTGAGGTTTGTCCTTTTGGGGCAATTAGCATGGGAAAGGAAGTTTTACCAGTAGTAGATTTTGAAAAATGTAAGGGTTGCGGTAAATGTGTCCAGGTTTGTCCTAAGAAATTATTTACCCTTATTCCCATCACCTCTAATGTATATGTTGCCTGTAGTAGTCATGATTTGGGTAAGGATACAAGAGAGGTCTGTACGGTAGGTTGTGTTGGTTGTAAAAGATGTCAAGAGGTTTGTCCGGTAGATGCGATAATAGTGATTGATAATCTGGCAACCATTGATTATAATAAATGCAATAATTGTGGTGAATGCGTTAGGGTTTGTCCAACAAAGGCAATATTGATAAGAAGATGAATATCGCCATCTTTGCTTCAGGAAGGGGTACAAATTTTAGTGCCATCGCCCGCGCAATTAAGAAAGGAAAAATTAAGGCTAATCTATCTTTATTAATCTGTGATAATCCTAAAGCAAAGGTGATTGGGAAGGCAAAGAGACTAGGGATAAAGGTAGTTTTAGTAAATAGGGAGGATTTTAGCACAAAGAAAGACTTCGAGACAAAGATTATTGAATATTTAGAAAAAGAAAAGATAGATTTAATTGTTTTGGCAGGTTTTATGCGCCTACTTTCTAAAGATTTTGTAGAAAGATTTAAAGACCACATTCTTAATATTCATCCTGCCCTCCTTCCTTCTTTTAAGGGAACCGAAGGAATAAAGGATGCTTTCGAATATGGTGTAAAGGTTACAGGAGTAACTGTGCATTTTGTAGACGAAAAGATGGATCAAGGTCCGATAATTTTACAGAGGGTAGTAAAAGTAAAAGAGGATGACACCTTAGAATCTTTAGAAAAGAAGATCCATAAGGTTGAACATAAGATTTATCCTGAAGCGATCCGTTTATTTATAGAAGGGAGATTAAAGATAGAAGGAAGAAAGGTTAAGATTCTTTAAGGCATCGGTCTTGCCCATATCGCGGCATTACTGAGGATTATTTTACTTTCCGTAGTTAGGTCGATTAATTCTACTGCTGAGAAATCCTTAAATTCATAAGTCTTTATACAATAAGTAATAATATCAAGGATCTTTTCTTTAATATCGATTGGTTGGGGGGGAGGTAGGATTTGCTTTATAGAATATTCAAATATAAATCTCTCATTAATAAATAACCCTTTAGACCTATCGACCTTAAAATATCTTTTCATCCCTTCGTCTTGAAACCAGATACTTATCCTTTGAGCTATCTGTTCAGCAAGAAAATCGGGTAGATTAATATCATATAGTTCAAGGTGCCTTCCGTTTAAGTCTCCAATTGCCTCAGGTGCTAATTCTAATCGAATTACATATCTTCGATTTGCTTCTGTCCAGGGAATGTACTCCGCATAACTCTTTTTTATATCTAAGACATTACCGATAATCGTATAATCTAAACCTAGGTTTATATCCGAAGCTAAAAGGGCAAAGAATTCCGGTGCGTTATCTGAACTAATAATGATTCTGCCTACGGTAGTTAAGATATTCCTTAATTTATTGAGAATCTCCTCATCAAAGATTTTATCTTGTTTTTCATAATCTTTATGTAATATTTTAAGCAAGGGAACATATACCCAGAGGGTATTATTTAGTCTTTGTGTAATCACCTCAAGCCCGTATTCATTTTTACAGATTTCCTTTACTAAACGCGGTATATCTTCTTCTTTATAGGTAGGCTCAATTTGATTTAAACATCCAGATAAAGATATAAAAAAGAGAAGAAAAAAAAGGCTAAAGGCAAGGACGACATTTACCAAATTCCTTAAAGATTGCTTCAATCTCATCGTATTCGAGTTCTTCTTTTATAAGAAGCTCTTGGGCAAATCTATCTAAGAGTGCAGACTCTTTCTTTAAAAGTTCCTCTACCTCTTTCAGACATTCTTGAAGAATTTGTTGGGTTTCATTATTTAATTGTTCCTTTATCTTTTCTGAGAGAAAAGATACCCTCTCTCCACGAAACCTTCCGTATTCAGAATACATCGTTTCTAAGAGGCTAAAGTCACCTACCATACCAGATTTTCCCATTCCATATTTCCAGACCATCTGATGGGCATACCACATTGCCTGGCGAAAGTCTTCTGATACCCCGGTAGTAGTAGTGCCAAATTTTAGTTTCTCGGCGACATATGAACCAAGGTAGGACTTTATATTTCCTAAAAGTTCTTCTTTAGTATGGACATGGAGTTCTTCGCGGGGATGAGGAACAACTATACCCAAGGCCTCACCCCGCGAGGCGATACTGATCTTAAAGACATCCTTAAATGGTTGTAAGAAATATGTAGCAATTGCATGTCCTGCTTCATGATAGGCGATCTTTCTTCTTTCCTCTTCGTTGAAGACCCGTTTATGCTTTATACCCATCTCCACCCTGTCCATTGCCTCACTGATCTCCTTTAGGGTGATCTTATCCTTCTTATTCCGCACAGCAATAAGCGCTGCCTCTCTAATTAGATTGGCGATATCTGCAGGGGTTTTGTAGACTGCCATACGGGCAAGGCGCGAGACATCTAAAGAAGGATCATATTTTACCTCTTTAAGATAATATTGAAAGAGCTTTTCTCTTTCTTCTAAGTTTGGCAGATCTACATAGATCTTACGATCAAATCTTCCTGGTCTTAGTAAGGCAGGGTCAAGAAAGGTTTCAGGAGCATTGGTAGCACCAATTACGACAATGTTATAATCCTTTTCTTTTAATCCATCCATCTCAACCAGAAGTTGATTTAAGGTAGTGTTAAATTCGGTCTGACCTCCGAAACCACGGTCTACCGCGCGTTGGGCGCCTACTGCATCCAACTCATCAATAAAGATTATACACCCACCTTCAGTATAAGCTAATTGCCTTGCCTGTTTAAAAAGTTTTCTAATTCTACTTGCTCCTACCCCCACAAACATCTCTACAAACTCTGAACCCGACATAGATAAAAACGGAAGGTTTGCCTCGGTAGCGATGGCTTTAGCAAGATAGGTTTTGCCACAGCCCGGCGGTCCAATCATCAGGATACCCCTTAAGATTTTACCACCAATCCGTTGTAACTGGGCACGGTCCTTAACCAATCTTACTACCTCCATGGCTTCTTGTTTTGCCTCTTCCATCCCGATTACATCTTCCCAGTGCACGGAGATATCCTCTCCACTAATTGCCTTCTTCTGTAAAGCAGTAATCCGCATATGACCTCCCCGCATCATCCATATCCAGAGTGCACCGGATAAAGGAAGGCTGATTAGATGAAGGACTAAGAGAATATAAAAAAATACTCCGTACTGGGCAAGGGCAGATTTTTTAAAGTAAGATTCTGAGGTCATCCAGGCAACAAAGGCGTTGCGAAGAAAGATAATCAGGGATATCCCTATAATTATGCTAAGCATGGTTATAAGCACAGCAATCCAATGAAATCTTAAGAGAAGCTTAATCCTACGTAAATTCATAGCTTTTTTAAAATATCATAATTTTAATAGTCTGTCAATTATTCTTTCTCTTTTTATATTTTCCTTGACCTAATCTTTTAGAGAGAATATAATACTTCAAAAAAAGATATCTATATGAGATACTATCCGGTATTTTTAGATTTAGTAGGAAGAAGATGTATAGTTGTAGGAGGAGGTAAGGTTGCCGAGAGAAAGGTAAGAACCCTCATTAAAGCAGGTGCTTGTGTTTTAGTGATCAGTCCTGATTTAACCAAAGGTTTAATTAAGCTTAAAAGAGAAAAAAGAATCTCCTACAGGAAAGATTTCTATCAAAAGAAACTTATAAAAAAAGCATTTTTGGTAATTGCTGCTACAGATAATAAAAAGATTAACTCTAGGATATCTTATGATTGTAATAGCTTAAGAATACCGGTGAATGTTGTGGATTCACCAGAATTAAGTAGTTTCATTTGTCCTGCTGTTCTGAGTAAAGGAGATTTAACCTTTGCGATATCCTCCAGTGGATTTGCCCCTTCTTTAAGTAAAAAGATAAAAATAGATTTAAGAAGATCAATTATTCCTAAATACAGTAAATTCCTCAGTAAAATAAAGTATTTCCGTAAAGATCTAAAGTTAAATTGTCCAGATAATAAACTTAGAAGAAGACTGCTGAGATATTTTGTCAATTCCAATATCTCAAAAATATAAGTCTATGCTTATGTATAATTTTTTCTTTAATTTAACATCTTTTTTTTACCTTTTAAGCTTCCTTTTCTACATTGTCTCTTTTATTAAACAGAAGGATAAAATTAGAATTTTAGGATTCTTTATAAATTTGATAGGTTTTTTTACCCATAGTTTTAACTTAATTTTAAGAACTATAATCTTAGAGATCCTTCCCATTTCTAATCTTTATGAGTCCTTGATCCTCTTTTCTTGGTTGATCATGTTGATAAAAATTTTAATCTTAGACAGAAAAAAATTCCAATTTTCAGGGTTTTTTGTTTTTCCTGTAGTTTTATTCTTAATCTTTTTTGCCTCTAATTTGGACAGTGATATTAAACCACCCTTACCCATGTTAAAGAGTCATTGGTTGGGAATTCACGGTTTATTATGTTTTTTAAGTTACAGCCTTTTTACAATTTCATTTATCTTTGCTATCCTGTATCTCTTACAAGAAAGAGAATTGAAGTATAAGAGGATAGGCATTTTCTTTTTTCAACTACCTTCTTTAGAGCTATTAGATAGAATATCCTATAAAACGATTCTTTTTGGTTTTTTATTTCTTACCTTGGGGATATTTTCGGGTTCAATATGGGCAAAGGAGGTTTGGGGAAATTACTGGAGACAGGATCCAAAGTTAATTCTTTCTTTAATTATGTGGCTTTTCTATCTATTCTATCTGTGTACAAGATTATTTCTTGGTTGGCAGGCGGAAGAGAGGGCATATCTATCTTTAGGCGGATTTCTGATTACGCTTTTTACGTACTTAGGAACAGATTACTTTTTAAAGGGCTTGCATTCATATCTTTAAGATGGTTCTTCAACTCTTAGGAATTAACCATAAGACAGCCCCGGTTCAGATAAGGGAGAAGGTTTCGTTTTCCGATAATATACTTTCTGAAGCACTTCTTGCTTTAAAGACTTACGATTCTATTGAAGAAAATTTGATCCTTTCTACATGCAATCGCACAGAGATTTATGCTGTCGTAAAAGAAGCCTCTAAAGGTCTTAGGTCTCTTAAGATTTTTATCTCTGATTTCCATAAAATTCTCCAAGACGAAATCCATAGATACTTCTATTTTTTCTCAGGGATAGAAGTAGCCAGGCATCTCTTTAGAGTAATCTCCTCCTTAGATTCTCAAATATTAGGCGAAACACAGATCTTTGGACAAGTAAAACAGGCTTATTTTAAAGCTAAGGAATGCAAAACGATAGGTAAGAATCTGATTTGTCTTTTTGAGGAGGCTATTAAAGTAGGTAAAAGAGTTCGTAAAGAAACCAATATAGGTGAAGGTGCGGTTTCGATAAGTTCTGTAGCTGTTGAATTAACAAAGAAAATATTTGAAGACCTAAAGGAGAAGAACGCTTTAATTATTGGGGCAGGGAAGGTCGGGGAGATTACTGTTAAAAATTTCTATTCCCGGGGAATAAATTCCGTATTCGTGGCAAATAGAACATATGAAAAAGCAGAAACTATTGCCTCTAAGTTTGGCGGGAAAGCCATTAAATTTGAGCATATTTTTGAGGCACTTTCTGAAATGGATATTGTGATAAGTTCTGTAAGTTCTCCGCATTTTATCTTAAGCAAAGACCAAATAGAGTTGATTATGGAGAAAAGAAAATTTAAACCTTTATTTTTTATTGACTTAGGCGTTCCCCGAAACATTGATCCTAAGATAAATGAGATTAGAAATGTATATTTATATGATATTGATGATTTAAATTTGGTGCGTGATAAAAATATCAAAAAAAGAAAAATAGAGGCAAAGAAAGCAGATAAGATTTTAGAGGAATGCGTTTTAAGATATGCAAAGAAGAATAATTGTTGGTGCCAGGGGAAGTAGACTTTCAGTCTATCAGGCAAAAGAGGTAATTGGATTATTAAAAAAGAAGTTTCCAAAATATCGATTTATTTTAAAGAAAATAACTACGAAGGGCGATAGGATAAAAAATTGGGATTATAAAGAAAAGGGCATATTTGTTAAAGAAATAGAAGATTACTTAATAAAGGGTAAAATTGATTTAGCTGTACATAGTATGAAGGATTTACCTATAGATATTCCAGAGGAATTAAAAATAGCAGCTATTACAAAGAGAGAATCAGCATATGATGTTCTGATTATAAATGAAAGAAAAAATTTAAAGAAAATTCAAATTATAGGTACAAGTAGCTTACGCAGAAAAGCACAGATATTAAACTGGAGACCGGATTTAAGGGTAGAAGATTTAAGAGGAAATTTGGATACAAGGATAAAGAAATTAAAAGAGGGGAAATTTGATGGGATTATTGTAGCTGAAGCGGGGATAGAAAGATTAGGTCTTAAAGGATTATTCTTTAAGATTATTCCTAGAGAGATAATGCTTCCTGCTGCGGGTCAAGGAGCATTAGGGATTGAGATTAGAAAAGAAGATAAATTTATAGAAGAGATGGTAAATTGTATAAATGATTTAGAGACTTCTATATGTATAAATTGTGAAAGGGCTTTTCTCAAGGAAATTGGTGGTGGTTGTCGACTTCCCTTAGGGGCATTAGCCGAGATCAAAAATAAGAGAATTCATCTGGAAGTAAAGGTTATAAGCTTGGATGGTAAAAAAGTTTTTCATCTAAGAGGAAGCACTCAAATAAAAAAGGGAGAGGATTTAGCAAGAAGATTGGCAAGATTAATCTTAAAGAAAGGTGCAAAGGAAATTTTAGAAGATGCCAGAAGGTAAGGTTTATTTGATTGGAGCCGGGCCAGGGGATGCTGAATTGTTGACTCTTAAGGGATTAAGATTTTTGAAAGAGGCGGAAGTGGTGATTTATGACCGATTAATTAATCCAGAGTTGCTAAGATATATTCCTGAAAAGGCAGAGGTTATTTATGTGGGAAAATCCGCAGATAAACATACATTAGAGCAAAATAAGATCAATCGATTATTGGTTAAACTTGCCAAGCAGGGTAAAAAAGTTGTGCGTCTAAAAGGAGGAGACCCATTTTTATTTGGAAGGGGCGCAGAGGAGGCATTGTTTTTAGCAAAACATAGGATAGATTTTGAGGTTGTACCTGGGATATCCAGTGCCATTTCTGTTCCTGCTTACGCAGGGATTCCCCTTACCCATCGTAATTACTCATCTTCTGTAGGTATATTTACGGGTCAAGAGGCTTTTAAAAAAGAAACCATAAATTGGGAAAAGGTCTCTACGGGTTTAGATACCTTGGTATTTCTTATGGGTGTTAGAAATTTAGAAAAAATAGTAAATAATCTCATTAAATTTGGTAGACCAAAAGACACACCTTGCTGTCTAATTCGGTGGGGAACTATACCTAAACAGAAAAGTATATATGCAGATCTAAAGACAATAATAAAAAAGGCAAAAGAAGAAAAAATAACTCCTCCGGCAGTATTTGTTGTTGGTAAAATATCTTCTTTAAGAAAAAAACTTAACTGGTATGAGAAGAAAAAATTATTCGGTAAAAAGATTTTAATTACCTCACCTTTAGAGAGTTTCCAAAAAATTTCAAATCTCTTAAGAAATTACGGAGCGTCTTGTTTAAGATTGCCAATCTTAGAGGTAAAGCCAATTAAAGACCCTAAATTCAATTCTTATATAAATAGAATCAAAGATTTCGATTGGATTATATTTACAAGCCAAAATGCAGTTAAATTCTTTAAAGAGGGATTGAATTATTTAAATAAAGATATGGATATTCTAAAAGAGAAAAGTTTATATGCCATTGGTCCAGAGACAAAAAGGGTTTTAGAGAATTTTGGTCTAAGAGCAGATATCCCCAAGAGATTCTGTCAGGAAGGCTTGATCGATGCATTTAGAGATATAAAATTAGAAAAAAAGAAAATTTTAATTGTCTGCTCTCAAAAATCAAGAAAATTTCTATCAGAACAATTAAAGAAGTTAGGTGCAGAAGTTAAGGTTTTAGCTGTATATAGAATTGAAGAATCTCAAAAAGAAAAAAAATTTTCTGAAATTTCAAAGGATTTAGATTTAATTGTATTTACTAGCCCTTCTTGCGTAAGGGGTTATTTTAGAAACTTTAAGCAGAAAGGAAAAATACCCATTGCCTCAATAGGACCGGTAACTTCTCAGGAATTATTAAATTTTGGGTTTAGACCTGATATTCAAGCAAAAGAATATACATTTGAAGGGTTGGTAAAAGAGATTTTGAATTACTTCCATGATAAATATCACTAAACTTCTATATGGAATAAGTTCCTTTGGTGATAGATTAAGATATAAAAAGAAAAAAAATCTTAGGCCAGTTGTAGTTTGGAATATTACACGCAGATGCAATTTAAATTGTGTTCATTGTTATTCAGACTCTTTTAATAAGAAATATCCAGGAGAATTAAAAACTAAAGAAGCAGAAAATTTAATAAAAGATTTGGCTGATTTTGGTGTTCCGGTAATTCTATTTTCTGGAGGCGAGCCAATTTTAAGAAAAGATATATTTAAATTAGCATCCTTGGCTAAAAAATTTGGTATTTATACTGTTCTCTCTACAAATGGTACCTTGATTGATAAAGAAATGGCTAAAGATATAAAAGAAAATTTTGATTATGTAGGAATTAGTTTAGATGGGATAGGTGAAAATAATGATAGATTTAGAGGTAAAAAAGGCGCATACAACTTGGCTTTACTGGGGATAAGGAATTTAAAAAGACTAGGTCAAAAAATAGGCCTAAGGTTTACAATTACAAAGAGAAATTATCTGGAATTACCTAAGATCTTTGATTTAGTTGAAAGAGAAGATATAAATAGAGTCTGTTTTTATCACTTAGTTTATTCTGGGAGAGGAAGTAATATGTTTAAAGATGATTTAACACACATCCAGATGCGAGAATGTATCGATAATATCTTTGATTGGGTGAACTCTCTTTATAGAAGAAAAATAAAAAAAGAAGTTTTGACTGTAGATAATCATGCGGATGGGGTTTATCTCTATTTAAAATTAAAAAGGAAAGATCCTAAAAAAGCAGAGAGGGTTCTAAAACTTTTGCGCTATAATGGAGGGAATAATTCAGGAATAGGAATTGCCTGTATTGACAACTTAGGATTTGTCTATGCAGATCAATTCTTAAAGAATTATTCCTTTGGAAATGTGCTTAAAAGGAGATTTGAGGATATCTGGTTAGATAAGGGTAATCCTTTTCTAAAAAGATTAAGAGAGAGAAAGATTTATCTTAAAGGAAGATGTAAGATATGTAAATTTTTGGATATCTGTAATGGAAATTTTCGTGCGAGGGCATTAGCTGTCTATAAGGATATCTGGGAAGAAGACCCAGCCTGTTATTTATGTACTAGAGAGATTACTTAAAAAATATTTCTGGAGGTGAATAATGGGATATCCTGAATATAGACCAAGAAGATTGAGACAGAATGAGAATTTTCGCAAGTTAATCTGTCAGAAGAAATTAAGTATTGAGAATTTTGTTATGCCCTTTTTTGTAAAAGAGGGAAAGGATATAAGATTACCAATTTCTTCGATGCCCGGAATTTTTCAATTATCTTTAGATAACCTTATAAAAGAAATAAAGGAAATAAAGGATTTAGGTATCTTAGCTATTCTTTTGTTTGGAATTCCAAAAAGGAAAGATGAGTTTGGTAGTCAGGCTTATGCTAAAGATGGAATAATTCAAAAGACAGTTTCTAAAATAAAAGAAAAATTCCCGGATATCTTAGTGATCACAGATATCTGTTTATGTGAGTATACAAGTTATGGGCATTGTGGAGTTGTAAGAAAAAAAGCCAAATTCTTTGAGATAGACAATGATGCGACCTTAGATTTATTGGCTAAGATTGCAATTTCACATGTAGAAAAGGGTGCAGATATGGTTGCACCTTCAGCGATGATGGACGGTCAGGTAAAAGCAATAAGAAAAGCTTTAGATAGATCTGGTTTTATAAATACTCCTATTATGGCTTACAGTGCAAAATTTTCCTCCTGTTTTTATGGACCTTTTAGAGAAGCTGCGGAATCAAAACCTAAATTTGGAGATAGAAAATCTTATCAGATGGATATCCATAATTCCGAGGAGGCATTAAGGGAAATTGAGCTAGATATTCAAGAAGGAGCGGATATTGTGATGGTAAAGCCTGCACTTTCCTATTTGGATATAATCTATAAAGCAAAAGAAAGATTTGGTATTCCTTTGGCTGCCTATAATGTCAGTGGGGAATTCTCTATGGTAAAGGCTTCTGCCAGGTTTGGCTGGCTAGATGAAGAAAAGACAATCTTAGAGATTCTAACCAGTATTAAGCGTGCAGGCGCAGACATAATAATCAGTTACCATACAAAAGAATTAGCCCAATGGTTAAAAAAAGGTGGTGAAGGATGAGGAAGTATTTTATTCTTTTAGGTTTGGTAATTTTGCTTTGCTATCTTAGTAATTTTATCCATGCTCAGGAGGAAAAGATAATCCTGGAGAATAAATTTGGTAATGTTACATTTTCTCACAAGTTACATACAGAATCTATTTCTTGCCAGATTTGCCATCATAAAGGCTTAGATTCACCAAAATGTAGCGATTGCCATACGAAAGACACAGAAGTAAATTACATGAGTGCTTTTCACAGGAAATGCATAGATTGTCATAAGGAAAAAGCAAAAGGTCCGGTTTCCTGTAATGATTGTCACAAAAAATAAATGATTGTCTCCTGGAATGTAACTAAGGCATGTAATTTAAATTGTAAGCATTGCTATCGAGATGCAGGTAAAAAAGACCCTAGCGAATTAAATACAAAAGAAGCAAAAGAACTAATTAAAGAAATTTCAAAATCTAAATTTAAAATTGTTGTCTTTTCGGGAGGGGAGCCTTTATTAAGAGAAGATATTTATGAATTAATCAGTTTTTCTTCTAAATGTGGCTTAAGGCCTGTTTTAGGAACAAATGGTACTTTAATCAATAAAGATGTAGCTAAAAGATTAAAGAAAGCAGGTTTGGGTTGCGCAGGGATTAGTTTAGATAGTTTAAATCCCGAGATTCATGATGAATTTAGGCAAAAAGAAGGAACGTGGAATAAGGTTTTGGAGGCAATGAAGAATTGTAAAGACGAAGGCCTTCGATTTCAAGTTCATACAACTGTCCTTAAGATAAATTTTAAAGAGATAACCGAGATTACAGATTTTGCATCCGAATTGGGGGCATCTTCCCACCATATCTTCTTTTTGGTTCCTACGGGAAGAGGCAGAGAAATTTGTGATTCTTCTCTTAGTCTAACAGAATATAAGATGCTATTAAAAAAAATCTTGGAGAAACAAAAAGAAACGAATATAGAACTAAAACCTGTATGTGCACCACAATTTCTTCCTCTTTCTAAAAGATTAGGAATAAATATGTCTTTTGAACGTGGATGTATTTGTGGGATCAGTTATTGCTGCATTCTGCCAAATGGAGATATTTATCCCTGTCCATATTTACCCGTAAAAATAGGAAATATAAGAGAAGATAAATTTAGTCTTATATGGCAGAAAGGCGAAATCTTAAATAGATTACGCAGTCTAAATTATAAAGGTAGATGTTCTATTTGTGAATATAGGATTTCTTGTGGTGGATGTCGTGCACGGGCTTTCTATTATTCTGGTGATTATATGGCTGAAGATCCGAATTGTATCTTTAAATGTTAAATAAAAAAGAAAAGATTCTATTGGAAGAATTACAGAATAATTTTCCTTTAAGAAGTAGGCCCTTCTTAGATTTAGCCAAGAGATTAAATTTAAAAGAAAAAGATTTGATTAAAAAAATCAGGGTTTTGAAAAACAGAGGAATCATAAGATATATAGGTGCGGTCTTTGATCTTAAAAAGATAGGCTTAAAATCAAGCTTGATTGCTTTAAGTGTAAAGAAAAAAGGGTTAAATAGGGTGGTTAAAATAATTAATAGTTATCCAGAAATTACCCACAATTATCTACGCAGTGATAAATTTAATCTTTGGGCTACGATTTCAGCAAATTCTAATCAAAAAATTTTAGAGATTATAAGGGATATTAAAAAAAAGACAAAGATAAAGAATATTTTAAATCTAAAGACGATCAAGGTCTTTAAAATCGATGCAAGATTTAAAATCCCTTAAAATAATTTCTATTTTAAGCCAATCCTTACCCATTACTGAAAAGCCATTCAGATTAATGGCAGAAAATATGGGTATAGATGAAAAAAGGCTTTTATTTAATTTAAAAGAATATAAGAGAAAGAAAATTATACGTAGATTTGGAGCAGTCTTAAACCATAGAAGGATAGGTCTAAAAGCAAATGCCTTAGTTTGTTGGAAGACAAAAGATGTAGATAAAATAGGTAAAATTTTAGCAAGCTATTCTGAAATTTCCCATTGTTATTTAAGAAGAACATATCCTTTCTGGCCATATAATCTTTATACAATGATTCATGCAGAAAATAAATCTAATCTTCTTAAGATCATAAAATCAATATCTAAAAAAATAAGAATATATGATTATAGGATACTTTATACTTTAAAGGAATTTAAAAAGAAGAGGCAAAATTTAGGTAAGATAAAAAGAGTCAAAAGAAATGAGATTTACCGAATCAAAGAGGTCATATAAAAAAGCAAAAAAATATTTAGTGGGTGGAGTAAATTCACCTGTAAGGGCATTTAAGGCCGTAGGGGGAAACCCCCTGTTTATTAAAAAGGCTAAAGGTTCAAAGATTTATGATGTGGATAATAATGAATATATTGATTATGTGATGAGTTGGGGAGCAATTATCTTAGGACATAGTCATCCTCAGGTAATAAAGGAGATTAAGAAAACCATAGACTTAGGTACAAGTTTCGGTGCTCCTATTGAGAAGGAAACGGAATTGGCAAAGATTATAATTTCTGCCTTTCCTTCTATTGAGAAAATAAGATTGGTAAATTCAGGAACTGAAGCTGTAATGAGTGCAATCAGGTTAGCCAGGGGATTTACAAAAAAGAACAAAATTATAAAATTTGAAGGTTGTTATCACGGTCATTTTGATTCCTTATTAGTAAAAGCAGGTTCAGGGATTTTAACATTTGGTATTCCGCAATGTGCCGGGATAACTAAGGGTATAAGTAAGGATACATATGTTCTTCCCTTTAATGATATTGATAAAGTGGCAGAATTAATTAAAAGAAAAAATAAGGAAATTTCCTGTGTTATTGTTGAACCTATCTGTGGAAATATGGGGTTAGTCTCACCAAAAGAAAATTTTTTATTTCATTTAAGGGAATTAACTAAAAGATATAATATTCTCTTAATATTTGATGAGGTAATTACAGGTTTTCGCCTTTGTTTTGGGGGTGCTCAGAATATTTATAAAATATCTCCCGATATAACCTGTCTGGGAAAGATAATTGGTGGAGGCTTTCCCCTGGCAGCCCTCGGAGGTAAAAAAGAAATTATGAAAGATTTAGCACCTGAAGGCAATGTCTATCAAGCAGGTACATTAGCAGGAAATCCTATAGCTGTAAGCGCAGGCCTTACAACCTTAAAGATACTGTCTAAGATGGATTATAATGAATTAGAAAAAAAGACAGAAAAACTTTGTAGGGGTATTTCCCATATTTTAAAGAAGAAGAATATTGATTTTTGTTTAAATCATATAGGCTCAATGTTTTGTCTTTTCTTTACAAAAAAGAGGGTATTTGATCTTAACACAGCCATGACATCAGACACTAAAAAATATGCTTTTTATTTCTGGAAAATGATAAAAAATGGTATATACATTGCCCCTTCACAATTTGAGACAAATTTTCTATCCTTTTCACATTTAGAAGAAGATTTAGATTTTACATTAAGAGCATTTAAATGCGTCTTTTAAGATTATTATCCTCACCAAGATTAACTTTAATTCTTTTAGCAATTATTATTCTGGTATTAATTTTGGGGACATTAATTCCCCAGGGCTTATCCTCTCAAGAATATATCAAAAAATATGGCATAAATCTTTTTAGAATATTTAATTTCTTTAAGCTCACAAATCTTTATCATAGTTTTTGTTTCTTTTTTCTTCTGTTTCTTTTTGCATTTAATCTCTTTTTATGCACCTTAAGGAATCTTAAATCCAGAAAGAATACAGGTCTAATTATTACCCATATAAGTATAATTGTAATATTATCTGGCTCATTAATTACTGCAATCTTTAGAAAAAAGGGTTTTCTGGGTATATATGAAGGCCAAATAAAAGAAGATTTTTTAATTGGAGAAAAATCTTTTCCCTTGAATTTTAAGATAATTTTGGAAGATTTTACTGTAGAATATTATGAACCTGATATTCACCAGCTCTATGTTTATTTAAAGGATAAAGATAAAAAATTCTTTTTCAAGGCAAAGAATTTAGAGAATTATAAAATTCCGGGCACAGATTATTCTTTTAGAATTCTAAAATATATCTGTGATTTTTTTATAGATGAATCTGGAAAGATAATAAATAAGTCTTTTCAACCAAAAAATCCCGCTGTTTTATTAGAGATAAAAACACCGCAGACAAAAGAAGAAAGATGGATATTCGCAAAAGAAAGGCCAAGGCATAAAGATTCAAATATAGAATTTTTTTATGATTTCAGAGAATTAATTAAAGATTATAAAAGTAAAGTAAAGATAATTGAGGGAGAAAAAGTTTTAACCAAGACCATAAGGGTAAATGAACCCTTAAAGTATAAGGGCTATATTTTCTATCAAGCAAGTTACAATCCTGAAGAACCCGATTGGACAGGTTTACAGGTTTCAAAAGATCCTGGATATCCAGTTGTCTTTTTAGGTTTTATACTTTTAGTTATAGGTTTATTCGGTAATTTTTATAAAAAGAAAATATGAGATTTTCCTTATTTGAACTTACATTAATTTTTTACTTTTTATCAATTATATTTTATCTTTTGGATATTTTTAAAAATAAAAAAATTGGGGATAAAATTTTAATCCTGGGTTTTATATTTAACAGCCTTCTTATCTTTGAACGTTGGAGATTAGCACAGAGGCCACCCCTGGCTAATATGTATGAGGCGATAGTATTCTTCAGCTGGTCAGTGGCTTTAGCCTATTTAATCTTTGATCTTAAATTCAAATTAAGATTCTTAGGTTTATTTGTTGGAATTTTACTTAGCTTGAATTTTGTCTTTGCTTCTTTTTTAGATTCAGAAATTTATTCTTTAGTTCCTGCTTTAAGAAGCAACTGGTTGGCTATACATGTAATCAGTTATTTTTTGGGATACGGTCTTTTAACCATTTCTTTTATTTTGAGTTTATTTTATCTTTTTTCTTTTAATAAATTATCTTTGGATATCTTAAAAAAATTTGATTTCTGGAGTTACCAGTTGGTTTCTTTTGGTTTTCTCTTTTTAACCATAGGCCTTCTTACAGGAGCGGTCTGGGCAAATGTTTGTTGGGGAAGTTATTGGAGCTGGGATCCAAAAGAAACCTGGGCTTTAATTACTTGGCTGATCTATTTATTCTATCTTCATTCTCGATATTTAGAAGGCGGGAAAGGGAAGAGATCTTTATATTTGAATCTCCTGGGATTCTTTTCTCTTCTCTTTACTTTTTTTGGTGTAAATTTTCTTCTCTCAGGGTTACACAGTTATTAGCAGATACGGGGAAGCTGTTCTCCCGAAAGCATATCTAAGATGCGGAGAGAACCGATCCGTGTACGAATCAATACCTTGGGATGTTTAGATTTTTTAGTTACCCTTCCAATAATAGAAGCATTTCTTCCCAAAGGGTGTCTTTGCATTACTCTTAATATTTTTTCTGATTCCTTGGGTGGTGCAAATATTATTACCTTTCCTTCATTAGCCATATATAGAGGGTCAACCCCTAAGATCTCGCAGAAACCCTTTACCTCTTCTCTAATAGGAAGCCTATCTTCATAGATTTCAATTTCTACATTTGAGGAAATGGCAATCTCATTTAATGTAGTAGCCACTCCACCCCGCGTGGGATCCCGCATAACATGGATATTTTTACAGACCTTTAAGATTTTTTGAATCATTTCATTTAAAGGTGCACAATCACTTCTTATAGGGGTCTTTAATTTATAATCTCCACGAGCAGACATCACTGCTGTTGCGTGGTCACCGATAAAACCATTTATGATTATTTTATCTTCTCCTTTTGCATTTGAGGAGGTTATCTCTACTTCTGATTCTATTACTCCTATCCCATTTGTATTTATAAAGATTTGATCTGCGCTATTTTTTTCTACTACCTTTAGATCACCGCAGGCGATTCTTACCTGGCTAATTTCGGCAGCTCTTTTCATCGATCTAATAATTTTCTCCAAGATCTTAATCTCCAGTCCTTCCTCGATAATAAAACCCACGGAGAGATAAACCGGCTTTGCACCCATTACTGCTAAGTCATTGACTGTTCCAAAAACAGCCAATCTTCCAATGTCGCCTCCCCGGAAAAATAAGGGTTTGACCACAAAAGAATCGCAGGTAAAAGCTAATCTTCCTTTAAGATTAAATACCGCACTATCGTCTAATCTATTAAGGATTGGATTTGAAAAATTAGGAATAATTAATTCTCTGATTAGCTGATGGGCTAATTTACCACCACCACCGTGGCTCAAGAGTATTCTGGCTTCTTTTTTCATTGGTTATACTTATACCAGGCAGAGCAGGTTCCTTCCGATGAAACCATGCAAGGTCCGTAAGGATTTTCCGGAGTGCACTTTTTTCCGAATAATTTGCATTGGTTAGGATTCCTTGTTCCCCTGAGAACTTGACCGCACAGACAACCTTTGGCTTCCTCTGATTTCTTTTCTTTTATTTTAAATTTATATTTGGCATCAAATTCTTGGTATTTTTTGTTTAATCGATATCCACTTTTTTTGATTATACCTAATCCTCGCCAATCCGCATCATCTATCTCAAAGACTCTTTTTAATATCCTCTGGGCTAATTTATTCCCCTCAGGTTTTACCGCACGTCTATACTGAATCTGTACTTCTGCTTTCTTTTGAGATATCTGTCTTAAGAGCATCAGGATAGATTCTAAGATATCGGTTGGTTCAAAGCCACTTATTACACAGGGTATTCTATAATCTCTGGCAATAAATTCATAGGCTCTACTTCCAATAATTGTAGATACATGACCGGGACAGATGAAACCATTCAGATTTAGCTCTTTTGCTTCCAAAATTGCTTTCATAGCAGGAGGGATGAGTTTATGATTACAGTAAATAGAAAAATTATCTATTTTTTCTTTCTTTGCATCCTCAATTACTGAGGCAACTGAAGGAGAGGTTGTCTCAAATCCAACCGCAAGAAAGATTATTTTTTTATCCTTTTTGAGCTTAGCAATCTCTAAGGCATCGGATGCACTATAAACAATCCTTATATTAGAACCCTTTGCATGCTCTTTTTCTAAGGAACTTGTTGTCCCCGGTACTTTTACCATATCTCCAAAGGTAGCAATGATTACATTTTTGTTTCTAACTAAGCTGATCATCTGATCAATGTCTGATTGGCTGGTTACGCATACCGGACAGCCCGGGCCGGAAATGAGGTTGATATTTTTAGGAAACAGGTTTCTTATTCCTGATTTAAAGATCGCTACCGTATGGGTTCCGCAGACCTCCATAAGATTTACCCTCTCAATCTTTATTTTTTTTATTTCATTTAAGATCTTCTCTGCTATTCTTTTGTTTCTAAATTCATCTATGTATTTCATATTCCTTCTAAGATTTTCAATGTTTCTTTTGCCTCTCTTTTATTTATCTTCTCAATCCCGAATCCAGCATGAACAAGGATATAATCTCCGATTTTTAAATCTTCTAATAAACGAACATCTACCTTACGCAAAACGCCGGCGATATCTACTTTTGCCAAATTCTTTTCAATACTTATAACCTTTGCCGGAATGGCTAAGCACATCTTGTGTTTGCGATTACTACCTGTCCTAAGGAGATAGCTCCATCATTTGTAGGTAGCAACTCATTAAAATAAACTTTAAATTTTGATCTTCTAAGAGAATTTACTAGGCTTTCAAGCAATAATTTATTTTGAAAGACTCCCCCTGAGAGGGCAATAGTATTTATATTTTTCTCTTTACGCAATAAAGAGCATACCCTTTGAATAATCTTTGTTAATCCATTATGAAATTTTCTTGCTATCTCTTCAATAGCTACTCTTTTCTCTAAATCTTCTACGATTTGCTTTATGACTCTTCTTGAATCGATGATAATAACCTGCTTCTCTTTAAGTTCAAATTCGTATTGCCTGTTAGTCTTAGAACTTTCTGCTTTCATCTGTAACTCTATAGCTGCCTGCGCTTCATAGGTTATTATATCACAAATTCCCAGTAACGAGCTAGTCGCATCAAAAAGTCTGCCGGCACTGGAGGTAAACGGAGAGTCATTCATAACCTTGACTATATTGTATATTTTAGAGTGGTGCCTCTTTATAAAATCTATCCTTAATCTATATAGGTCTTCGCCGAAAGTCATATATAGATAACTTATTGCCATGCGATACGGTTCTTTTGTAGCCATATCTCCTCCCGGCATAGGCACATATTCTAAATGTGCGACTCTTTTTAAATCCTTTAAATCACCGCAGAAAAATTCTCCGCCCCAGATCTTTCCATCCAAACCTAAGCCAATTCCGTCAAAGGAGACCCCGATTACCTTTTCTTTTATTCTGTGTTCAGCAATGACACTTGCAATATGGGCTTTGTGATGTTGAATCCCGATTAATTTAACACCTTTAATTCTCTGGGCATAAGAAGTGGAGAGATAATCTGGGTGTAGATCAAAGGCAATAACCTCAGGCTTAATTGCAAATAGATGCTTAAAACGCAATATCGTCTCTTTATAGAAATTAAAGGTAGAATAGGTTTTTAGATCTCCGATATATTGACTTAAAAAGGCAAATCTATTTTTTGTCAAACAGAAGGTATTCTTTAATTCCGCTCCACAACCAAGGATAGATCTCATCTTTCTATCTAACGGAAAAGGTAAGGGTGAATAACCCCTTGCTCTACGGAGAACAATGGGTTTATTATCTATTACTTGGACAATAGAATCATCACATCGATTATAGATATCACGATTGTGGATTAAGAAATAATCACAGATATCTCTTAAGTTATTTATTACCTTAAGATTTTCTATCTCTATAGGTTCATCCTGAATATTTCCACTGGTCATAACTAAACTCTTTATTCCTTTTAAAAATAGAAGATAATGTAAGGGTGTATAAGGTAGCATTATCCCTAAGTAATTGTTATTAGGCGCTAAAGCTTCCGTAATTCTATTCCTTCTCTTTTTTTTAAGTAAAACGATCGGTCTCTCTGGGCTATTTAAAATATCCTGTTCCAGTTTAGATACATAACAAATCTTCTTTATCTGGCTCATATCCTTTAGCATTATAGCAAAGGGTTTAAAAGGTCTTTTTTTCTTCTTGCGCAATCTTTTAATTACAGAGATATTTTCAGCATCACAGGCGATATGGAACCCCCCAATCCCTTTAATGGCGACAATCCCGCCCTTTTTTAATAAACTAATCACCTCCTCTATTGCCTGGAAGCCTTTAATCCTTTTTCTATCCCAGGGGCGGAATGAGTTTATCCTGATCAATTCTACATCTGGCCCACATAAAGAACAGGCATTTGGCTGGGCATGGTATCGGCGATCATTTATATCTTTGTATTCAGCCTCACAATCCCTGCACATTTTAAATTTCTTCATGGTTGTAAATTGCCGGTCATAGGGTAGGTCTTTAATAATTGAGAATCTTGGTCCACAGTTTGTGCAGTTGATAAAGGGATATAAATATCTTCTATCAGAAGGGTTAAGTAATTCCTTCAGACAATCATTACAGATACTTACATCAGGTGAAATTAAGGCGGTATGGGCGGATGTCCTTTTACTCTCTTTAATCACAAAATCTTTATACCCCTTTGGTTTTAGATACCTTATATGGCTATCGGTGATCCGGGCAAGGGGAGGTGTTTTGTTTTTTAGAGTTTGATAAAAATACAGGATCTTTTTCCTTTCCCCTTCAACCTCTATCTCTACACCATTGGAGGTATTAGCTACAAATCCGAATAAGCCAAACCTTTCTCTTAAACGATGGATGAAGGGTCGGAAGCCCACTCCCTGAACAATACCTTCTAAATTTATTATTGCCCTGGTAGACACAAAAATATTTTAACACAAGAAAATCTTTTGACAAATTCAATTTTATAGGATAAAATTTTATAATAATAGAAGTAAGAAGTAAATAGTTATAAAAAGTCAGAATTAAATTTTAATCTTAGGCTGAGAGAGGTTACCTTTTACTTTTATAAGCTTAAAAAGGAGGCAGGAATGAGATTAACAAGACGTGAATTTTTGAAGTTATGTAGTGCCTCGGCTATTGGGATGGGGATCTCTCAGTTATTCATCCCTGAGGTGGTAGAGGCATTGGAAGAAGCAGCAAGAGGAAAACCACCGGTTATCTGGATTCAAGGTGCCGGTGATAGTGGTTGCTCAGTTTCTCTACTTAATACCTGTCATCCCTCAATTGCGGAAGTCTTACTTAAGATCATCTCTCTCCATTATCACCCTACCCTTATGGCCTCTGCAGGAGATCTAGCAGTCTTATATTTAGATGTAATCTCTAAGAAAGCAAAAAGAAATTTCTTCTTGGTAGTTGAAGGCGCAATCCCTACGGGTGCAGAAGGTAGGTTTTGTACTATCGGTGCAAGAAATGGAAGACACATTACTCTCTTAGAGGCAGTAAGGGATCTGGGTGCAAAATCTAAGGCAGTGATTGCTTTAGGTACCTGTGCTACCCATGGCGGGATCCCTTCCGCTAAACCCAATCCCACAGAAGCAAGGTCAGTAAAAGAGGTCATAGAGGGGATTCCAATTATAAATATTCCTGGTTGTCCTAGCCATCCGGATTGGTTCGTGGGCACCTTGGTTCATGTCCTTCTTTTTGGAATCCCGGATTTGGACAATGAATTAAGGCCAAAAATCTTCTTTTCAGACACAGTCCATCAGAATTGCTCCAATTACTCTTACTTTAATAATGGAGAATTTGCCAAGAAATTTGGTGATAAAGGATGCTTGATCCAGTTGGGTTGTAAAGGAGCGATCACGAATTCAGATTGTCCATTAAGGAGGTGGAATTCGAGAGTGAGCTGGTGTGTAGAATCTGGAGCTCCCTGTATTGGTTGTTGTTCACCTGGCTTTCCGGATTTAGTCTCACCGCTGTATACAGCCATACCTGAAAAACTCTGGCCAGAAAGAGAATCGGCATTAGTTTAAATGGAGGTAGATGATGGCAAAGAAGATTATAATCGATCCAATTAGCCGGATTGAAGGACACCTAGGAATAGAGGTAGAGGTAGAAAAAGGTAAGGTTGTAGATGCTAAAGCCTTAGCTACTCTATTTAGAGGATTTGAGATAATCTTAAAAGGTAGGGATCCTCGAGATGCTCTCCATTTAACCCAACGCATCTGTGGAGTATGCTCTGCTTCCCATGCGCGAGCAGCAGTGGAGAATTTAGATAGTGCCTTTGGTGTAACCCCTCCGGATAACGCAAGAATCATCAGGAATTTGGTTCAAGGGGCAAACTATCTACATTCTCATATCTTACATTTCTACCATTTAGCTGCTTTAGATTATGTAATTGGTCCAGAAGCACCCCCATTTATTCCGCGTGTAAAAGGAGATTATCGTCTACCCAAAGAGATAAATGATAAATGTGTCTCCCATTATTTAGAAGCACTAAAAATAAGGATGCTTTGCCATGAGATGCGCGCCCTATTTGCTGGAAAGGCACCCCACCATGTTGGTTTTGTTCCCGGTGGGGTTACCTGTCAGCCCACTGTAGATAGGATTGCGGGTTATCTCTGGCGCTTACGTAAGGTTAAGGATTTTATCGACAGTGTCTATTTGCCCGATGTCCTGGCAATTGCTGATGTGTATAAGGATTATAAAAAGATCGGTTCTGGATATAAGAACCTCTTATCCTATGGTGTCTTTGATTTGGATGCAAGTGGTAAGAATAAATTATTAAAGCGGGCAAGATATACAAATGGAAGGCTTTTAGAGGTTGATCCGGCAAAGATCACTGAGGAGGTAAAGTATTCTTGGTATAATGATGAGACCTCAGGGAAAAATCCTGCATTTGGTGAGACTTTACCCCAGCCGGATAAACTCGAAGGCTATTCTTGGGCAAAGGCACCAAGATATGATGGCTTGCCTCATGAAGTAGGGGCATTAGCAAGGATGTGGGTAAATGGTGATTATAGAGAAGGGATCTCTGTAATTGACCGGCATGTTGCTAGGGCTTTAGAGGCACAGAAGATCGCTGATGCCTTGGAAGGATGGCTTTTACAATTAAAGCCAGGTTCACCTATTTATAATGATTGCGATGTTCCTGAATCTGCAATTGGTATGGGTTTAACTGAAGCACCCCGTGGTGCTTTAGGACATTGGATTAGGATTAAAGATAGGAAGATTGAGAATTATCAATGTGTTGTTCCTACCACCTGGAATGTCTCGCCTCGGGATGATAAAGGAGTGAGAGGTCCTGTTGAGGAGGCGTTGGTTGGTGTTCCGGTTAAAGATCCAGATAATCCTATTGAAGTCTTAAGAGTGGTGCGTTCATTTGATCCCTGTATTGCCTGCACAGTCCATCTTATTAAACCTAATGGCGAGATGAAGAAGTTCCACGTTATGTAATAAGGCTTATTAAATGAGGCTTATCATTGGCTGTGGGAATCTCCTTCTAAAGGATGAGGGAGTGGGTGTTCATCTTATTGAATACTTAAAAGATAAAGAACTCCCCGAAGATGTAGAATTAATCGATGGTGGAACTGCGGGGTTTGACTTAATTGATTTTATCTTAGGAAAAGAAAAGGTAGTAATTATAGATAGTGTAAAAGCCGGAGGAAATCCCGGAGATATTTATTGTTTTTCTCCTTCTGATTTTGAGACGGATAATCCCCCAAAGACCTCCCTCCATGATATCACTTTAAAAGATATATTCTCAATTGTTCAAAGACAAGATAATCTTGTTGAAATAAAAATCATTGGAATTGAACCAAAAGATATAAGTTATGGAACAGAATTATCACCGGAATTAAAAAATTTATTACCCAAAATTGCTGAAATTGTCTTAAAAGAGGTCAATGCATGAGTTAGCTTTAGCCCAAGAGATCTTAAATCTTGCCTTGAAAGAGTCAGAGGGTAAAAAAATTATCTCAATTACTATTTCTCTAGCGGAAAATGGTCATATTACAGCTCAATCCTTAAGAGAGGCCTTCTATCTGGTTTCTCAAGGGACATTAGCTGAAAGCGCAAAGCTTAAGATCAAAAAAACAAATGACTTAGAAATTCAAGTCAAAGAATTAGAGGTTGAAAATTGATCCTGTCTAATCTAAAACTTAAAGAAACAATTTTAAAATGGTAAGCTCTTATAAAAAATAAATAATCAAAAAGGAGTTAGATGTTTAATATTGGAATGCCAGAATTAATTTTGATCTTTGTTGTTGCCTTAATTATCTTTGGTCCAAAGAAACTTCCGGAGATTGGTAGGCAGATTGGAAAGGCCCTGTCTATGTTTAAGAAAGCAAGTTTAGATATAAAAGATGCATTAGAAGAAGAGCCACCCGAAGAGATAAAAGAGGAGGTTAAAGCTAAGATTGAAGAAAAAAATAAAGAAGAGTAAATTTATTATGATATAAAACATAAAAGGGAGTCAAAAATTATTAGACCGAACAGAAGGTGGGAATGAAGAGATACTTAATGGGAATATTGATTCTACTGCTTCTGGGGTATATTTCTTCTTATGCTGGTGAGGTAAAGATTCAAGATAGGAGCATTAAAGGTGGCGTAATCCTGCGTATCCGGCATGAGTATTGGAAGAATTTGTTTGATATGAACAACGCTAGCTTAGATAACCGTAACTTCTTTAGGTTTAGGCCGAGTCTTTGGGCACAAACAGATTTTAACAAGAATATGAGTTTATATTTGCGTTTAACCAATGAGTTTCGCGCGCATATCTATTTTGGAGGTAGATCAGGAACCTTTCCTGATAAGAATGCCAATAAAAAGGGTTATCACTTTGATATTAACGAGGTATTCTTTGACAACCTGTATTTAGATTTAAAGAATGTGTTAGGTCTACCTTTAGATTTATGCATTGGAAGGCAGGATCTTTTAGGATATGGCGAAGGGTTTATCCTTATGGATGGTACCCCGGGTGATGGTGGAAGAAGTTTATATTTTAATGCTGCTAAAGCTACCTGGTGGATTGACGAGAATAATACCTTAGATTTGATTTATATCAATAACCCGCGCGATGAAGAGTTCTTACCTTTGATTAATAAATTCAAATTTAGAGACTACCGTTATCCCACAAGGGATCCTTTATTACAAAATCTTTCCACTACTGATGAACAGGGTGGAGTAATCTATCTAAAAAATAAGGCAATTAAGAACCTTAATTTAGAAGCCTACTATGTTTATAAATATGAAGCAGAAGAAGGAGGGGTGGGTGCACAAGCAGAAAAATGCAAGCTTAACACCATTGGCTCCTTTGTTAAATATAGCCTTGCTCCTTGGGCAATTAGAGCTCAGATAGCGGGTCAGTTTGGAGATTATGGTAATGAGGATAGAACTGGTTTAGGTGCTTATGCTTATTTAGATAGGGAATTTAAAGAGGCGATCTATTCACCCAGTGCTACCATTGGTTATATCTTCTTATCCGGTGATAAGACTACGACAAGTAAAAACGAAGGCTGGGATCCCATCTTCTCCCGTTGGGGATGGCTCTCTGAGCTCTATGTATACAGTATGGCTATTGATACCTCTATATCCTATTATTGGACTAACCTTTCTGTCCTGCGCGCATTATTGGCCTTAAAGCCAACCGAGGCTTCTAAGCTTACTTTGGTTTACAATCATCTTTGGGCAGATGAGAAGACCACCGCAAGTGCGGTGCGTTCAGGAACCAGCAAGGATAGGGGTCATCTTCTTCAACTAAGATTTGATTATCCCTTCAATAAAAATATCAACGGTTATATCCTGGTAGAATATTTTAAGCCAGGAGACTTTTATGTTGAGAAAGATAGTGCCTTGTTCTTAAGAACCGAAGCTAACTTTAAATTCTAATAAAGCAAAAGGTGGATAATCTCCTGCATCTTTAACCACCTAAATAAAACTACTGGAGCGCCCTTTAAAGAAATTCAATCAGTTTAACACTAACAACAAAAATGTAATTACACACTTTTTATTTGGGATTACCCAATAGAACAATGGAATTGACATATAGATTAACCTATGATATAAAAAATTTAAATCAGAATAATTTTAAAAGGTAAGATATATCTTTAAAGGAGAGATTGATAAAATAGATCCCAAATTTCTAGCTTTCTTTAGCTTGAATGACAAAAAAGACTATAGATTAATTCTTAATTCTATAAATGATCACTAATGATTACAAGGATTATAAAAACAGATTACACAGAGGGAAGGTTTTCAGATTAAGGTTTATACTCTAATCTGTGTAATCAGGCATAATCTAAATTATACCTGAAGATTATAATCAAAAAGGAGTTAGATGTTTAATATTGGAATGCCAGAATTAATTTTGATCTTTGTTGTTGCCTTAATTATCTTTGGTCCAAAGAAACTTCCGGAGATTGGTAGGCAGATTGGAAAGGCCCTGTCTATGTTTAAGAAAGCAAGTTTAGATATAAAAGATGCATTAGAAGAAGAGCCACCCGAAGAGATAAAAGAGGAGGTTAAAGCTAAGATTGAAGAAAAAAATAAAGAAGAATTCCATTGATGAGCCAGTTCCTCTGTTAGTGCACCTCTCAGAACTGAGAAAGAGGATAATCCATTCTTTAATAGCTATTATTTTATGCAGTATAATTATGTGGCCATTTATGAATAAGGTATTAGAATCACTTGCCCGGCCTTTAGGTAAGCTTGTTTTTATCTCCCCTTTTGAAGCCTTCTGGATAAGGATAAAATTATCCTTCTTTTTAGGCTTAATTTTGAGTTTACCCTTTGTCTTATTTCAAATCTGGAATTTTATTCAGAAAGGACTGTTACCTAGAGAGAAGAGATTCATTCTACCTTTAACAATTTCTTCTCTTTTTCTTTTTTATCTGGGAGGTCTTTTTGCTTACTTTTTAATTCTACCTGTGGGTATGAAGTTTTTACTTTCTTATGGCTCAGAGACATTGGTTCCCATGATTTCTGTATCCAGATATCTCTCTTTTTTACTTTGTCTTGTTTTTTCCTTTGGATTGATCTTTGAATTACCTTTGGTAGTAGGGTTCTTGACTTCGTTTGGGATATTAAAATCTGATGGTCTTAAAAGAAATAGAAAGGTCGCCATCTTAGGTATATTTATCGCTGCTGCCGCTTTAACTCCTGGTCCAGATATCTTTTCTCAATTACTTTTGGCAGTTCCCCTTTTAATTTTATATGAGATCGGAATCTTAGTCTCAAAATTTATAGAAAGGAGGAGATGTGGGAAGAATCGGTCTACCTGAACTTTTGGTAATTTTAGTAATTATTCTTTTACTCTTTGGAGCAAACCGAATACCCCAGATTGCTAGGTCTATTGCAGAAGGAATAAAGGAGTTTAAGAAGGCAATCACAGGTAAAGAGAAGAAAGAAAAGTAGATCCTACAAAAAATCCTTGACAAATATTTACTCTGTATTGTAAAATATTACTATGCTTGAAGAAAAGAGAGGAGAATATCAGTTAGTAATTTTTAAAATTGGAAAAGAGGAATTTGGTGTAGATATATCTCAGGTAAGAGAGATTGTGAGATTATTAGATATCACTTACATGCCTAAAGCACCTTCCTTTATCGAAGGTGTGGTTAATTTAAGAGGTCAAATTGTAGCTATTATTGATTTAGCAAAGCGATTGGGTATTCCTTCAAATCCCCGTGGAGATTCTACAAGAATCATTGTTATTGAGATTGAAAAGAATACGGTGGGTATGATCGTGGATTCGGTATCAGAGGTATTGAGAATTCCTTCAGAAAATATTGAGGAGATACCAGCAATTATTCAAACAGAGGTGCCTGAACATTATATCCGGGGTGTGGGAAAACTAAAGGATAGGCTTTTGGTCTTATTAGATTTAAACCGTGTGCTTAGTGCTGAAGAGGTAACCCGGATTGAGCGGATAAGGAAAGAAGAGGTAGAGGAGGCATAATGAGAAGAAAAACAGGATTTTTGGTTTTATTTTTGATTCTTTCTACCTTAATATTTGCTCAAGAACAGTCTACTTATGTAGGAGTAGATAAATGTATGCTCTGCCATCCCCAAGAATCTCAAGATTATAAGGCAAGAAAGTTTGCCAAGTCCTGGCAAGTCCTACAGATGCGCGAAAAGACAAAAGACCCTGAATGCTTGAAATGCCATACGACCGGATTTGGAGAACCTTCAGGTTTTGTCTCTGAGGAGCAAACTCCCCATTTAAAATATAAGCAATGCGAGGCCTGTCATGGTCCGGGAAGCCTGCATGCAAATAATCCTGGAGATCTTAAGTTAAGAGAAGAAATAAAGAAATATGCAGAAAGGCCAGATACTTGTACTAAATGTCATAAGGGTGTTATTGCCCATCGTGTAGGAGTAAAAGGATTTTAAGGAGGAAAGATAGATGAAGAAGATTATTTTGTTGGGATTATTTATTTTTATAATCTTAAATAATGGCTTTACCCAAGAACGTAAATATGTGGGAATGGATAAATGTAAGGCCTGTCATCCAAAGAATTATGAGGCTTATTCAGAGAGAAAATTTTCCAAGTCCTGGCAAATCCTACAGATGCGCGAAAAGACAAAAGACCCTGAATGCTTGAAATGCCATACGACCGGATTTGGAGAACCTTCAGGTTTTGTCTCTGAGGAGCAAACTCCCCATTTAAAATATAAGCAATGCGAGGCCTGTCATGGTCCGGGAAGCCTGCATGCAAATAATCCTGGAAACCCTGAATATAGAAAGCAGATGGCCCCATATAAATATGGAGAGGAGAATCCCTGTCTAAAATGCCATGTCTGTATGCGCACACATAGAACAGAATAATTCTAAACAGAGGAAATATGTTTAGATTTATTGGAAGGTCATTGGGAATAAAGATATCTTTATGGTTGAGTTTAGTTTTGATCTTTATTTTAACGGTTATTACAATAATGAATGTCTTTTATCAGAATAAGTCTTTAGTTGAGAGGGAAAGAGATTCTACAAAAAAATTAGTCGATACAATTTTAACGGGAATAAGGTATCCGATGATGACGGGTGACCAGGATGTAATCCAGCTTCAGTTTGATATGTATAAGAAGTTAAAAGGAATTGAGGTAATCCATCTCTTAGATGACAGAGGGATTGTTAGAAGAAGTACAGATAGAAGTCTTTTGGAGCAGAAATCTTACGCAGAAGATTTAGAAGCAGCTTTAAAAGAAGGGAAGGAATTTTCGGGAGTTGAGTTTAGAAAGAGGACCCAAACTTGGGTTTTTTCTGATACAAGAGCAATCTTAAATGAACAAAAATGCTATTCTTGTCATGGTTCAGAGAAGAAGATTTTAGGGGTTTTGAGATTAGCCATAGATTGGGATCCAGTTTTAGCTACTCAAAGGGCAACAAGAAATAGGAATATTATCCTTTCATTTTTTAGTTTAGTGCTTATTATGATTTCGATATTCATACTCTTAAGGATTATGCTTACAAAACCCATAGGTTTGTTTATGGATATAACTAATGAGATTATAAAGACAGCAGACCTTACAAAGAAGGTCCCTATTTATACAAATGACGAGATCGGAACTTTAGCTGATACCTTTAATAATTTATTATCCTCTCTTCAGAATATAGTTTCTGAGGTCCGTAATTCTGCAGATAAGGTTGCTGCCTCCTCCCAGCAGATGTCCTCTTCTGCTCAAGAGGTAAATGCCTCTTCCCAGCAGATTTCTTCATCAATCAGTCAAGTTGCAAAAGGTGTAGCTACTCAGGCAGAAAGGGCCGAAAAAACCTTTGAAGTTATGGAGGAGTCATCGGTCGCCTTAAAACAAGTAATCTCTAATGCCCAGATAGCCAGTAAATCTGTAGAAGAGACATCAAAACAATCTGAAGAAGGAAGCCAGCAGGCTAAAGAGGCAATGGAGAAAATAAACAAACTTGTAAGTACAGTATCTGAGACTGTAAAGGTAATTCAAGATCTGGGTGAGATGTCTCAGAGGATTGGGGAAATTACAGAAACCATAACCTCAATTGCTGATCAAACAAACCTCTTAGCTTTAAATGCAGCCATTGAGGCAGCTAGGGCAGGTGAAGCTGGCCGCGGTTTTGCAGTAGTTGCAGAAGAAGTAAGAAAATTAGCTGAAGGTTCAGCAGAAGCAGTAAGAAAGATAGGTTCATTAATTAGATCTATACAGACAGAAACAAACAAAGCAGTTTCTTCGATTGAGGTTTCATCTAAAGAAGTTACAGAAGGCAAGACCCAGGTAGCCAAGATCTTTGAGATCTTAGGAAGAATAAATAAAGTAGCTAAAGAATCGTTTTCCCTTACCCAAGAGATAGTTACTACAGGTCAAGAAAGGGTTTCTGAAATCGAAAAGGTAGTAAGATTCATAAGTGAGATCGCCACAATTGCCAAAGAGGCCGCTTCAGCTATCCAGGAAGTAAATTCGAGCACACAACAACAGGCAGCTTCCATGGAAGAGATGTCCTCCTCTGCTCAGGAACTTGCCAGGTTATCTATGGATTTAAAAGAGTTAGTAAGTAAATTTAAATTATAGATACCCTCCTCTTTTTCCTACCAAAATGATTTTTTAAATTGAATAAATTGTAATTTAATAGTAAAATATTTAAAAATATGAATAAAGATGAAGTTTTAATTGATTTTTTGAAAGGTTTACGGGTTGCTATAAATAACGCTACGGTTTATTTTAAAGAGCACCCTTATTATATAAACTCAGTTAAGGCATTAAAACAAAAGATAGATGCGTTGCATCACTTTATGAGTCCTATTCAGATAAACGTCACCCCCCAGTCACTTTTTGTCGATGGAAGGTATTGGGAAAAATCAAGTTGGTTTGTTGAGCTTGCCCAGATATTCCATTACCGTAAGATTAAAAGCATCTGCATAAATAAGGAAGTCAGTGTAGAGGAGTTAATAGAGTTTTTAACTAAAGTAGCCCTGCCGGCAAGAGAGATTTTAAGACAGGGTGGTATTAATAGGCTCTTAAATCAATATCCTCATCCTCATATATTAATTGATGAGCTCGATTATTCTCAACTCTTAACAAGCGAAGGCGAAGAGGTTAAGGACATCTGGGTATATTTATTTAAAGAGGTGGCAGAAAAAGGGATTGACCATCAAATAAAGGAGTTGGTTGATAATTTTAGAGAGATTATTACAAAGTTTAAGATTAAGGATTTAATAGAGGATGAGGGGGTAAGAAAGAATCTATATAATTTCCTTTCCTATCTTAATGAAAAGAAAAAGGAAGATTTTATCAGATGTATTCAAATACTATTTAGGTATATAGGAAGACATAAGGATTTAACAGATAAAGAGATTAATAAAATGGGATTATTTTTTAAAGATCTAAATGAGAAAGAGTTTGCCAATTTATTATGGCAGGAGATATTAGATAATGAGGATTTTGATATTCTTACTTTAAATCTATTTATAAAGCTTGCAGGCGAAGAAAAGAATAAAGAAATCAGCTCTTCCTTAACCCAAGAATTAAGTCAGAAGCAGGGTCTAAGTAAAAATTATGAAACAGGGAAAAGGATCCGGGATCTATTATCTGAACCAAGGATTAAATTTATTTCCGAAACCTATCAACACGCCCTTCGCTTGATTCTTAAGCATATCTCCTTTGAGGAGAAGATATTCTTCGATCGGGATCTTATAAAGGCTAACTACCGGCTAATCTTACTCAATCTGTTAAATTTAGAAAAGGATAAGCAAAGAATCGATCTTATATTAGAGAGATTATTAAATGAGTGGACTGAAATAAGCAAAGAGAGGGATCTTAGGTATTTAAAAAATCTCTGGGGGGTTCTTAAGAAGATAAAAAATGAAGGATTTGTGGATAGTACTCGCTTCAAGGATTTAGATAAACGATTCTGTGAATTTATTGAAAATACTGTTTGGGAAGAAAATCTTACACCCGAGTTTATCTATTTTGTAGATTCCTTAGATAAAATATCCTTTGATATGGATTTTTATCTTGATAAGATATTTGTAAAGAAGATATTAACCCCTTATGGATTAAGGCTATTTTTAAGATTTTTTTCTCAAGATCTAACACGTTTTTATCAACACTTAGCCCAGAGAAGATATGAGATAGAATTCCTTGGCAGGATAATTGAGACCCTTAAGATGAATGACCTGCCGGTTTCCCTTGAGGTTCTTAAGTATATATTCTCTATTTCTGATAAGCTTATAAAGGTAGAGGTATTAAAGGCGATGCAGGAGTTAACCCAGATAGATAAAGAGTTCCTCCTTTCCATCTTGGATACAAAAGATATCTTTTTAAAAAAGGAAGCCCTGGCTATCTTAATTAAAATTGATCAGATTAAAGATGAAATTATAAAAAGATTTATTAATATTGCTAGCCCTTTAGGTATAAGAAACAAGATTATCCTCCAAAATTTAGAGATCATTGAGGAATTAAGATTAATCGAGGCAATTGATTA
>JAMWCL010000009.1 GCA_023819035.1 Candidatus Omnitrophota bacterium
TATCGGCCGCGCAGGATCTCGATTTACGATATAAATCTAGCCACTGCTATTGCCTTAGTGGGGCGTTTAAAGTCTAATTTTAAATACACTGAATTTAGGGTTGCGCGTTCGGTTAAGGAATTAGGGATTCAGAATAGCGACCTCTTGATTAATGCTACACCCCTTGGAATGAAAGAGGAGGATCCTTGTATAGTAAACCAGGATTATCTTCATCGCAATCTTTTAGTCTATGATTTAATTTATAATCCTGCTCAAACCAAGCTATTGAGATTGGCGCGTGATAAGGGTTGTTCTGTCTGTAATGGATTAGGGATGCTTTTATATCAAGGAGCGCTTTCCTTTGAGATTTGGACAGGGAAAAAAGCTCCCTTGGAGATAATGCGTCAGGCCTTAACCAAAAATATCCAAACCAATGATTACTAAAATATTAGTCTTTATCTTTGGTTCAGTAGTGGGTAGCTTCCTTAATGTTTGTATTTATCGCATGCCAGAAGGAAAATCAATAGTCTGGCCGCGTTCACATTGTCCACATTGTCAGAAAAAGATCTTCTGGTATGATAATATTCCTTTTATAAGTTATATATTGCTTAAGGGTAGATGCCGCTTTTGTAAAGGAAAAATCTCCTTGCGTTATTTAATTGTAGAATTCTTAACCGCCTTGATGTTTCTTATCTTTTTTAACCGCTATGGCTTAAGCTTTGAATTCTTATTTTATACCTTTTTTGGGTGTAGCCTGATTATTGCTACATTCGTGGACATAAAACATCGGATTATCCCTGATGAGATTAGTATCGGAGGATTAATCATAGGTTTTTTATTAAATACTATCCGTGCTTTTAGTTTAAAGCCATTAGGTTTTAATTTTTCTTTAGTATTAGATTCATTTTTAGGGATTATTATAGGCGCGGGTATGATTTATTTAACCGGTTTATTATTTGATTTAGTTTATTTTAAACTTCTAAAGATGCCTCCGATAGATGGTGAAACGGAATCTATGGGTTTTGGGGATGTGAAATTCCTTGCGATGATTGGGGCATTTTTGGGTTGGCAGAAGGTCTTGCTTACCTTTTTTATCGCTCCCTTTTTTGGTGCATTGGTAGGTATCTTTAATCTTCTTATAAGAAAAGACCACACCATACCTTACGGTCCCTTCCTTTCCTTAGGTGCAGTGATTTCGCTGTTCTGGGCAGATAAGATAATTAGTTTAATTTTAATTAGATGAGGTTGATTAGCTTAATTACGGATTTTGGCCTTAAAGATAATTTTGTTGGCCTTATTAAGGCAGTAATCTTAAAGATTAATCCTAAGGTTAAGATTGTGGATATCTCACATCTTGTTAAACCCCAGGATATAAAGGAGGCAGCTTTTATATTAAAGAGTTCTTTTTATTATTTTCCCAAAGGAACTGTGCATCTGGTGATAGTTGATCCGGGTGTGGGCACAGAAAGAAAGAAGCTTCTGGTAAAGACAAAAAATTATTTTTTTGTTGCCCCTGACAATGGAGTACTGGCGCCGACCTTAAAAAAGGAAAAGCCGATCAAGATCATTCAGATCACCAACCCGAAATACTTTTTAAAGCCAGTCTCTTATACCTTTCACGGCCGGGATATCTTTGCTGTTGTAAGTGCCTATGTGGCAAAGGGAGATAGACTAGAAAGATTTGGTAAAAGAATAGATACTTATTTAAATTTAGATTTACCTCAACTAAAGATTAAAAAAAATGAACTAATTGGTCAGATTATCTATATTGATCGATTTGGAAATCTGGTTTCGAATATCGATGGAATAACCTTCAATAATTTTGTAAAAAATAAGGGTTTTAAGATTTTTATTAAGGATAAGGTTATTGAAAGGTTATCTTATAGCTATCAGGATGTAGCGGGATTTAAACCCTTAGCAATAATTGATAGTTTTGGTTATTTAGAGATCGCCTTAAATTCTGGCTCAGCAAAAGATTATTTAAAGGCAAAAGAAGGTAGCTTAGTTAAGGTAATGATTAATTAATATGTTAGATAAACTAAAGAATAACTGGAAAGGGATTGGAAAGCACAGACGCGCCGGGGTAGTGGTGCCTTTGTTTTCCATATATTCTAAAGACTCCATAGGCATTGGAGATTTTGGCGATTTGAGGTTGGTTATTGATTGGTGTAAAAAAACGGGAAATTCTATACTTCAGCTTTTACCCCTTAATTATTTAGGCGGGCTAAATTGTCCTTATGATTGCCTAAGCTCCTTTGCCTTAGAGCCGGTTTATCTAGACCTTAAAGGATTTTATCAGATAGAATCGTTTAAAGAAGAAATTTGTAAATTAAAAGAAAGATTTCCTTTCCCGCGCACTTATGTTGATTATGCGATAAGAAAGGAAAAGATCAGGCTTTTAAAAGAGATGTTTCTTTCTGATTATCAAAATAACTCCTCAGAGATAGAATTTAGAGATTTTATCAAAAATAATCAATACTGGATAGAGGATTTTGCTTTATATAAAGTAATTAAGGACTATCATCAAGGAAAACCCTGGTATGAATGGGAGATTTTTTTACAAAAACGGGATAAAAGAAATCTGGAACGCTTTAAAAGGGAATATCTTAAGGAAGTTCTTTTTGAGATGTGGCTACAATGGCAGGCTTTTAAACAATTAAGAAAAATAAAAAGCTATGCCCAACAGAATAATATCTTATTAAAGGGAGATCTTCCGCTGTTAGTTTCCCGCGATAGTGCCGATGTCTGGGCACATCCAGAATATTTTAAATTAGATCTGGCTGCCGGTGCGCCACCGGATATGTACTGTGCTAAAGGTCAACGTTGGGGAATGGCTCCTTATAATTGGGAAATCATTGCTAAGGATAGATATAGGTATTTAAAGGAAAAATTAAGGTACTTAGGTAATTTCTACGATATCTTAAGGATAGACCATGTGGTAGGACTTTTTCGGATTTGGAGTATACCTTATAACGAACCGTTAGAAAATCAGGGTTTAAATGGTTTCTTTGACCCTGAGGATGAGACTAAATGGGAAGAACGCGGAAGGGGGATTTTAATAAAGATGCTTGAGAATACCGAGCTTTTCCTTTGTGCTGAAGACTTAGGTGTGATTCCCGAAGTCTGTACGAGAACCTTACAGGATTTAGAGATCCCGGGCAATGATGTACAAAGATGGAAAAAGGATTATAAGATAAGCCATGATTTTTTAAAACCTGAGCAATATCGCCTCCTTTCGGTTTCTATGCTTTCAACTCACGATACAACTAATTGGCCTGCTTGGTGGCAGTATGAGGCAGGCACAGTTGATGAAGAGTTATTTAAGAGAAGATGTTCTGACCACCGCAATATAGGTTTCGAAGCAGTTAAAGATAGATTATTTGATTTAGGGTGTTCCCGGCATGGAAGATTGCGCTGGCGACAGGAGATAAATTCCGTAGAAAAGTTGGTGGAGATTTTAGGAAAGAAGAAAGAGGAATTAGCTGATTTTATTGATTTTTACCAGAATACCTATAAAGAAAAAGAAAAGCTCTGGAACCATTTGGGGCTGAAGGGAGAAATGAGAGAAGAAGTGGATCCTGAAATCCTTAGATATGCTTTAAGGATAACCCTTAAGGCAAATTCCGTATTCTGTATAAATACTATTATTGATTATTTAGGGCTTTTAGACCTTTTAAAACCCGATCCTTATCCTTACCGTATTAATACCCCTGGTACTATTAGCGAGAAGAACTGGTCTTTGGTTATCCCTTTATCCTTAGAGGATTTATTAGCCTCGCAGATAAATAAAGAAATCTACGAGATGATTGTTTCTTCGGGAAGGATTTGAATATATGAGTATACACCAAGGAATAGGGTTTTATATCTCTAAGAGAGTAGGAAAAGCTATTACTGATTATGAGATGCTTTCAGAGGGAGATAAGGTAGCAGTGGCTGTTTCAGGAGGTAAGGATAGCCTTTCTTTACTTAAAATCCTTAATGAACGCAGAAGCTTTGTTCCGATAAAATATGAACTTATTGCGGTACATATTGATTTAGGTTATCCTCGTTCTTATGTTAAGAGATTACAACAGTATTTTAAAAGGTTTAAGGTTAATTACCACATAGAGAGGGTAGATACCTTAAATAAAACTAATTCCAAAGATATCAATTGCTTCTGGTGTTCTTGGAATAGAAGGAAGGCCTTATTTGAGACCGCAGATAGACTGGGTTGTTCCAAGATTGCCTTAGGCCATCATAAGGATGATATTGTGGAAACCATCCTTTTAAATCTTTTTTTTCACGGAGAGATCTCAGCAATGTCGCCGAAACAGGAGCTTTTTGGGGGCAGGGTTATAATTATTCGACCCTTAGCCTATGTAGAAGAAGAGATGCTCAGGCGTTTTGCTAAACAAGAAGGGTTTCTGAGAATAGCCTGTAGGTGTCCTAATATAAATCTATCCCAGAGAACCCGGATTGCTAAGATTATCCAGCAATTAGAAAAGATCTGCCCAAATATAAAGACCAATATCTTTAAGAGTATAAAAAGGATAAAGAAGGAATATCTCCTTTAAGGGTATAATATTCAGTAATATAATAAAATATAATATGATGATAATAGTGGGATTAATTTCTATTATTGGGCTGGCCTTGGTTACCTCCTTAGTTATAAAAAGCACAAGCGTTTTAAATCAACAGTTAAATTTTATTACTCAGCAGTTAAATGAACGCCTAAAGGAGACATATCAGTTGCTCCAAGACGGACATAAGCTGGTAGAACAAAGATTAGATTCAACTACCCATATCTTCGGGAATGTGAAGGAAAGTTTAGGTAGGCTTGAGCAGACCCAGCGGCAAATTGTAGAGATAAGTAAGAACATCGCCAGTCTTCAGGATCTTTTGCGTGCACCTAAATTCCGCGGGGGATTGGGAGAGGTCCTTCTTAGTCGAATCCTTGAAGATGTCCTGCCTAAGGAGAATATTAAATTACAATATCGTTTTAAAAATGGTGAGATTGTCGATGCGGTAGTGGTTATTGGAGAGAATCTTCTTTCCATTGATGCCAAGTTTCCTTGGGATAATTTTAAAAGGTTTTCTGAATCAATCACTGAGGAGCAAAGGCAGTTAAGTTATCGGGCTTTTGTGCGGGATGTGAAGAACCGGATCGATGAGGTTTCTTCTAAATATATCCTACCTGACGAAGGAACCTTTGATTTTGCTTTAATATATATCCCTGCTGAGGCGGTATATTCTTATATCAGTCAGGATGAGGAATTGAATTCCTATGCTAAATTAAGAAGGATTATCTTTGTTTCTCCCAATACCTTTTATGCTTATCTTCAGGCAATTCTTTATGGTTTAAAGGGAGTTAATATCCAGCACAATATCCGCAGGATTCTTGCAGAGCTTGCTCGGCTTTATATAGATTTTAAGAAGATTCAGGATGACTTTGAGCTTATGGGCGGTCATCTTGTAAATGCCTCCAAAAAATATAATGATGTAAAAGAAAAAATTAATAGATTTATAGAGAAATTAAATATTACAGGTAGTGACAAAAGAATCGAATTCGACCCTGAGGCTTAACTAAAAGGAGGTGTTTATGCTCTCACAAGAATATAAAACCTATCCTGGAACCGCAGCGGTGCTTTCCTTTATCTTTAATGGCTTGGGTCAACTTTACAACGGACAGATCTTTAAAGGACTGGTGATTATATTTCTTTCCTCGTTAAGTATGTTGATTTTTATTTTGGGAAGCATAATTATTGTCCTTTGGTTTTTTGGCAAGATTATCTTATGGCCATTATTTATTTTGGGTTTTGTTTTATTTTTGTTTGGGATAATTGCCATATGTATTATAGGGATATACAGTATCTTCGATGCCTATAGATTCGCTAAAAGAGCCAGTTAAATACCGAGTTTTTTTGATTTTTTAGATGAAAGGTTAATCTGTGCTTTCAGTAAACGCCAGGATGGCAATATGTCTTTTATTTATAGGAATAATCAAGATTCAATAAATAATCGCAAAAATTTTTTAGAAAGCATAGGTATTAATTATCAGGATCTGGTTTGTGCTAAACAGAGCCATAAAAGTAGAATCCGCTATGTCAAAGAAGAGGATAGGGGAAAAGGTGCTTTATCTTATGCTACTGCTTTAGCCGACACCGATGCCTTAGTTACTGATAAAAAAGGGGTTCCTTTAGCAATATTTACTGCGGATTGTCTTTCCATATTTTTGTATGCGCCTAAAAAAGGATTGTCGGTTTAATCCATGCGGGTTGGCGGGGCGCACAGGAAAAGATTACCACTAAAACCATAGATTTCTTAACAAAAAATTTTAAGGTTAAGCCTCAGGATTTATATATCGGATTTGGGCCGGCTATAAGACAATGCTGTTATGAAGTAAAAGTTCATTTTAAGGAACTTTTTGCTAAAGGATTAATCCAGAGAAACCAACGCTATTTTTTGGATTTAGTGGGTTTAAATAAAGAAGAGCTTTTAGGTTTAGGGATAAGAAAGAAGAATATCTTTGATTGCCAGATTTGTACCGCTTGTCAGAATAATGATTTCTTTTCGTATCGGCGCCAAGGAAAAGACTGTGGTAGAATGATTTCAGTAATTATGTTGAGATGATTCCCTTAAAGGATGAGAACCCTACGCGCAGTTTTCCTTTTATTACCTTAACCATTATTCTCATTAATATCTCTGTCTTTATTTATGAGTTAAAATTAGGTAGTATGTTAGAGAATAAAATCTATCAGTTTGGATTTATCCCCTACAATCTTATCCACAGTTTAGGGTTGGAGACCTTATTTACCTTAGTGACCTCTTTATTTTTTCATGCTAGTTTTTTCCATCTTATTGGCAATATGCTTTATCTCTGGATATTTGGGGATAATATTGAGGATAGACTCGGTCATTTAAGATTTTTATTTTTTTATCTGTTATGTGGAACCTTGGCTTCTTTTGCTCAAGTTATTGCTAATCCCTTTTCCCGCATTCCTATGATCGGAGCAAGTGGTGCGATCTCGGGGGTTTTAAGTGCTTATTTAGTGTTATATCCTAAGGCAGATGTCTTTGTGCTTGTACCCTTATTTTATATATGGAGGATAATCAGGGTTAAGGCATTTTGGTTTTTGATCTTCTGGATAATCTTACAATTTTTCTATGGTACAGGCTCTTATCTCTTAATGGAAGCAGGAGAAAAAGGAGGAGTTGCCTGGTTTGCCCATATTGGTGGATTTTTCTCAGGGATATTACTTTTAGGTGTTTTTGATGCTTTCTTCCGAAGTAAAAGAGTTTATTAAAAAAAGTCTTATAAAAGGCGAGGTAGTCTGTTTAACCGGAGCGGGGGTATCCTTAGAGAGTGGTATCCCGGTGTTTAGGGGTAAGGGTGGTTTATGGGAAAGATATGACCCCCAGATTTACGGTTATCCAGAGGGTCTTACCGCTCTTTTTAAAACTACCCCTAAGAGAGTGATAGATTTTATAGTTGATTTTTATAATTCAATTCTTAACTCCAAACCTAATCCTGTGCATCGCATACTTTCACTTTTAGAAAGACAGGGTATATTAAAAAGTATTATTACCCAGAATATTGATAATCTCCATCAGGAATCAGGTAGCAGAAATGTAATTGAGTTGCATGGCAATGCCTATCGCATAAGGTGTTCTGAGTGTTTTAATAAGTTCACCTTAGAGAAGGAAAGGCTAAAGGAGTTTATCAGGTTACTTAAGAAATATAGAAGCCAAAGAATAAAGTTGCTTAAGATCCTTGCGCGTTATTTTCCTCGTTGTAGTTGTGGGGGTAGATTTCGAATAGATATTGTTTTATTTGGAGAAAACCTTTCTGAATCAACTTTATTAGAGGCTTATAGACAGTTAGACAATTGTAAAACATTAATTGTCTTAGGTACCTCTTTAGCGGTTTATCCTGCAGCTAATCTGCCTTTCTATGCAAAAGAAAGAGGAGCGAAGATCATTGTGATTAATCCCGAAATTACTAATTTTTCAGATTATTGTGATTATCAGATCAGGGCTGAGGCAGGTAAAGCAATGCTTGAGATATTTAAGTGCCTAACTATTCAAGACCATGCTTAAATATCATGTAGAGCTTATCCTTAACACCTTAAGTAGATTAGATAAAGAAGAGATTAAAAATAACTTCTTGGAATTTGCTGAGGATATAAAGATTGTCTTAATTGGTCAGGATGATAAAAAGGTAAGTTACGATTTAAAAATCAGTTTATTTACTGATGAGCCTACGATAATATTTGATACCTGTGCACAATTTGGTAGAATAAAATCGGTAAAGATAGATGAGAACAGAGGAGGTTAAAAGATGGCTAGGGTACTGGTGATTTATTATTCAAAGACAGGTAATACCAAAAAGATGGCGGAGGCGATTGCCGAAGGTGTAAAAAAAGAGGCGGTTGAGGTGACGATAAAGTCAGTTAAGGAGGTTGAGCCTAAGGAATTATTAGACTATGAAGGAATCGTTATCGGGTCACCTACCTATTATGGTACGATGTCTGCGGAGATTAAGCGACTTTTGGATGACTCTGTAAGATACCATGGAAGACTGGAAGGAAAGATTGGAGGAGCATTCTCTTCCAGCGCAAATATTGCCGGAGGAAATGAAACAACCATTCTTGATATCTTAAATGCTATGCTTATCCATGGGATGATTATCCAGGGCGACCCCTCGGGTGATCATTACGGACCAGTCTCCATTGGCAAACCCGATGAGCACGTAATAAAAGAATGCCTTAGATTTGGCACAAGAATAGCAAAACTGATAAAAAGATGTACTTGGTAATTTTTATTACCGCTTCTTGTAGGAAGGAAGCAGAGAAAATAGCTCAGGTTCTTTTAAAATACAGACTTGCTGCTTGCATAAATATTATAAAAAATATAAATTCCTTTTTCTGGTGGCAAGGCAAGGTCGATAAAGCAGAAGAATCCCTTTTAATAATTAAAACAAAAAAAGCCCTTTTTTCTCAGCTGATAAGCAAGGTAAAAGCTATTCATAGTTATAAGGTTCCTGAGATTATCGCGATACCTATTGTGAAAGGAGAAAGGAATTATCTAGATTGGTTAGATGAGTCTGTCAGGCAGTCTTTCTGACTATCTCTGGGTATTCTTAGGTGGAGTAATGGTGAGTTTTACCCCCTGTATTTATCCTTTAATCCCGATAACTGTCGGTTATATTGGTGTATCCTCAAGGGGTTCTAAATTCTTAGGTTTTTTATTAAGTTTAATTTATGTAACCGGAATTGCTATCACCTATTCCTTTTTAGGATTGGTAGCCTCTTTAACAGGAAGGATTTTTGGAGAGATAAGTACGCATCCCTTTACTTATATCGGAGTGGGTTTGGTGGTAGTCTTTTTTGGCTTGGGTATGCTTGAGTTTATCCCGATACCTTATTTGAATCTTTCTTATTCTGTAAAACAAAGAAGAGGCTATTTGGGAACATTTATCTTGGGTTTAAGCTCCGGTTTAACCATTGGACCCTGTCTTAGTCCGGTCCTAGGCGCGATTCTGGCGTATTTGGCGACAAAGAGGAATATCCTTTATGGAATGAGCCTGCTGTTTAGCTTTGCCTTTGGTTTAGGATTATCTTTAATGCTTATAGCCACCTTTGGTGTTCTTTTGATTAATCTTCCTAAGCCTGGGCGATGGATGGTTTATGTAAAAAGAATTGCCGGGATAATTCTTTTAGGGATGGGATTATACTTTATATTTAACGGCATAGAAAGGATGGGATAAGATGAAAATTTATCTAATGAAGTATCTTTTGGTGTTGTTTTTCTTCTTAAGTATCCTAAGGATAGATAATGTTTATCTTTTTGCTTCAGAAAAAAAGGCCATAGATTTTAAGCTTATAGATATAGACGATCAATGGGTTGATTTAGCCAGTTATAAAGGAAAATCTGCAGTGCTTCTTCTATTCTGGGCTACCTGGTGTCCTTACTGTCGCAGGGAACTTCGGGTATTAAAAGAAAAGTATGATTCAATTAAAGATAGTTTAGAATTATTGGTTATAGATATAGAGGAGTCAAAAGAGAGGATAAGGGATTTTTTGAAAAAGAACAATTTGGGTTCCTTAAGGGTGCTTCTGGATCGCGATGGTTCTGTAGCCTATGCCTATAGAATCTTAGGTGTGCCTACTTATGTACTTATTGATAAAGAAGGAAATATTGTCTTTATGGGATACCACTTCCCTCATGACTATAAAGAACTTATTCTAAGATAGCTCTAATGAGAAGATTTTCTTTGTTTCTTGATCTTTATGAGCTTACGATGGCGCAGGTCTACTTTTGTTACAAAAGAAAAACCTTGGCCACCTTTGATCTATTTGTAAGACAGCTTCCTCAGAACCGTGCATATCTGGTTTTCTGTGGACTGGAGGATATCTTAGAATACATTAAAACCCTAAGATTTACTGAGGAGGATTTAGCTTATCTAAGAAGACAGCGCATATTTTCGGAAGAATTTTTGAATTATTTAAAGGGATTCAGATTCAAAGGGGATATTTGGGCAATGCAGGAAGGCGAAGTCTTCTTTGCTAATGAACCAGTCTTAAGGGTTACTGCTTCTGCTATTGAAGCCCAGATAGTGGAAGGTTTTTTACTTAATACTGTAAATCTTCAAAGTATGCTTGCCAGTAAAGCGGTGCGCGTGGTTTTGGCGGCGCAGGATAAAGCAGTATATGATTTTTCTTTACGCCGAACCCACGGTCAAGATGCAGGGATAAAGGCAGCACGCTCATCCTATATTGCGGGATTTAGAGGAACCTCTAATGTCTTAGCAGGTAAATTATATAATATTCCTATTGTTGGCACAATGGCACATTCTTATGTGATGTCATTTAAGAAGGAATTAGAAAGTTTTTTTGCTTATAGTTCTGTCTTTCCCGAACGCACGATCCTACTTGTAGATACATATGATACCGAGCAGGGGATTCTTAATGCAATTAAGGTAGGACTGTATCTTAAGGAAAAGGGTTTTCGGCTTTTGGGTATTAGATTAGATAGCGGTGAGCTGGTGCGTTTATCTAAATTTGCCCGCAAAAAACTCTGTGAGGCAGGTTTAGATTATGTCAAGATCTTTGCCAGCGGTAATTTAGATGAATTTAAGATAAAATGGCTTTTAGATGAAGGGGCGCAGATAGATAGTTTTGGTGTAGGAACAAATATGGGAACAAGTATCGATGCACCTTGTTTAGATGTGATATATAAAATCTCCGAGGTTACGGATGAGAAGGGAGGGTTTTTACCTACGATGAAATTAAGTAAAGCTAAACTAACTTATCCGGGAAGAAAACAGGTTTTTAGAATTCAGGATAAGAAAAAAAGATTTATAAAGGATATCCTGGGTTTAGAAGAGGAGAGGATAAAAGGAATACCTCTTTTAATTAAGGTAGTAGATAAAGGAAGGATAATCTATAAAAAGCCTACCTTAGAACAGATTAGGCAGAGATTAAGCCAGAATCTTTTATATTTTCCTGAAGAACTAAAGGAGATTCACTCTCACTATAGATATCCGGTTTTAATTAGCAAGGGATTAGAAAGGCTTAGAAGAGGTTTGATCCACCAATTAGAAAGAACCCAAAGAAATGGATGAGAGGATCGCCAGACTTATTAAGCTCTGGCAGAAAAGGAATATCCTTGGGTTTTATACTGAAGATAAAGAAGGGGCGATAGATTTGATTCTTGAGATGATTCCCCAGGAGGCCTCCATAGGTATATCCGGATCAGTTACTTTAGATCAATTAGGTATAGTTAAGATCTTAGAGGAGCGGGGTAATAAGGTTTTTAATCAGTACAAGGCCGGAATTAATAAAGAAGAAGCCTTGGCATTAAGAAAAAAGGGTGTGGATGCAGATTTTTATCTTGCCTCAGCTAATGCTATCTCCGAAAAGGGGCAATTAGTATTTTTTAGTGCTTATGGCACAAGGATCGCAGGAATAAGCTATGCTAAGAGATTAATCGTTGTCTGCGGGATTAATAAGATAACTTCTAATTTAAAAGAGGCAATTAAACGTGCCCGCGAGTATGCCACACCTCTTAATTGTAAGCGCCTTAATTGGAATAGTGCATGTGTTAAAGAGGGAAGATGTAGGGAAAGAATCTGTGTTTTTCCTAATTATAAGAGGATGTGTTGTCAGATCTTAATTGTGGAAGCAGAGATGGAGCCTGAAAGGATAAAGGTGATCCTTGTGGGTGAGAAATTAGGATTTTAAAGATGCACAGAGCAATTATTAAGATTATTTTAGGATTTTTTCTAGGAATAACGATTGTCTCTTTTCTCTATGCCCAGCAGGATGACTGGAAGGAGCTAATTACTCAGGCGGTAAGTTTATATCAAGAAGGCAAGTATCAAGAAGCAATTGAGTTAACCAAGGATGCCTTAAAATTAGCTGAGGAAAGATTTGGTCCCGAGGATTTACGGATAGCTATCTGCCTTAGTAATCTGGGTGAGTTGTACCGATTACAAGGTAAATTTAAACAAGCGGAGATGGTCTCTAAACAGGCGTTAGAGCTTAAACAGAGGATTTTTGGTTATTACCATCCTGAGGTTGCAGTTTCTTTAAATAACTTAGCCTTAATTTATTTTTCTCAAGCCAGATACGCTGAGGCAGAGCCCCTTTATAAAGAGGCCTTAAGTATTGATGAAAAGGTGTTTGGCAGGAAGCATCCTGATGTTGCCTGCGATCTGAATAATCTGGGCTTACTTTACTTTATCCAAGCCAGATACGCTGAGGCAGAGCCCCTTTATAAAGAGGCACTTGCGATAAGATGGAAGCTTTTAGGTTCCGATCATCCTGATGTAGCAGGGTCTTTAAACAATTTAGGAGAACTATATTATGTGCAAGGAAGATATTCTGAAGCAGAATTATTCTGTAAACAGGCTTACTCTATAATCGAAAAGGCATTGGGTAAAGACCATCCTGATATTGCCACCTCTTTAAGCAACCTTGCTATGATTTATTTTTATCAAGGCAGATATAAGGAAGCAGAAGAATTATTTCAGAAAGCAAAGGATATTGACGAGAAGAACTTAGGTGAATCTCATCCTGATGTTGCCTCTGATTTGAATAATCTGGCTTTAGTTCATCTTTTTCAGAATAAATATTTAGAGGCAGAGGCATCCTGCAGAGAATCGCTTAAGATAAGAGAAGGGGTTCTCGGATTGGAACACCCTTTGGTAGCAGAATCCCTTAATAATCTGGGACAGATTTATACTGCGGAAGAAAAATTTTCTGAGGCAGAACTCTGTTTTATGCGCGCCTTAAAGATTAGAGAGACTGCCTTAGGAGCCAATCATCCTTTAGTTGCCCAGACCTTAAATAGTTTAGGAAGATTATATTATGCTAAGGGTAAACTTTCTGATGCCGAGCCTCTTTATAAGCGCGCCTTGGCAATTATCATATGGAAGAATTCCTTAAATTTCCAGCATCCTGAATTCGCCAATTCCCTAAGTAATCTTGCTTTACTTTACTGTTCTCAATCTCGATATAAGCAGGCAGAGGAGCTTTATAAGGAGATATTAGCGCTTAAAGAAGGTTATCTTAGTGAAGGTCATCCTGAGGTAGTTAAGTTTCTGGAAGAGATGCACAGTCTTTATCAGAAGGCAGGTAAGCATGCTGAGGCTAAAAAGATCTTAGAAAAAATAAGACAGTTTTCTAATTAAGAAATATTAAAGATGGTTAAGCCAAGGATATTTACTACTGGGATCGGAAGTCTACCTCATAAAGATGTAGAAGAGGCATTAGATTTAGTTTTTAGATACTGCCCAGAGGCTCCCTTCTGGCCACAGTTACCCAAGAGGTCTTTAAAAGAAGGAATGCTGGCACAATTTACTGAAGGTTTTCCCTGTCTAAGATTTACGGAAGAAGGTCTACTCTTTGAACCCCAAGACAAAGAGAAGGAATTGGAACAATTCTATGCCCGCATAATTGATCGGGATACAGACTATTTTAGAATCAGCTCGGATTATGCATTGGGTTTGTATAGATTTTATGAAAGACTAAGAAGAATTAACCTTAAGGATATCTCCTATATTAAATGTCAGCTTACCGGACCTTTTACCTTAGCAGCTAGTATCAAGGATAAGAAGGGGATTGCCCTTTTACACGATAAGATATTCATGCAGGTAATCCTAAAAGGGCTTTTGATGAAAGCGCTTTGGCAGATAAGGTTTTTTAAAGATTTTAATAAAAGGATTATTCTTTTTATTGATGAACCTTATTTAGGTTCTTTTGGCTCTGCTTATGTCCCAGTTAACCGCCAAGAGGTAGTGGAGGCAATCACGGAATTAACCCAGGGAATTAAAACTCAGGATGTACTTTTAGGGGTTCACTGTTGTGGTAATACTGATTGGTCTATATTTACAGATATAGCTTATATAGATATCATTAGTTTTGATGCCTTTTCTTTTTTAGAACGTCTTCTACTTTATACTGATAATTTAAAGGGATTTTTTAAAAGAGCAGGAATCCTCTGCTGGGGAATTGTGCCTACCCAAGATTTTAACGAAGAAAAGATTAGTTTAGAGTTGTTATCCCGTTTAAAGAATGCCTTGAGAGTATTATCAAAAAAAGGCATCGATAAAAACTTATTATTAGAGAATTTATTCCTGAGCCCTGCATGTGGCTTGGGAATCCTGGGAATAAAGGAAGCAGAGAGGGTCTTTAGGGTTCTTTCTGAGATTGCCTCTTTTTTTTCTGAATATCTTGAGGGTATTTTTGATTAAATATTAAATAAGTTAAGTATAGAAAGGTATATTTACAGATTAAAAATAAATATTTGACAATTTAGAATAAAAGTTATATTATAAACAAAAGCTTTTTTATTTTTATATAGGAGAACAGAGAAATGAGAGAGATTCGCATTCATGCGCGCGCAGGTCAAGGCGCAATTACCACCGGTTATTTATTAGGTTATGCTTATTTCTTAGAAGGTAAGTATGCTTATGCCTTTCCTCATTTTGGGGCAGCTAGAATGGGTGCACCAATGAATGCCTTTTTGCGCGTGGACGATAAACCTGTAAGAATAAGAAGTCAGATTTATGAACCCGACTATCTGATTATAATTGATTCCACTCTTATGCGTGACTTTAATTGTTTATCTGGACTTAAAGAGGATGGGATAGTAATTATTAATGCTAAAGATAAGGAGGAGATTCCTAAGGTAAAAGCAGGTCAAAAGATATTTTTTCTGCCTGCAAACGAGATCGCCCTAAATACCCTTGGTCGACCATTAGGTAATACTGCTTTAATCGGTGCCTTTGCTTCCGCCACAGGAGAACTAAAATTAGAGACCCTTTTAGAGGTAGTTAAGCAGAGATTTCAAGGCAAGGCCCAGGAAGGGAATACCCAGGCGATAAAGCAGGGATATGAGTATATTCAGAATCTAAAAAGATAATGCTATGTTCGGACCTTTAATCATAAAATCCGCTAAATCTAAGGCAGATAAGACCGGTAGCTGGAGGATAAAGTCAAAACCACAGTTTTTACAGAAAAACTGTATTGCCTGTCGAATGTGTCTTCTTGTCTGTCCTGAGGGTTGTATCCAGGGCAAAGAAAAAAATACCTACATGGCAAATTATGATTATTGCAAAGGCTGTAGTCTTTGTGCTCAGGTCTGTCCTAAGGCAGATATTGTAATGATAGAGGAAGAGGGAGAAGAGAAGAAATGAGGCTTTTTTTAGAGGGCTCACGCGCAGTAGCAGAAGCAGTAAGGCTCTGTAGACCGGGGGTTATCTCTGCTTATCCGATCACCCCTCAGACTCATATTGTAGAAGAATTAGCCCAGATGGTCGCAAATGGAGAATTAAAGGCACAGTTTTTAAATGTAGAGAGTGAGCATTCTGCTGCTTCGGTAGTTCTGGGGGCAGTAGCTACAGGAGTGCGGGCTTTTACTGCCACCAGTTCCCAAGGTTTAATCTATATGTCTGAGGTCCTTTTTAATATCGCTGGACTTCGCCTTCCGGTAGTTTTAACCTGCGCTAATCGTGCACTTTCTGCTCCTATAAATATCTGGAATGACCATCAGGATTCTATCTCTTTGCGCGATTCCGGATGGATACAATTTTATGCCGAGAATAACCAGGAGGCAGTAGATTTTCATATCATTGCTTATCGCCTGGGCGAGGATAAATCAGTGATGCTTCCGGTAATGGTCTGTGTAGATGGATTTTACTTAACCCATGGGATTGAGACGGTAGATCTACCGGAACAAGAAATGGTCGATAAATTCTTACCTCCTTATAAACCTTTATACAAACTTGACCCGGATGAGCCGATGACCATGGGACCCTTGGTTGATCCGGATTATTATATGGAGACCCGTTATGCTATTCAAGAAACCCTTAAGAATACCTTAAGGTTAATTCCTAAGCTTACCGCGGAGTTTGCGGGTATCTTTGGAAGGGATTATAAAGATGGTCTGGTAGAGGAATATTACACCAAGGATGCGGATAAGGTGATCATCGCCATGGGTTCGGTATGTGGCACAATTAAGGATGTAGTCGATGAATTAAGGAAAAAAGGCAGAAAGGTTGGTCTGTTAAAGATCATTACCTTTCGCCCATTTCCTTACCTTAGGGTCTACGAGGCATTAAAGAATGTTACTAAGGTAGCGGTCTTAGAGAAGGCATTATCGTTAGGTGCCCTTGCTCCTTTGGCGCAGGAGATAAAGTCAACCTTCTTTGGTAGAAAAAGAGCTCCTCAGATAATCAGCAGTTTTATTGTCGGTTTAGGCGGAAGGGATATTACTAAGAATTCCATAAAAGAGGTCTTTAGGAGATTAAATCAACGGGAGGTAAGCGGAGAGTTTATTGACTTAAAACCAGAACTACTAAAAGAAGAATATGTTGGATAAGCTTTTATTTAAGCCCGGACATACTGCCTGTGCAGGTTGTGGTCAGGCAATTGCTGCACGTTTAGTGATTGAGGCAGCAGGAAGTAATACTATTGTTGCCAATAATACCGGTTGTTTGGAGGTTTTTTCTACGCGCTATCCACAGACAAGTTGGGCTGTACCCTGGATACATTCTTTATTTGAAAATGCTGCCGCGGTTGCTTCAGGGATAGAGCTTGCACTTATATATCTGGGCAAAAAGGATAGAATCAATGTAATTGCCCAAGGTGGAGATGGAGGAACCGCTGATATTGGTTTACAGGCTCTCTCGGGGATGTTAGAGCGTGGCCATGATATACTTTATGTCTGTTATGACAATGAGGCTTATATGAATACGGGTATTCAGCGCAGTAGTCTAACCCCTTTTTATGGGAGTACCACCACCAGTCCTTCAGGAAAGTTCTCTTTGGGTAACCCGCGTTTAAAAAAACCCCTGCCAGAGATCGCCTTAGCCCACGGGATACCTTATGTAGCCACCTGCTCTACCAGTTTTCCGGTTGATCTCCAACGCAAGGTAAAAAAGGCTCTTTCGATAAAAGGACCAAAATATATCCAGATTCATTCACCTTGTCCTTTAGGCTGGCGTTATGAACCAGAATTAACCTATCAGGTAGGAAAACTTGGAGTAGAAACGGGACTTTATCCTTTAATTGAATATGAGAACGGTATCTTAACTGGAAAAAGACAAATTGAACCCAAGCCAGTAGAGGAATACTTAAAGCTTCAGGTAAGATTTAAGCATATCTTGGATAATCCTGAGGCAATAAGATGTATTCAAGAGATTGCCAATAACAATATTAAGAAGTATGATTTAATGCTAAAGAAAGAGGAGGTGGGGAATGGGAAAACAGGCGAGGGCAATTGTGGAGCTAAACCTTAAAGATCTGGTAAAGGATTTAACCAAGGCTTATGCTAATGAGTGGTTAGCATTTTACCTTTATTGGTATATGGCCCAGACCGTCTCAGGACGCGCTTATGAAGATATCCAGGAGTTTCTTAATAAGCTTGCTAAGGATGAGTTAGAACATGCTCAAGAGTTAGCAGATTTAATTATTAAGTTAGGGGGTATGCCTATAGCTAACCCGATGGAATTAGAAAAGAACGCCAATGCCCCTTATATGTTGCCCCCTAAAAATAGCGCAGATATAAATCGGATAATCCGCATTGTTACCGAGGCAGAGGCACAAGCTATTGATGTTTACAATAAAATCGCTAAGAAGACCCTTGGCAAAGACAACCTAACCTATCAGTTGGTAACCCATATCCTTTCTGAGGAGGTAGAACACGAGGAGATCTTTGAAAATCTTTTAGAAAGGTAAACCCTTAAAAACTTGGAGGTAAAAGGAATGGCAAAGGTAACGGTAGATGCTTCTGCTTGTGTAGGTTGTGGATTATGTGAACAGTCTTGTCCTGAGGTTTTTGAGCTACAGGGCGATGGGATCGCACATGTAAAGACGCAGGTCTGTGGAATTCACAATCTTAAAGAGATTGCCGAGCAATGCCCGGTTAATGCGATAAAGATAAGCTAACCTTTTCTAACTGCTAAAAGCCTTTTTTCTTAGCTCTTGAAGGAATTTAAAATAATCCTGTTGTTTTTTCTTTTCTAATAAATATTGACTAAATCTATCCTTTTCTACCTGGAATTTCTCTTCGGATATAGGGTTTCGTCTTTTTAATCTAATAATATAAAACCCCGATTCCAATTCAATGACCTTGCTTAATTGTTCTTCCTTTAAATTCCTGGCTATCTCCCAGAATTCATTAGAAGACCCTATACCTTCTAAGTAGGTTCCATATTTTATCTTTTCTTTGGTATCTAGTTTTAGCCCAAATTCTTTTGCTATCTGATTAAGGTCTATTTTTTCTAGATTGCCTTTGAATTCGCTTAGTTTCTTAAAGCAATTCTCGATCCTTTCCTTTGCTTTCTGGCGGGCCTTTTCTCTGATTATTTTTTCTTTAATCCCTTCTTTGACCGAGTCAAAATCCGCAATATGGGATTCCTTCTTTTCTTTTATTTTAAAGAGGTAGTAAAATTTATCAGTGTTGATTAAAGGTAGATATTGGCCGGGCTTTAGTTTAACTAATAACTTGTATACCTCAGGAAGCCAGCCAATCCCCGGGATCTCCTGCTGTTGGTAGAATGAGCCGGTTTCTTTTAATTCCACATTTAATCCCTTAGTTAGGTTTGTAAGGGATTCCTTTTTACTTAAGCCAAGTTTAAGTCTTTTTAATTTAAGGTTTAACTCCTTATCATCCTTACTTAAAGCGATATATTCTAAATTAAAAGAAGCGGGTTGCTTAAATTCTAATTGATTATTTTGATAATATTCTTTTAATTCCTCTTCTTTAACGAGGATGTTACCCTGAAGGTCAGAAGGGATACTAGCAATATAATCAAAGTCTATCTCCTCATTTTCCTTACGGTAGGCTTCTTTGACTTCTTGCTCGGTAATTGTGACATCCTTGGTGACCTCATGGAATAACCTATAAAGCATTAGATTTTGGCGGATCTGTTCTTCAAAGACCCGTGCGGGGGTGTGAAAGCCATAGAAGAGATACCTTCTGTATTCTTTGATATCAAATTCGCCCTTTTTATTTTTAAAAAAAGGATAACCCTGAATTAAATCGATCACCTCTTTATCGCTAACCTTAATCTTTCTTCTTTTTGCCTCTTCTAAGAGTATCAGCCTATCCCAGGTTTCCGCCTCTAGATTTATATATTTTAATATTTCAGAGAGCTGATTGCCAAACTGGATAAATAGTTGATTACGTACCGCATCCTGTGCTTTTTTAAATTCCGATACAGGTATCCGCTTGCCATATATTTCTCCGACAAAACCCACCTCTCGTTTATAACGGATAAGACCACCTGAGCCCCAGAGGATAAAGGAAAATATAATTAGGGTGGTTAGGATAACCCAGATATTTTTTCTTGTCTTTTTATTCCGGAGTTTTTTAAGCATGATCAGGGTCTTTTTTAAGATTTATTATAGTCTAAAATTATAAGATTGCAATTTTTTCTTTACAAAGATTTATTAAATAGGTATAATATTTGGCTGTGCTAAAGACTGTTAAGGTAAGGAAGACCTGGATAATTAATCCAGCCACCCGAATTAAAAAAAGTCAAAAGATCTACTATCGGCTAAAACTTAAAAAGGAATTAAAACAGATTATCAAGGAAGAGTTAACATGAAAAAGATATTAAAATTAGGTCTACCTAAAGGAAGCCTCCAGGAGGCTACCTTTAGGATGTTTAAAAAGGCAGGGTTTAATCTTTATGTTTCAGAGCGTTCATATTTTCCTTCTATCGATGATCCTGAGATTGAGCCAATTCTTCTTAGGGCGCAGGAGATGTCCAGATATGTCCAGGATGGTGCCTTGGATTGCGGTATTACCGGTAATGACTGGATATTAGAGAATAAATCCGAGGTGATAAGGGTGGCAGATTTAATTTATGCTAAGCAGGGCTTAGGCAGGGTAAGGTGGGTCCTGGCTGTGCCGGAATCATCTAAGATTAAAAATATAAAAGAACTTCAGGGCAAGCGGATTGCTACCGAGTTAGTAAATGTTACAGGTGATTTCTTTCGAAAGAATAATATAAGAGTGGATATAGAGTTTAGCTGGGGAGCCACGGAGGTTAAGGTAAACGCTGGATTGGTTGATGCAATCGTAGAGCTTACTGAGACGGGAAGAAGCCTTAAGGCGAATAGACTTAAAGAGATAGCCACCATCTGCGAATCAACCACCCAATTTATTGCCAACAAGGATGCTTACAAAGATAGCTGGAAGCGCAATAAGATGGAACAGGTTGTGCTTCTTTTAAAAGGAGCGATCTTGGCAGAACAGAAGGTGGGTTTAAAGATGAATGTAAAAGAAAGGGATTTGAAAAAGGTAATTGCAATTTTACCTGCATTAAAAAAACCTACGGTATCTGCCCTTTCTGAGAAGGGATGGCTGGCGGTGGAGACAGTAATTGATGAGGAGCTTGTTTCTTCATTAGTGCCTCGTTTAAAAAAGGCAGGGGCTTCAGGAATAATTGAGTATTCTTTAAATAAGGTAATTTACTAAAAAAGAGGTGGGTAAGAGATGCCTTGTGGTAGAAAAAGGAAAAGGAGAAAGATAAAGACCCACAAAAGAAAAAAGATGCGTCGTCGTCTGCGCCATCTAAAGAAAAGACCCTGGGGTTAATCCTTAAAGAACTTCCCATAATTATTAAAAGGAATTATATGAATTTTAAAAAGGGGTTGTTTTTGTGTGCGGTAATTTTTTTCTTAACCTGTTGTTTAATCTTCAGTCAAGATGAGAAGATTAATCCTCGTTCACTTACTCATTATATTCTCGCAGTAACGTATGATAACTTAAATCAGCTCGATAGGGCAATTCAAGAATATAAGAAGGCTTTAAGTTTAGATTATAATAATTCTATTATTCATTTAGGCTTAGGTTGTAGTTATATAAAGATGGATAAGATCCCCCAGGCAATTAAGGAATTAAACCTGGCAGTAAAGTTTAACCCGGAGGCAGTAGAGCCACACGCGATTTTGGCTTTAGTATACCTGGCAGAGGGTAAACCCGAGTTAGCCACCCAGGAATATGAAATCGCCCTTAAGAATGCTTCACTACTTCAACCTAAAAACATAGAGATTTATAAGAATTTAGGTGCAGTATATCTTAGGCAGAAAAAGTTTAAAGAGGCGCAGGATATTTATCGCTTAATCCTGGAGCTGACTCCTCAAGATGCGCAGATACACCTCTATATGGCAGTCATCTATGATGAGCTTAAGGATAAGGACAATGTAGAAAAAGAGCTAAAAAAAGCCATTGAACTTAACCCGGATTATCATGAGGCAATGAATTATTTAGGTTATCTATATGTTGAAGAGAATAAGAATTTAGAGGAGGCAGAGATAATGATCAAGAAGGCCCTGGAGTTAGATCCAAGCAATGGTGCCTATATTGATAGTTTAGGCTGGCTTTATTTTAAACAAGGAAGATTAGAAGAGGCACTGGAGGAGTTAGAAAAAGCAAGTAGTCTTTTGGAGGACCCGGTAATATATGATCATCTCGGTGAGGTTTATTTTAAATTAGGTTTCTTAGATAAAGCTAAGCAGGCATGGCAGAGGTCCTTAGAATTAAAACCTGATCAGGAAACAGTTAGGTTAAAATTAGAGAAAATAAAATGATTTATTCTGAAGCTCAGATTAAAGATTTAGAAAACAAGGCCAAGGAGATTAGAAGGCTAATTATTCAGATGCTGGCTAACGCAGGTTCAGGTCATCCGGGAGGCAGCCTTTCAGCTACAGATTTGATTACTGCCTTGTATTTTGCGGTGCTAAGGCATGACCCCAAGAATCCACATTGGCCACAGCGGGATAGGTTTCATATGTCTAAGGGGCATTGTTGTCCTTTATGGTATGCAGTCTTAGCGGAATCAGGGTATTTTCCTAAAGAGAAGCTTTTTACCTTAAGAAAATTAGGTTCAATTTTACAAGGTCATCCTGACCGACGTACCCCGGGAGTAGATGTGGCTTCGGGTTCCTTAGGTCAAGGCCTTTCTGTAGGTCTGGGAATGAGCCTGGCAGGTAAGATAGACAGAAGGGATTATCGGGTGTATGTACTTTTAGGCGATGGAGAGATTCAGGAAGGGAATATCTGGGAGGCAGCCATGGCAGCAAGCCATTATAAATGCGATAATCTTTGTGCGATCATCGACTACAATGGTTTCCAGATCGATGGAAGGGTTAAAGAGATAATGGACTTAGAACCATTGGTTGATAAATGGCAAGCCTTTGGCTGGCATACTGTTGAGATAGATGGACACAATATGACTCAGATTTTAGCTGCTTATGAGGAAGCAAGACAAACTAAGATAAAACCCACTGTAATCATTGCCCATACCATCAAAGGTAAGGGGGTTTCTTTTATGGAAAATGTTGGAGATTTTCACGGCCGTGCTCCTACTAAGGAAGAAGCAGAAAGGGCACTAAAGGAGTTAGCATAAATATGGAGCTACTTTATCAGCGAGATATCTACGGTCAGACCTTAGTAGAATTAGGAAAAAAGGATAAGGATATTGTAGTTTTAGATGCGGATCTTTCTAGTTCTACCCGCACAAGTATGTTTGCCAAAGAATTCCCTGAGCGGTTCTTTAATTTTGGTGTCGCTGAACAAAATATGATGGCCACTGCTGCGGGGTTAGCTAGCTGTAATAAGATTGTTTTTGTCTCTACCTTTGCTATGTTTGCCACCGCCAGGGCCTGGGATCAGGTAAGAAATACTATATGTTATAATAACTTTAATATCAAAATAGTTGCCTCACACGGAGGAATTACCGTAGGCCCCGATGGTTCAAGTCACCAGGCATTAGAAGATATCGGCCTTATGCGATTAATACCGAATATGAATATTATTGTTCCTTGTGATGGGCCTCAGACGCGGGATGCGATACTGTCTGCCTATGAGAACCCCGGGCCTTTTTATATTCGTCTGGGCAGGCCCAAGGTTCCTACGATAGAAAAAAAAGATAAATTTAAATTTGGCAGGGCCCAGATTATAACCGAAGGTAGTGATGTTACTGTGATTGCCTGTGGGGTGATGGTCTATCAGGCACTCTTGGCAGTAAAGAACCTTTTAAATAAGGGGATAAAAGTGCGTTTGATAAATATGCATACGATTAGACCATTGGATAAAGAAACAATTCTTAACTCCGCTAAGCAGACAAAAGGAATTGTGGTTTGCGAGGAACATACCGTAATTGGTGGTTTGGCTTCCTGTGTAGATGAGGTGGTGGTAGGGGATTCTTTTAATCGTATATTACATATAGGTATAAAAGAAAGATTTGGGCAGTCCGGAGAACCCGAGGATCTTTTAGAAGAATATAATCTTACCAGCTCAGATATCGAAAAAGCAGTCTTAAGTATTTTAGATAAGTAGAGAGTTGGTTTTAAATTCATTTGCTAAGTTAAATCTATACCTGAAGGTTATAGGTCGTCGCGCGGATGGATATCATAACATCGAAACTGTATTTGAGCGTATAGACCTTAAAGATAGAATAATTATTTATCCCTTACGGAATAAGAAAATAAATCTCTTATGCGACTGCCCTTTAGTGCCCAAGGATAGTAGCAATTTAGCCTATCGGAGTGCTAAATTACTTCAGGATACCTTTAAGATAAATCAAGGCGCAGAGATTAGGATAATTAAGCATATCCCCATAGGTGCGGGTTTAGGAGGCGGTTCAAGTAATGCTGCGGGTGTACTTTTAGGATTGAATAGACTTTGGAAGATAAATCTTTCTAAAGATAGGATAGCCGGATTAGCTGCTAAGCTTGGATGTGATATTCCATTTTTTGTTTACGAGGTTCCTTTTGCCGAGGGAAGTGGTAGGGGCGATAGGATTACACCTCTTAAGAGACTTTCTAAGATTAAACTCTGGCATATCTTGGTTGTGCCTAAGATAGAGGTTTCCACCTCCTTTATCTACAGTAAATTTGATAAGTATTCTACATTGACAAATTCAAAAAAAGATGTTAAATTATTATATTTAGCATTAAAAAATTTTAATATATCCTTATTATCGGAGGCTTTATTTAATAGTTTAGAAGAGATTACCTTTCGCTTCTTTCCCCAGGTAAAGAGGATAAAACAGGAGCTTTTAAACCTGGGTTTAAAATCAATCTTGATGTCCGGAAGTGGTCCGGCAGTTTTTGGAGTGGTTTCTTCAAGAAAGGAGGCAGATGGGTTGAAAGAATACTTAAAGAAAAATAGAGCTTGGCAGGTTTTTGTGGTAAGAACAACTTAGTTTTTAGAGATAAGTTTAAAAAGGATGTCCAGCTAATACATTCGTGATAGGGAGGTTGGTGAGATGGAGATTACAGAGGTAAGGGTATTTTTGAAGGATTCACCGGATAAAAAACTTAAGGCATATGTCACCGTAACCTTTGACAATGCCTTTGTAGTAAGAAATATAAAGGTAATTGAAAGTGCCAATGGTCTATTCATTGCCATGCCTTCAAGGAAGATAAAGCATCCTTGTCCAAAATGTGGTTTTAAGAATGAGATGCGGAGTAAATACTGCAATCAATGCGGTACATCTCTTCCCTTAACAGCCTCTCCTGCGGGTCAGGGCACTCCTGCTAATGCCCAATTGGAACATAAGGATATCGCTCATCCTATCAACCAATCCTTTAGAGAATATCTGCAGAAAAAGATCTTAGAGGCATACCAGCAGGAAAAGGTAAAGGCTACTGGTGGTTCCGTAAAAGAGAAGATGTGATTTTGCGAAGATTCTTTTGGTTTAATCTTCTAAAAAAGGAGCTTGCCCGGTAGTGTAATGGTAGCACATCAGAATTTGGGTCTGAGTGTTGAGGTTCGAGTCCTCACCGGGCAGTTAAAGAGCTAAAAAGATAAAATGAAAAAGACAGTGGTAGTTATTCTTGCGGCAGGTAAATCTAAACGGATGAACTCTGAGGTTCCTAAGGTATTGCATCCTATCTGCGGAAGACCAATGTTAAATTATGTTTTAGACTTAGCGGAGGCAGTTAAGCCGGATAAGATAATCGTGGTTTTAGGTTATAAGTATAAAGAAGTAAAGAAATTGCTTAAACCTAAGATAAAGATAGTCATTCAAAAGAAGCTCTTAGGAACTGCGGATGCGGTAAAAAGAACCAAAGCCTTACTTAAGGATTTTACGGGAGATGTGCTTGTGCTTTACGCAGATAACCCTCTTTTAAGAAAAGAGACAATAAAAGGGTTGGTTAATTACCATAAAGAGAATGCTTCTGATGCTACCTTGTTGACTACGGAGGTAAAAGACCCTCAAGGTTATGGAAGGGTCATCAGGGATAAGTATGCTAGTATCTGTAAGGTAGTTGAGGAAGGGGATGCGAATGAACTGCAAAAAAGGATTAAGGAAATAAATACCGGTATCATCTGCTTTAAAGCAAAAAAGTTATTTCAGGTTATAAGATCCATCAAACTTAATAAGCGTAAAAAAGAATACTATCTTACCGATACCATAGGTCTTCTATATCAAACAGGTGCACTTATAGATAGTTTTAAACTTTCTGATCCTGAGGAGGCATTGGGAATAAATTCCCGTAATGAACTTGCCTTAGCAAACAAGATTATGCAGCGAAGAATTAACGCAGAAATTATGAAAAAAGGGGTTAACATCATTGATCCCGAATCAACCTTTATCAATTACGGTACTAAGATTGGGCGGGATACCACGATTTACCCCTTTACAGTTATTGAAAGCAATGTTAAAATTGGTAAGCGTTGTCGGATCGGTCCTTTTATCCATCTCAGAGAAGGTACACGTATCCAGGATGATGTGGTGGCAGGAAATTTCCTTGAGGTCGTTCGCTCTCAGATTGCCGATAAAACCGAAGCCAAGCATTTTAGTTATTTAGGAGATTGCTTTATCGGCCGCTCAGTTAATATTGGTGCAGGTACCATAATTGCTAATTTTGATGGTAAAAGAAAAAACAAAACTATTATAAAGGACAAAGCCTTTATTGGTTCGGGAACAATCCTCATTGCTCCGGTTAAGGTAGGAAGACAGGCAATTACAGGTGCAGGCGCGGTGGTGGTGAAAAAAAGAGATGTTCCGGATAGGACGATAGTGGTAGGTGTGCCTGCTCGACCTTTAAGAAGGATTAACGCAGAGGAGTAAACCGATGGATAAATTAATGGTATTTTCTGGAAATGCCCACCCTGAATTAGCAAAGGATATCTGTAAGTCTTTAAAGATAAGGCTTTCGGATGCGTTGGTAGGAAGATTTAGTGAAGGTGAGATCCGCGTAAAGATTAATGAGAATGTGCGTGGTAAAGATGTATTTGTCATTCAGCCAACCTGCCCTCCTCCTAATGAAAATTTAATGGAACTTTTAATTATGATTGATGCTTTAAAGAGGGCATCCAGTAAAAGGATTACTGCGGTTATTCCTTATTTTGGCTATGCGCGCCAAGATAGGAAGGACCAACCACGGGTACCGATTACCGCAAAGTTAGTAGCCAATCTTTTAACCACAGCAGGAGCAGATAGGATTTTAACCATAGATTTACATGCCGGTCAAGTCCAGGGATTCTTTGATATTCCTGTAGATCATCTTTATGCAATAAATATCTTTGTGGATTATTTTTCCAAGTTAAAGATTAAAGATTTGGTGGTAGTCTCTCCTGATGTGGGTGGTATAAAGATGGCACGTGCATATGCTAAGAGGCTTTCTGCGGATTTAGCGATAATCGATAAAAGACGCGATTCTCCCGAGAAGACAGAGGTGATGCATATATTAGGGCAGGTAAAAGAAAAAAATGCAATTATCGTTGATGATTTAATCGCTACCGGTAGTTCCTTGATAGAAGCGATTCAGGCCTTAAAGAAAGCAAAGACTAAGGAAATCTATGCTGCAGTCACTCACGGGGTTCTTTCCGGACCAGCCATCGAGCGTATCGATAAATGTAAAGATTTAAAGGAATTGGTTATTACTGATACAATTCCTTTAGCTAATCATAAGAAACATCCGCGGATTAAGGTAGTTTCGGTAGCCGGTCTTTTAGGAGAGGCAATAAAAAGGATCCATTTTGAAGAATCCATAAGTTGTTTATTTGATTAGAAATTTCTTTTTAAAGGAGGCTTTAGTTAAGAGATGGAAGAGATAATCCTTGAGGTAGAAAAAAGACAGCAGTTAGGTAAGTCCGAGGTAAGGGATTTAAGACAGAAGGGCTACATACCTGCGATAATCTACGGACAGGGTAAGGAATCATTGCCGGTAAAGGTATCGCATAAACAATTTATACAATTGGTTCATCAGTACCATAATATAGAAAACATGATAATAAATTTAAGGATTAAAGATGAAGTAAGACAGAAATCCAGAGCATGTTTGATTAAAGAGATTCAATATGACCCTGTAGATGGAGATATTACTCATATAGATTTCAATCAAATCTCATTGACCAAAGAGATTAAGGTGAATATCCCCATTAAAACAAAGGGCCAGCCTATAGGTGTAAAGCAGGAAGGAGGTTCTTTGGAGCACATCCTTTGGGAGGTCGAGGTGGAGTGTTTGCCTACCGATATTCCTGAGCATATTGAGGTCGATGTAAGTCAATTAAAGATTGGAGAAGCTATCCATATAAAAGACATAAGCTTTCCTAAAGGGGTTAGGGTTTTAAATGACCCTGAGGCGATTGTGGTTTCTGTTTCTGTTCCTATGAAGGAAGAACTAGCGGTAGCTGAGGAGGTTACCACAACCCAGGAGCCAGAGGTAATCAAAGAAAAGAAGCAGTTGCCTTTAGAGGAGAAAATAGAAGAATAACATATGAAATTAATCGTAGGTTTGGGCAATCCTGGTAGATTATATCAAGAGACGCGGCATAATATCGGTCGTCTGGTGGTAAGAGAATTAGCTAAAACCTACCAGGCTATTTTTAAAAAAGATAGTGGTACATTTTCATTTACGACTAAGATAAAGATTGATCATGCTAATGTTATCCTAGCAGCACCTTTTACCTTTATGAATCTGTCTGGGGTTGCGGTAGACGCGTTAATTAAAAAATACAAGATAGATTTGGCTGATCTTTTGGTAGTACACGATGATTTAGATTTAGAATTTTCGCGGATTAAGATTCAGGGTTCTGGTTCATCTGCGGGACATAAAGGAATTAAATCGATAATTTATTCCTTAGGTAAACAAGATTTTAGTCGATTACGCATTGGTATTAGTAAGCCTCAGGATAAAAAAGACACCCGTGATTATGTGTTGGCGGGCTTTAATAAAGAGGAAAAAGCAATGGTTAATCTGATCGTCCAGAGGGCGATTCAGTGTTGTGAGATTTGGGCTAAAGAGGGTTTAACTAAGGCAATGAATACATTTAACCAATGGGAGAAGACAAGATGAGGATGTGTAAATACGAAGCAATGTTTGTTATTAAACCCGATCTTTCAGAATCGGAGCGAAAGAATAAATTTCAGCATATTAGTGATGTCATCGCAAAGAATAACGGCACAGTATTACAATCGAATATCTGGGCAGAAAAAAGAAGATTGGCTTTCCCGATAAAAAAGATTCATGAGGCCACATATTATCTAGTAAATTTTTCTGCTCCACCAGAGGCAGTAGACTCAATAAAACAGGCTTATCGGATTGATGAGGATATATTAAGGACACTTATTATAAAAACGGAAGGGAGATAAGATGGCTAATCTTAATAAGGTCTTTCTTATGGGGAATCTCACCCGTGAACCCGAACTACGTTATACCCCACAAGGAACTGCAGTGGTTAATCTTCGCTTAGCAGTAAATCGAAGATTCCGTAATAAAAAACAGGAGCTAAAAGAGGAGACCTGTTTTGTTACCGTGGTTGTCTGGGATAAGCAGGCAGAAACCTGCAATCAATATTTACATAAAGGAAGCCCTGTCTTCATTGAGGGTAGACTTCAGTCGCGTTCTTGGGAGGATAATGCAGGCCAGAGAAGAACTACGGTTGAGGTAAGGGCAGAGCGCGTGCAATTTCTGGGTCAGGTCCCTTCAAAGGCGATAAGCGATATTCCGGAAGAGTTAACCTCAGAGGTTAATGAGGCGGATACAGGAAGTACTTGGCTAAATGAGACAGAAGAGCAGATAAACCAGGAGCAGAGTGATGGTGATAAAGACTAAATCAAGGAAGAAAGAGGTATATTTTCCTGCAAAGAAAAGGGTTTGCCGGTTATGCATAGAGAAGATTAAATTCATAGATTATAAAGATATAAAGAAACTTGAGTCTTATATCCGGGAAAGGGGAAAGATTATTTCCCGCCGGGTATCCGGCAACTGTGCTAAACATCAAAGGATGTTAGCCAGGGCAATTAAAAGGGCAAGGTTTATTGCCCTTCTTCCTTATACGCGTATATAATAGAAATAGATATGGAAGTTATCTTAAGGGAAGATGTAGATAAATTAGGTAAGGCAGGAAGCATTGTTAAGGTAAAGGATGGTTTTGCCCGTAATTTCCTTATCCCCAATGGCTTAGCGGTTCCCTTAACCCCTTCCAATTTAAAGATGCTTCAACAGCAGATCCAGAAAAAAAATCTTCAATTAATAGAAGCGGAAAAGAAAGCAGAAGAACTAAAAGAAAGATTACAGTTTCTTTCTTTAACTATACCGGTTTTAACCCAAGAAGAAGATAAGCTCTACGGAAGTGTTACTGCTAAGGATATTCAGGAAGCATTAAAGATGGAAGGTTTTGAGATTGATAAGAACTGCATTATTCTGGAAAATCCTATAAAGGCATTAGGGATATATGAAGTAACAATTAAACTTCATCCTAAGGTTTCAGCTCAAGTAAGGATTTGGGTAGTAAAGAAGTAAGGAAATGGCGGATACAACCTTAGACTTGGAGAAGATTCCTCCTCAGAATTTAGAAGCAGAGATGGCGGTCTTAGGCTCAATGCTTCTCGATGAGGAGGCTATTGCGGTAGCCATAGAGTCTCTGGATAAAGATTGTTTTTATAAGGATGCCCATAAGAAGATATTTGAAGCGATTGTGAATCTTTATAATAATAACAAGGCAGTCGATCTCATCACCCTTACTGATGAGTTAAAAAGAAATCAGATCCTTGATGAGATTGGCGGGGTAAGTTTTTTAACTGCTTTAGTAAATACTGTGCCCACCACTGCTAACATTAGCCATTATGTCAGCATTGTAAAGGAAAAAGCTATCTTAAGAAACCTTATCAATAATGCTACCAAGATTGTTTCGCTTTGTTATGAAAGTGAAGGTAACATCGATACAGTTGTAGATAATGCTGAGAGACTTATATTTGAGATATGTCAGAGAAAACCCCAGGGTAGCTATATACCGATTAAGGAGGTTGTAAAGGATACCATTGAAAATATAGATAAGCTTTATCAGAGAAAGGAACATGTTACAGGGATCCCCACGGGATTTATAGATTTTGATATACGCACCGCAGGTTTACAACCATCAGATTTAATTGTGATAGCAGGAAGACCTTCAATGGGTAAGAGTGCTTTTGCTATTGGGATAGCCGAGTATGCGGGTGTAGTAAAAAAGATTCCTTTAGCCTTTTTTAGCTTAGAGATGTCTAAAGAACAATTAGTTCAGAGGATGCTCTGTGCCCATGCTAAGGTAGATGCCCATAAGGTAAGGACAGGTTATCTCTCTGTTTCTGATTGGCCACGCCTTACTGCCGCGGCAGGTAAGCTTTCAGAAGCTCCTATTTATATAGATGATACACCCGCTATCTCAGTAATGGAGTTAAGGGCTAAAGCAAGAAGGCTTATTGCACATCAGGAGATAAGGTTAATTATCTTAGATTATCTGCAGTTAATGCGTGGTTCAGGTATTGCAGAGAATAGGCAGCAAGAGATCTCTGAGATCTCGCGTTCTTTAAAAGCCTTAGCTAGAGAATTAAATATACCGGTGGTAGCGATAAGTCAGTTGTCCCGTGCAGTAGAGTCCCGCAGTGACCACCGTCCTCAATTATCGGATTTAAGAGAATCGGGAGCAATTGAACAGGATGCGGATGTGGTAGTACTTATTTTAAGAGAAGAATATTACAATCCTACGCCTGAAAACCAAGGGATAGCAGAGATTATTATTGCTAAACAGCGTAACGGTCCGGTAGGATCAATTAAATTAGCCTTTATTAAAGAATATACCCGCTTTGAGAATCTTGCTCAACCCATGGAATAATTTTAATAAAATAATTTGATTGATTAAATAAAAGATTTTTTTTATAATAATTACTATGCGTAAGATAGTTTTTATAGGGATGTTGATCTGTTTAGTTACAGGTCTTTGTCTGGCTCAGGAAAAACCCGCCAAGATAGTCACTGCCATAGAGATAAGAGGAAACAGATCCATAAGTACAAATACGATTATCTCCAAGCTGAAGACAAGGATTGGTAGTTACTACCAAGAGAATATTATCACTGAGGATTTAAAACGCCTTTATCTTTTAGGTTTTTTTAGTGATATAAAGATCGATACTGAAGACTATAAAGATGGTTTAAAGATAATCCTTACCGTAGTAGAAAGACCACTTATTGAGAGGATAAGTCTTTCTGGTATAAAGCGACTCAATATCACTCAGGAAAAGATTAAAGAATCCCTAAAATCAAAAGAAAATCAATACCTTGATTATCCAAATTTAAATGATGATGTAATTACGCTTAAAAAGATGTATGAGAAGATTGGGTATAGCCAGGTAAGGATAGATTATAAGGTTGATATTGATGAGAAAACTAATAAAGCTAAGGTAGAGTTTATTATTGATGAGGGCAAAAGAATAACGATTAAAAATATTCTTATAGAGGGAAATGCCAATTTTTCTGATCGTAAGCTTTCAAGGCTTTTAAAAACTAAAAGGGCTTGGTTGTTTAATGCGGGGGTATTGAAGGAAGAGGTATTAAAGGAAGATATAGAAAGAATAAAATCCTTTTATCAAAGAAATGGCTTTGCGGATGTAGAGGTAAACTACATCTTAAAGACCGATCCTAAAAGACCAAGTTTAATTTACATTAATATAAATATAAAAGAGGGGAAAAAATATTTAGTGGGTGATATAAGTATAAAAGGAAACCAGAATATAAGCCAGAAGGATATTCTTGCAAGACTAAGCGAATGCCTTCCTGGAAAGGTATTCAGTCAGGAAGCATTAAAGCAGGATATTGCTAATATTCAGGGGTTATACTTTGATCATGGTTATATTTTTGTTCAGCTGCAGGAGACTACCTCTTTAAATCCGACTACAGAAAGGATTGATATAGCTTATAATATTATAGAAAATGAAGTCGCCTATGTGGAAAGGATAAAGATCAGGGGTAACATTAAGACCAAGGACCTGGTTATCCGTAGAGAATTAAGGTTGAAACCCGGGGATAGATTTGATGGAGAAAAGTTAAGGCGTAGTAAAGAGAGACTCCAAAACTTAGGATTTTTTGAAGAGATAAGTTATGATATTGAAGATACCCCGGTGAAAAACAAAAAAGATCTTGTAGTAAATGTAAAGGAAGCCAGAACCGGGGTTTTTAGCATAGGCGGAGGATACAGCACAGTTGATGAGTTTGTAGGGTTTATAGAGATTGAACAAAAGAACTTTGATTGGAAGAATTTTCCTTATTTTACGGGTGGGGGGCAAGATTTAAAATTGCATGCTTCTTCAGGAACAGTTTCCAGTGGTTTTGAGTTAAGTTTTACCGAACCCTGGCTTTTTGATTATCCTATTTTGTTTGGGTTTGATGGTTACCGAAGAAGGCATGAGAGGGAATCTGATGTAGGATATGGCTATAATGAGGAGATAACCGGAGGAGATCTGCGTTTAGGGAAGGAGCTCAGTGAATATGTTAGGTTAGACCTTATGTATCGCTTTGATGTAATTAAAATCAGCAATATTACTGAAGAGGCAACCTCAGATTTAAAGAAAGAGGAGGGTAAAAATAATATCAGTAGTATTGAGACCAGCCTTACCTATGATAGTCGGGATAATGTCTTTGATCCCAAGAAAGGTAATTTAATAAGAACTTCAATAGAGGTAGCGGGCGGGCCTATTGGAGCAGATAAGGATTTCTATAAATTTTTCTTACGTTACTCACATTACTTTCCTATATTCACTAAATCTGCTTTAGAATTTAGAACAAGGATAGGATTAGCAGATGCCTATGGGGGCTCCGATTCCCTCCCTATCTATGAGAGATTTTTTGCCGGAGGTAGCTATACTATTCGCGGTTATGAAGAGAGAGCCATCGGGCCAATAGATTCTGTATCAGAGGATCCCCTGGGAGGGAATTCTATGTTTATTGGAAATCTGGAATACACCTATGCGCTATTTGATTTCTTAAAACTTGCGGTATTTGCTGATACAGGTAATGTTTGGAACAAGCTTGATGATTTTGGGTCGGGAGGATTGAAGTCCAGTTTTGGTTTTGGCTTCCGGCTTAAGACACCGATCGGACCGATAATGCTTGACTATGGTATTCCTTTAAATAAAGCGCCTGGCGAAGAGGATAAAAGTAGAGGAAGATTTCATTTCAGTATGAGTCATGGATTTTAATCTTGTAAGGAAGGAGAGATAGAAGATGAAGAAAATATTAATTGCGTTTTGGGCAGTACTATTTTTTTATTTTCTTTTTTTAAACCCTGTTTTTTCTTTAGATAAGATCGCCTGTGTAGATTTGTTACGTATTGCAAAGGAATATACCAAGGCCCAAGCATATAATAAAGCCTTAGATGATAAACAGACTGCTTATCGGGCAGAAATAGATAAGAAAGCCAATGAGATAAGGCAATTTCAGGATAAGCTTAATTTACTGAGCGAAAAAGAAAAAGAGGCAAAAAGACAAGAATTAGAAAATAAGATCAAAGCATTAGATGATTTTATAAAGGAAAAGGAACTTGATTTAAGGAAGACCGAGCTTGAGAATACCAAAGAGATTCTCAAAGAGATTGAAGATGTGGTAAAACAGTATGCAGAAAAGGAGGGTTACACTTTAGTCTTAGATGATCGCTCTTTGCTTTATCGAGTCGATACCTTAGATATTACTGATAAGATTATTGAAATTCTTAATAAAGACTATGCCAGTAAAAAAGATAAAAGATAAAAAATAAAAGATGCAAAAGACAGTAAAGGAGATTGCTGAGCTTATCGACGGTAAGATAGAAGGTGAAGAAGAACTTGTTATTACAGGAATCTCGGGGATAAAAGAGGCTTTAGAGGGTGATATCACCTTTGTGGCTAATCCAAAATATCTTCCTCTGGTAGGGAAAACCCGCGCCTCAGCGATTATTACCTCTTTTGATCTAGCCAGGACTGTACCTAAGACTTTTATTCGCACCCATAACCCTTCTTTGGCATTTGCTAAGTTAATATCCCTGCTTAGACCCCAAGAATTAACCCATCCCAAAGGAATACATCCTACGGTAATATTGGCTAAATCCGCTAAATTAGGTAAAAATATCTCTATTGGAGCCTATAGTGTGATAGAAGAAGATGTTTCAATTGGGGATAACACCGTAATCTACCCACATACTTATATAGGTAAGCAGACTAAGATAGGCAAAGACTGTCTTATTTATTCCCATGTTTCTATAAGGGAGCGTATAAGTATTGGTGACCGGGTGATTATCCATAGTGGAACCGTTATTGGCTCGGATGGTTTTGGTTATGTTACGGTCGACGGTATTCATCATAAGATACCCCAGATGGGAATAGTGGAGATTGGAGACGATGTAGAAATCGGTGCTAATGTTACCATTGATCGGGCACGTTTTGAAAAGACGCTGATTGGTTCGGGTACAAAAATAGACAACCTGGTTCAAATAGCTCATAATGTGGTGATTGGAGAGAACTCAATCATTGTTGCCCAGGTAGGAATCTCAGGTAGTACAGTTATCGGGAAGAATGTCACCCTGGCAGGACAGGTAGGGGTAGTAGGTCATATTAGTATTGGGGATGGTGCGGTTGTGGCTGCTCAGTCAGGGGTAAGTAAGTCTATACCTGCTTTTACTACAGTTTGGGGTTATCCTGCCAAACCCATGGAGACAGCCAAACGGATTAATGCCTGTATCCAGAATCTTCCTCGGCTCTATAAGCATGTCGAAGAAATAAAGAGGAAGATTGAAGAATTAGAAAGAAGGATTTAATATGGAAAAACAGAAAACAATTGCTAAAGACTTAAGTTTGGAAGGAATTGGTTTGCATACTGCTAAAAAAGTAAGGATTACCTTTAAACCTGCTGAGGTTGATAGCGGAATCAATTTTGTGCGGGTAGATCTACCTAATAAACCAATAATTAAAGCCAATGTAGACTATGTATTGCCTGAATCCGCTAATCTTCGACGCACTTCTATAGGGATTAATGGGGTAGAGATTCATACTATTGAGCATCTTATGGCAGCTTTAGCAGGCCTTAATATAGATAATATTAATATTGAGATTGATAATGAAGAAATTCCGGGGCTTGATGGGAGCAGTATGAATTTTATAGAAGCATTACTGCGTGCGGGGATTAAAGAACAGGAGAAACCCCGGCAATACTACCTGATTAAGGAGCCTATCTTTGTAGAAGAGAACGGTTCAGTTATTGTGGCATTACCCTCGGAAGAATTTAAAGTTTCTTATACCTTAAGCTATAATCATCCTTTACTTAAAGCCCAATATATGGAAATAGTGCCTAATTCAGAGTTATTCAAAAAAGAACTTGCTTCTGCCCGAACATTCTGTCTTGAGGAAGAAGCGGAAGAATTGATTAAACAGGGCCTGGGTAAAGGAGCAAGTTACGAAAACACCTTAGTAATCGGTAAAAATGGGATAATAAAGAATAAACTGCGTTTTGAGGATGAGTTTATTCGGCATAAGATATTAGATTTATTAGGAGACCTTTATCTTTTAGGTCAATTTATCTGTGGTCGGATTATTGCGGTAAGGAGTGGACATTCTTTAAACTTAAGATTGGCGAGAAAGATCTTTCAGCAGAGACAAAGGTATTCCTTAGGTGGGGTAGGAATAGGCTACTCTCCCGCTGAAAAAGAAGAAATCGATGCAGAAACAATTATGAAGATACTGCCTCATCGTCCACCTTTTTTATTTGTTGATAAGATTATTTCTTTAGAAAAAGGTAAACGTGCGGTAGGAGTTAAGAATGTTACTATCAATGATTATTTCTTTAAGGGGCATTTTCCGGGAAGACCGGTGATGCCGGGTGTTTTAATTATTGAAGCCATGGCTCAGGTAGGTGGGGTAATGATGCTTTCTTTGCAAGAAAATCACGGAAAACTTGCCTATTTTTTAGCGATGGATAATGTAAAGTTTAGAAAGACCGTGGTTCCGGGAGATCAATTACTTCTTGAGGTAGAGGCAATAAGGGTAAGATCTAAGAGTGGTCAGGTCCATGCCAAGGCATGGGTAGAAGGTAAAATAGTAGCAGAGGCAGACCTAATATTTGCTTTAGTAGAAAGATAGATTATGAAGATACATCCCACCGCTATAGTCTCGCCCAAAGCAGAACTAGCCCAGGATGTAGAAATAGGTCCATATACAATAGTAGGAGAAAACGTAGTTATTGGCGCAGGAACTAAGATTGGGGCTTTTTGCATAATCGGAGGTAATACCACTATTGGTAAAGGATGTGAGATTTTTACAGGTGCGGTTATCGGTAGTAGACCTCAGGATTTAAAATATAAAGGAGAAAAAAGTTTTCTTGAGATAGGGGATAACAATATTATCCGCGAGTACAGTACATTTAATCCTGGCACAAAAGAAGGAAGCAAGACCATCGTGGGTAATAATAATCTCTTTATGGCTTATACCCATATTGCTCATGATTGTAAAGTAGGCAATGATTGTATTATTGCTAATAATGGTACATTGGCAGGCCATGTTACTGTAGAGGATAAGGCGGTAAT
>JAMWCL010000044.1 GCA_023819035.1 Candidatus Omnitrophota bacterium
AAATAGATACAGTAAACATTATTTTAATTATTCACTGATGAAAAAGATAAATAATAATCGTCAGATGTTGAGTCTTTGGTCAATTAAACCTCCAGGACCGGAAGAAAAGAAATATGGTAAGCATCCTACCCAGAAACCTATTCAGTTATTAGAAAGGATTATTTTAGCTTCCACAAGACCAGCTGATATCGTGTTAGATCCTTTTAATGGTAGTGGTACAACTGGTATAGTAGCTCACAGGGAAGGAAGACAATATATAGGAATAGAACTTGAGGAAGAATATCTAAAAATTTCTATAAAAAGATTTAAAGATGAACTAAATACTTTTCAGTATGGTAAAGAAAAGAGCCGAAATTAATATTTACAAACATTCTATTGACCTGTCTCAATTAAGGATAAAAAATCAACCTTCAGATAAATTCCGTCAAGCCTTGTAAGAGATTAAATACCGTGGTTATGAGGTAGAGGATATTAGCGATGGAAGAAAAAATAGTAATTACAAAACCCGGAGGCAAATTTAGTTTCGGTGTAATTAAACGTGATGATTTTATGGTTTGGGTTTATAATAAGAAAGAAGAAACTCTCTGGTTGATATCTCATAAGAATATTTTTGATGATTTAGAAGAAAAAGCCAAACTATAATCCAGAAGAGACGCTTAGGATTATAGAGGCATTAACGAAGGTTTATAATGGTGCTGAGCCTGATGAAGTTTTAAAAGAAATGGATTTAAAAACCCTTATGGTGAAACTCCAGAGGTATTATTAAAGGCGTATAAATGGATATGGGGTCAAGAAGACTGTAATTATCCGCCTCCTAAATATAAAGGACGCCAGAGGTCAATGATAGAAATAAATAAGTTAAGGGAAAGATTAAATAGTTTTTTAAGAAGATAAGTAAACATAATTTTATCTTGACAAAATGATACTAATATGGTCTCATTTAAAAAGAAAGAAAACTAAAAATGGAAAAATCACTTATAGATAAATATAAATCAGCAATTGATTCAGAAAACACAGCTTATCTATTTTATAACTATATTGCCAAAAATTCCAAAAATCGCACAGTAAAAAATTTTCTTCAGTTATACAGAGAGGCAAAATTGCATCAGAGATTATTGAGGATAATTTTAAAAGATTCAACGGGAAAGGATTATAAGCCATCTATAGATATCTGTAAAGATAAAGGAATCTTTCCAGAAGATCCGGTCTGTGTAAATAATGGATTTAAAATTGCCCTTAGAGATATTTTGATTGACAGGGTTATTTTATTTTGCTATAATTCTTATTAAATTAATAAAATTAGTAAGAATTAGAGATGTTAAAACTTTCTACACGCGCCCGATACGGAATAAGAATGATTTTAGACCTGGCATTAAATTCTAAAGATAGACCGGTCTTATTAAGGGAGATTGCTCAGAGACAGGGAATCTCTCAGGGGTATTTAGAACAGATTGCTCCTTTACTTAAAGCAGCCGGTTTAATAAAAGCAAACCGCGGAGCGCATGGCGGTTATCTTTTAGCAAGGGATCCCGATGATATAACTTTAAAGGAGATGATTGGGATTCTGGAGGGAGGATTTTCTTTGGTAGATTGTATTGAAGATCCTGGTGTATGTTCGCGCCTAAAAGAATGCATGGTGCGCGAGATCTGGGAGGAGATCGGATTTAAGATCGCCAAGATTCTGGATGCGGTTACCTTAGAGGAGATGTTAAGAAGGTATCAGAATAAGAAAAAACAAAATATTATCTATCATATCTAAAAAGAAGTTTAAATGAAGATTGCAAAGAATATCACTGAACTTATTGGTAATACACCTTTAGTTTATCTGAATAGAATAACCCAGGGATGTTTTGCAAAGATAGCAGCCAAACTAGAGTTCTATAATCCTTGTGGCAGTGTAAAGGATAGGATTGGCTTGAACATGATTGAGGATGCGGAGAGAAAAGGACTGGTTAAAAAAGATACAACTATAATTGAGCCAACCTCAGGTAATACCGGGATTGCCCTTGCCTTTGTGTGTGCAGTAAAAGGATATAAGTTAATCCTGACGATGCCGGAAACAATGAGTTTGGAGCGAAGAAAACTTTTGACCGCCTTAGGGGCACAGCTTATACTTACCCCTGCAGAGGAAGGAATGCGTGGTGCGGTAAAGAAAGCAGAAGAACTACTTAAAGAGATCTCAAATAGTTTTATGCCTCAACAGTTTAAAAATCCAGCTAACCCTGAAATTCATCGCCGAACTACTGCTGAGGAGATCTGGAAGGATACAGCAGGAAAGATTGACATATTAGTAAGCGGGGTAGGCACAGGAGGTACGCTTACCGGCATTGCTGAGGTCATAAAGAAAAGGAAAAAATCTTTTAAGGCAATTGCTGTGGAACCAAAAAATTCCGCGGTACTTTCGGGAGAGAAACCAGGCTTACATAAGATTCAAGGTATTGGAGCAGGTTTTATTCCTGAGGTATTAAATACCAAGATTATCGATGAAGTAATTAAGGTAAGTGATGAAGATGCCATTGAAACTACTAAAAGATTGATTAAAGAAGAAGGTATCCTCTGCGGAATCTCTTCCGGAGCAGCTACCTGGGCAGCCTTAGAGGTAGCCAAAAGAAAAGAAAATAAAAATAAACTTATGGTAGTGATTCTTCCAGATACTTTAGAAAGATACTTAAGTACAGATTTATTTAAAGATTATGAATAATTTTTTATTCCATTTAAAACATTATTTGATAGAGATAGTTCCCGCTCTGTTTTTAGGATTCTTTATAAGCGGTTTAATCTATGAGTTTATTTCTAATGAGTGGGTGGAAAGAAATTTAGGTAAAAACAATTTTAAAGCAATTTTTTACGCTACTATCACGGGAACAATTCTACCTATCTGCTGTTGGGGGTCTTTACCTATTGCGGTGAGTTTTTATAAAAAAGGTTCCCGACTTGGGCCAATATTAGCATTTCTGGTGGCAACACCTGCGACTTCGGTAAGCGCACTTTTGGTGACCTATAAACTCTTAGGGTTAAAATTTACTATCTTTATCTTTTTTAGTGTGATTTTAATGGGACTTTTTATAGGGATTATTGGCAACCGGCTTTACTTTAAACCGAAAGAAATTACCCCTGAGGTCTGTCCACATTGTAATGAAGTTATACCTCATACGCATAAAAAAACATTTTTTGCGCATATAAGATCTGTTCTTAAATTCTCTTTCTGGCAGATGCCTAAAGAAATCGGGATAGAGACATTGTTGGGAATAGTTTTAGCAGCAATAGTGGCAACCTTTCTGCCTTTAGGTTTATGGATTAAAAATAATTTAGGAGGATTCTTGGGTTATATCTTTGCACTTATATTTGGACTTTTGATGTATATTTGTGCCACCGGAACCGTTCCTTTAGTAGATGCCTTTATAAAACAGGGGTTAAATTTTGGCGCAGGCATGACCCTTTTATTAGTGGGACCGATTACCAGTTATGGCACAATTTTGGTTTTAAAAAAAGAATTCGGGTTAAAGGTATTAGCTATTTATTTAGGGTTTATTTCTTTAAGTGCATTAATCTTAGGCTATATTTTTTCTTTATGGGTAACTTGAAAGAAAGGAAGAAATGTGAAAAGAATCTATCTGGATTACGCAGCCACTACACCTTGCGATCCTGAGGTTTTAAAGGAGATGGAGCCATACCTCTTTGAGAAATTTGGCAATCCTTCTAGTATCCATTCCTTTGGTCAGGAGGCAAAAAAGGCAATAGAATCTGCAAGAGAAACAATCGCTAAGATTTTAGGGGCAAGGCCTGAGGAGATCATCTTTACCTCCGGAGGCACAGAATCTAATAATTTTAGTCTTTTCGGGGTAGCCTATGCCTTGCAGGAAAGAGGAAATCACATTATTACCAGTTCCATTGAACATCATGCGGTACTTGAGCCTGTTAAGATTTTAGAAAAAAGAGGCTTTAAGGTTACTTATCTAAAGGTAAATAAGTTTGGATTAGTGGATCCACAGGATTTAAAAAAGGCAATTACTGATAAAACCATCTTGATTTCTATTATGCATGCGAATAATGAGATTGGTACAATCCAACCCATAAAAGAATTAGTTGAAATTGCTCACCGCAGGGATATCTACTTTCATACCGATGCCGTACAGACGGTAGGTCATATCCCGCTAGATGTCAATGAACTAAAGGTTGATCTGCTTTCTTTATCTGCACATAAATTTTATGGACCTAAAGGAGTGGGTGCGCTTTATGTGAGAAAAGGTACACGCCTGGTAAGATTTTTACATGGGGGAGATCAGGAAAGGGGTTTGCGCGCCTCTACCCATAATACCCCAGGTATTGTAGGGATGGCTAAGGCATTGGAGTTGTGTCAGAAGAACATGGCTAAAGAGATAGAATTTCAAGAAAGACTGCGTGATAGAATAATAGAAGAGATTCAAGAAAAGATTCCAGAGGTTTATCTTAATGGTCATCCCAAGTTAAGACTTCCTAATAATGTTAACTTTTCTATAAAGTATATTGAAGGAGAATCTATCTTACTGCATTTAGACCTATTGGGGATTGCGGTCTCTACGGGTTCTGCCTGCACCTCAAGTTCTCTTGAACCCTCACATGTATTACTGGCTATTGGTTTATCTCCTGAGATCGCCCACGGTTCTTTAAGGATTACCTTAGGCAGGTGGACAAAAGAAGAGGATATTGATTACCTTTTAGAAGAACTTCCTGGGGTGGTTGATAAATTGCGGACAATGTCTCCTCTTTATAATAAAAAAGAAAAATAAGATGCAAAACTATACTGAAAAAGTAATGGAGCACTTTATGCATCCTAGAAATGTAGGAGAGATTCCTGATGCAGATGGGGTGGGTACAGTAGGAAATCCTGTATGCGGTGATGTGATGAGAATGTACATTAAGATCAAAGATAATATTATCACGGAGGCCAAATTTAAGACCTTTGGTTGCGGGTCAGCCATTGCTACCAGTTCCATGGTTACTGAGATGGTTAAAGGTAAAACTATTGAGGAGGCATTAAAGATTTCTAACCGTGCGGTAGCTGAGGCATTGGGAGGACTTCCGCCTATAAAGATGCATTGCTCAGTTCTGGCAGAGCAGGCATTAAAAAAGGCTTTAGCAGATTATTATAGAAAGATTGGTAAAGACCCCAGTTCTTTCGAGCCTTTGGATGAACATAGCCATTAATGAAATGATGATTTAAATTTTGCTTATATTCTTTATTATGATATAATAAAAATAAGTGAGGTGAAAAATGAAAGAGAGAATAGAACAGGCGTTAGAAAAAATTAGAGGGATGCTTTGGCAGGAGGGTGGAAATGTAGAATTGGTTGAAGTAAGTGATGATGGCGTGGTTAAGGTAAGACTTACCGGAAGTTGTAGTATGTGTCCGATGTCATCGATGACCTTAAAGATGGGGATCGAACGAATCTTAAAAGAGGAGGTTCCTCAGGTAAAAGAGGTAATTGCGGTTTAAGTATATCAGGCTCATTTAAAAGAGGATAAAAGATGCGCACAATAAAGGAGATAAATGAGAAAATAAAAAAAGGTAAGGTTGTGGTGGTAACAGCTGAGGAGATCATTGATCTAGTTGATAAAAAAGGATTAAAGAAGGCAGCCCAAGAGGTAGATGTGGTAACCACCGGAACCTTTGGTCCAATGTGTTCATCAGGGGCATACTTTAATATCGGGCATTCCAAACCTAGAATTAAATTGGGCGGAGGAATCTGCAGGCTTAATGATGTGCCTGCCTACTGTGGCTTTGCTGCGGTAGATATATTCTTGGGTGCTACCAGTTTGCCGGAAAGCGATCCCCAGAACAAAGTCTACCCCGGTGAATTTAGATATGGCGGAGGCCATGTGATTCAAGATTTAGTTTTCGGTAAAGACATCCGTTTAGAAGCAGAGACGTATGGTACAGATTGCTATCCGCAAAAAAAACTTCAAACCTATATAAACATAAAAGACTTAAATGAGGCGGTATTATTTAATATCCGTAACTGTTATCAGAATTATAATGTAGCGGTGAATTTATCTGACCGGATCCTTTATACCTATATGGGTGTTTTAAAACCGCGTTTGGGAAATGCCAATTACTGCTCTGCAGGACAACTCTCTCCGCTTTTAAAAGATCCTTATTATAAAACTATTGGTATCGGAACAAGGATATTTTTGGGTGGAGGGATTGGTTATGTTGTCTGGCATGGAACACAGCACAATCCTTTAGCCAGAAGAAAAGAAAATGGTATTCCTTGTGTACCTGCAGGAACTTTGGCAGTAATCGGTGATTTAAAACAGATGTCGGGTTCTTGGCTGGTGGGTACAAGTATGCTTGGTTATGGTGTAAGTTTGACCGTAGGCATAGGTGTTCCCATTCCTATTTTAGATGAAGAGATCTGCAGATACACTGCGGCAAAGGATATAGAGATCTATGCTCCCATTGTAGATTACAGCCAGGATTATCCCCAGATGACCGATAAGACTTTAGGTGAGGTAAATTATGCTCAGTTAAGAAGTGGTAAGATAATTATAGAAGGAAAAGAGGTTCCCACGGGAGCGCTCTCCAGCTATTCTAAGGCAAGAGAGATTGCCGAGATCTTAAAAAGCTGGATTAAAAAAGGGGAGTTTCTATTGACGGAGCCGGTGGCGCCTTTACCGGGGGTAGAATCAGGTTATACCTTTAAACCATTAAAGGAAAGACCAATTTGATTTAGTAATAAGTAATCAGGTAATAAGATGATTTCTAAAAGGATTGTTTTACATTTTCCTCAAAGATTAGTAGATCAGCCTATCGTTTATAAGTTAGTTAAGGATTATGACCTACAATTTAATATCCTGAAGGCTTATGTTACACCTCAGGAAGAAGGGCTTATGGTTTTAGAGCTAACCGGAGAGGATGAGCAGTTTAAAAAGGGAATAGATTATCTTGAATCCTGTGGTGTAAGGATTCAACCTTTGAGTCAGGATATTATCCGCAATGAAGCCAAATGCACTGATTGTGGGGTTTGTGTTCCTATATGTCCTGTAGGAGCGCTGGTGGTCGATCCTTTAACAAGCAAGGTCCATTTCTATGATAATAAATGCATTGCCTGTGAATTGTGTGTTAAGGTTTGTCCCACAAAGGCAATGGAGATACATTTTTAAGATGGATTTAGAGGCAAAGTACCTAAGATTAAAAGAGATCCTTAAAAAAATGGATTCTGTGTTAATTGCCTTTTCTGGAGGGTTGGATAGCACATTCTTGCTTAAGGTTGCCTCAATGGTATTACATAATGATAAGATCTTAGCAGTTACTGCGAAATCGCCGATATATCCTAAGAGAGAGATTTGCTTTTCCAAGAAGATTACCCGGAGATTAAAAATAAGACATAAGATAATTAGAACAGAGGAATTAAAGGATAAAAGATTTACCGCCAATACATTTAAGCGTTGTTATTTCTGTAAGTTAGAGCTTTTTAAAAAATTAAAAGAGATTGCTAAAAAAAATCATTTAAATTTTGTGATTGAGGCAAGTAATCTTTCGGATGAAAAGGATTTTCGCCCGGGCAATAAAGCAAAGAAAGTGTTTAAGATTCATTCGCCTTTAAAAGAGGTAGGATTTACTAAGGAGGATATCCGCAAGCTTAGTAAAAGATTGGGCTTAATTACCTGGAATAAGCCTAGTTTAGCTTGTTTGGCTTCCCGGATTCCTTATGGGATAAAGATAACCAGGTCCCTTCTTAAGCGCATAGAGAAGGCAGAGGATTATTTAAGAAGCTTAGGATTTTCTCAGGTAAGATTAAGGCATTACGATGGGCTTTGCCGGATTGAGGTTTTTAAAAAGGATATTCCTAAGGTAATTAGTAAAAAAGAGTTAATTATAACAAGATTAAAGCGCTTAGGTTATAATTATATCACATTAGATTTAGAGGGCTATCGTACGGGCAGTTTAAATGAGATAATTAAAAATAATTAATAAATATGCAAGACAGGATTATCAAACTTCTCAGGATAGGTACGGATTATATATCTGGTGAAGAGATAAGCAATAAATTAGGTATTACTCGACAGGCCTTATGGAAACACATCTATCAGTTAAAAGAAACCGGTTATGAGATTATAGCAGTGCCTCATTTAGGATATCGTTTAATCTCGGTTCCTGACCGACTCTTTCCTTCTGAGATTACCTCAGGGCTTAAGACAAAGATTTTTGGTAAAAAGATCTATTATTTTGAGACCGTAAATTCTACGATGGATATTGCTTTTGATTTAGGGCTAAAGAATACACCGGAGGGAACCCTTTTTTTAGCGGAGGCCCAGACTAAAGGAAGAGGAAGATTGGGAAGAACTTGGTCATCGCCTAAAT
>JAMWCL010000001.1 GCA_023819035.1 Candidatus Omnitrophota bacterium
GCGCGCGGCAGGACCATTCAACCCGATGATACCTGAATTGGCCTTGGCTTTAATTACATATGTCTCTAAGCGCTGACCGTTGTTTAAATTAAAGACCTCAACCTTCTCCCCTTCTATTAGATCAGCAGCTTCCATCAGTTTAGCATCTATACTGATACTTCCTTCATAATAAAGATTGGTTTGGGTTATGCATGCCCGATGGATTTTAGATTTAAGTACTGTCCTTAACATAATCAATCCTTTCTTTTTAATCTTTAAGGTTTCTATTTAACGAGTTAATAAAGCTCTCTTTAATTCTTCTCCAAATTGACCGGCTACCTGGGGGCCAAAGGCGGTAATGATATTACCATCTCTTTCTACCGGCCTACCGGTATAGTTTGCGCCTGCCTTCTTTAATATCTCTGCTTCTGAGGACCAAGCTGTAGCATGTTTTCCTTTTAAAAGATTTGCCTTCGCTAAGGTAACCGGTGCAATACATATAGCTGCCACAATCCGATCGCTGTTATAGGCCTGCTGGGCCAATTTATGCGCTTGCGGATCATCCCAGTATTGACTTGCGCCTATCCCGCCCACAAATATAATCGCATCAAAATCCTCAACATTTATATCCTTAACCAAGAGATCTGGCTTGACTATAGCTCCTAACATTCCTTTTACTGGCCGAAGGGTTGTAGAGGCAACCTTTACCTCAATTCCATTTTTTTCTAAGATCCTTCTGGGTTCTAACAACTCTTCATCGCGAAAATTCTCTTGAGCAATAATCATCACTACCTTCTTCATCTTACCTCCTTCTTCGGGATAACTCCAAAGATTAGATCCATAAAGCAAAAATAACAAAATTAAAATCACCTTTTTCATCTTAATCTTTTTTTATTAATCTATATGACTTTTGGGCAATGAGTAACTCCTCATTAGTAGGAATAACTAAAACCTTGGGTTTTTTCTTTAGATATGTAAATAAATCCTTACAGATTATCTTTCTAATCCTGGTTTGATTCTCCCCAATACCTGCGGTAAAAACTAAGGCATCCAATCCACCCATAATCCCGGTATATGCACTAATGTATTTTTTTATCCGATAAACAAAAATCTCTATAGCTAATCTTGCCCGTTTCGAACCTTCGCTTGCCTTCCTTTCCAATACCCGCATATCATTACTTATACCCGAAATCCCTTTAAGACCGCTTCTCTTATTTAATATATCATCAATTTCTCTGGTATTAAGTTTTTCCTTATCCATAAGATAGCTAACCAAAGCAGGGTCAATATCACCACAGCGTGTGCCCATCACCAATCCCTCTAAAGGGGTAAAACCCATACTCGTATCGATAGACTTACCTTTATGGACTGCGGTAATACTACAGCCATTGCCCAGATGACAGGTAATTATCCTTAATTTCCTTAAAGGTTCCTTAAGGAGGCGGGAGGCTTCATTTGCTACATACTCATGACTTATTCCATGAAACCCATACTTCCTTATCCGATATTTTTTATAGTATCCATAAGGAAGACCGTATATATAAGCATATTCTGGCAATGTCTGATGAAAAGCAGTATCGAATACCGCTACCTGCTTTATATTAGGCAATAACCTCTTACAGGCAAGGATCCCCTCCAGGTTTGCGGGATTATGCAAAGGCGCAATTGCACAATACTGTCTTATCTTCTTAATTACACCTTCATTAATAAGCACAGGATCTTTGAATTCCTCTCCACCATGAACTACCCGATGACCTATTGCCTCTACTTCTTTAATATTACTTAAGATTATCCTTAAGCCTGTGTAGTGATCTTTGATGTTTGATCCTGCCTCGCCAATGCGCTCAATTATCCCTTTAGATAGTAGATGTTCTTCAGGCATCTTAAAAAATTTATACTTAATAGATGAGCTTCCGCAGTTTATGACTAAAACCTTCATATTACTTAATAAACCTTTGCCCTTATGGCGGTTACCGCAATACAGTCAACAATATCTTCCACTAAACAACCTCGGGAAAGATCGCTGGCTGGCCGCTTTAATCCCAAAAATAATGGCCCTACTGCCCGCGCATTGGCTAATCGTTGAACCAACTTATAGCTAATATTTCCTGCTTCTAAATCAGGAAAGATAAGGATATTAGCTCTTCCTTTTAATACACTATCAGGATATTTAATGCGGGCTACCTCAGGCACAATCGCAGAATCAACCTGTAATTCACCATCCACTAATAGCTCAGGAGCCATTTCTTTAATTAACTGTAAGGCCTGCCTAATCTTTTTATTGGAAGCAGTCTCCTCAGAAGACTTAGTAGAATAGCTAAGTAAGGCGATGCGGGGTTTGATCTCCAAGACCTCCCTGGCTAATCTGGCTGCTGATAAAGAAATACAAGCCAGTTGTAAGGCGCTTGGCTCAGGGATTATTCCACAATCCGCAAAGATAAATGTTCCTGCTTCTCCATAACTACAATCAGGAACCACCATAATAAAACAACTTGAGATAAACTTAGACTCCTCATCCACGCCTAAACAACGAATACAACAGCGTGCTACCTCAGGGGTGGTATGGGTAGCTCCTGCTACAAGACCGTCTACCTTAGCCTCTTTTGTCATCATCGCCGCATAATACATAGGGTCCTCAAAGAGGGTTTTCACCCTTTCTATATCAAAACCTTTATTTTTGTATCTTTCATAAAATTCCTGAATATATCTTTCTTTTTCTTTAGAATCAATTTTATCTTGAGATAAAAGTAAAACCTTGGCAATCCCTTCTTCTTCCACAATCTCTGCTGCCTGACGAATGCGTTTATCTTCAGATTCGGGAAGCACGATCGTCTTTAAATCCTTTTTTGCCTTCTGGCGTAGCTTTTTAATTGTATCCATATTAAATCCCTTTTAAGATTTTTTCTAAATCTACATTCTCCTTAATTAATCTTATAGCGAGCTCAATCTTGGCTTTGTCCTTTGGTCTAATCTTAACATTTAAATCATGCAGTTGCGCTGCTACAGTATAAGTATCAGCCTTTGATAATAAAACCGGAATACCCGCTTTATTTAAAGAATCCATCATTTCTTTCTTAGGGATAAAACCTCCGGTAAGAATTATAGCAGAGACCTTAAGCCTTTTAGGTTCATCAGCCCGAAATAACTCTAAACTAATCTTAATTATATCCTCCCTATCTCCCGGAGTAACCAGTAGAGAATCATCCACAATATATTTTAAGGCATCCTGTGCCTGCATCGCACCCACTAATATTTTGGAGACATAGTTATCCAGGTAATCCCTACCACAGAGTAATTCAAAATCTGTTTCTTCGAGTATCTGACTGATACTAGGATGAGAAAGTAAAGGATGATAAGGAATTACACCCAATACCTCAATGCCTTTTCGAGATAATCCTTTACGAATCAAACGATTAATCTTATCAAATTTATCTGGAAGAACCTTGTTAATAATCACCCCTAAGATCTTAACCCCTTCCTTATCGAAAAGTGCCTTATTTAACATTATCTCATCGATAGGTCTACCAATGCCGCCTGAAGAGATAATGATTACCTTAGCTCCCAAAAGTTTTGCTACCCCAGCATTAGAATGGTCAAATACCGAACCTACCCCCGCATGCCCGGTGCCTTCAATAATTACTAAATCTTGATGTTTGGAAACCCGCTGGAATGCCTGTTTAATCTGTAAGGTAATCGATTTTTTATCAGGTTTTTCTATATACCTTTCAGTAAAACCCTTCTCCACCGCTACCGGACTCATATCCTTTAAGCCACATTTTATATGACAGACCCCCTCAATAAGCCAGGAATCCTCGTCTATCTTTAGACCTTCCTCTTCAAGATATCGCTGACCAATAGGTTTTATAAAGGAAAGCCTTTTAAATCTGTCCTTAAGATTAAAGATTAATCCTAAGCAAACCGTGGTTTTGCCGTCATTCTGTTTAGTAGCAGCGATAAATACCTTCTTCATAGAAGATTCTCTTCTATATTTTTCTTTAACTCTGCCTTACTTAAAACACCGACAACCTGTTTCATAATTTGACCATTTTTAAAAAATATTAAGGTAGGGATAGACATTATTCCGTAGGCAGTAGCAGTGCGGGTATTCTCATCGACATTCAGTTTACATACCTTTATCTTGCCCTCGTATTCCTTAGATAATTCCTCAATTATGGGAGCGATTATCTTACAAGGCATACACCAGCTCGCCCAGAAATCTACCAAAACAGGAAATTCTGATTCTAAGACCTCTTTCTTAAAATTATTATCATTAATATCTAATAAAGCCATATTTAAAGATATTTTAGATTAATTAAATTAACACAAATCTTAGATATTTGCAAGAGGTTTAATTTAAATAATTATAAACCCTAACTAAAAATAATGCAAGATAATCAGTAGAAAAAAGGATTTATCTTAGATGTTGGGAAAAATACCCTCCGGTAAGTGCATCTAAAGAGGCGGTGAGTTCCTTTAGTCTTAATTCTTTCTCCATTCTTTTTCTTTTCTCCTGCCAAGGAATATTCTCTAACTCCATCTTTGTCCTAAGGCGCTCAAAGTAGAGTTTATTTACCTCATCTAATATCTCCTGGCGCAACTCTACCATTAATCTTGAACGCACATCGATATTTGTCTGGTCTTCATTCCAGATAAGCCGACTTAAATCCCAGCTTAAAGTTATATCCCATTCTATCGCTGCCCTTCCGCGCACAAGAAGATCATCTCCATTTTTAGTTGTAGAACCCGTCTCCCAATGCCAAAGATCGGTAATATCCCTTTCTATGCTAACGCTTAAATGGGGAAGCCAAGCACTTCTTCTTGCCTGCCTACGCCAATCTTTTATTTTTTCGTTAGAAACCTCCGCATATTCAATCGCTGCCTGCTGAACCTGGCTAATAGTAGGTTCGTTCTGAAGATATAACCCAAAAAGTCCATCATCTTTGTCTGTCTTTGCTGTTCTTTTCTTAAACAGACCCTTATCAGAAACAACCCATAGATTATTTTGTCGGTCCAAGACCAAAGCTTTAAATTCCTTAGCAAAAAGTCCAAAGGAGAGATCCTCCCATTTGTTTTGTCTATATTTAAATATACCTTTCTTGGTAAGGACATATAATTCAGAATCTTCAGAAACCAGGATAAACCTTATATCTAAACTGATTAAACCCTCAGAAGGGAATAAATCCCAGGTTCTACCTTTATCTTGACTTTTATATATCCCTTTGAAGGTTGCTAAATAAAGAATATCTGGATTATGAGGGTCAAACCCTAAGGATCTCACTAAAAATAGGCTTGGACCCTTAATCTCTTCAAGAACCTCTTCTTGGTAATTCTCTTCTTCTTTCTTTGCTCTTTTAAAAATTCTTTTGTCTAATCCTGCCTCCCCTTCAATTTTATATAGACCATCTTGACCGACTACATAAAGCTGTTTATCCTTAGGATGGATGGCTATATTTAATATAGAAATATTACCTAATCTACCCGGATACTTATGCCAACTTAACCCCTTATCCTTACTTACAAAAAGCCCCTGATTCGTTCCTAAATAGATTCTCTCCGAAAGGATAGCCAAACAAAGCACCTGGTTTTCTAAGATATTCTTTCCTTTAAAGATTCTTTGCCAGCTTATTCCATCATTTTGGCTGTAATAAAGTCCGTTATTAGAAGCGGCGTATAAAGAAACCTTATCCTCAGGATCGAATAATAAAAAATTTATGCCTTTATTTTTTCCTTGCATTAAAAATATATATCTCCAGGTTAACCCGCCATCCTGACTCTTAAGCACACCTTTATCGGTACCTATGTAGATAATATGAGGATGATCTGGCTTTAATAAGATTGTGTTTATATTTAGATTACCTTTTACTACCTCCTCCCAAATAATCTCTTCGGCAGCAAGATTAAAGCTCATAAAAAACCCTCCTAATATCCCTAAAAATATTATCTTTCTCATCCTTACCACCTCCTACTATAACTGACGAAGATAAAGGATAAATCTTACAAGACTTTTTACTTCCTTGAAGTTAAGATTTTTTGGTATATTTTAAAGTGGGCTTTATCCGATAAAGGTAGACCCTAAGAAATTAGGGGACGCAAGGCTACGGGTTTAAGGATAAGAAGTTGAATCCTTCTTATCGATGATCGCCGAGCTTCCGAAGATAAAGGAGGAGCTTGGTTTTTATCTTAAAAAAGGATTAAAGATGGAATGCCCTTATTTAAAAAACCTCGCATTCCTGTATGATTCTTTATTATTACTGTAAATTGGAAGGAGAGGAATCTAGATTTAAACCTAAGGATGTGCAAAGTCAGATAAGACCCTGTCAGGCGAATTTTTTATTTTGTGAGATATTAAGAAAGATAACCTCTTAAATTCCACCCTCCACTCATAATTTTCTTCCGAAGATCTTTTAAATACCTAATTTCTTTATTTCTTTAATTCTTTTTTAATATTTTCTGCCTCATAAGGATTAATCTCTTCGTAAATCCTTAAGGCTGAAGAAAGGTATTCCTTGGCTTTATCTTTATTATTTTTCTTTTTATAAAGCAGGCCTAAATTATAGTAGGTTTCTGCCAATTCCAATGGTCCATCTATACCTTCACAGATAGCCAATGCCTTAAAGAAGAAGTTCTCCGCTTCTTTAAGGTTATCCATCTCTAAGTATAATTGTCCCAACATATTATAATCAGAAGCTAGATTTGGTAGATTACCTTGCCTCTGGTCTATGCTTAAGCCTTTTAAGTAAAGCTCTAAGGCTTTCGGGTATTGTTTCTTAAATAAATATATCTCACCTAAATTAAAATAATAATCACTAGATTCATCTTTTAACCTCAACGACTCAAATATAGCTTGGCTTTTTTGATAAAATTCCTCAGCAGTATCAAAATCATCCTTATTGGTAAATAAAAGGGCTAAATCAAAATAATCGCAGGCAAGGTTATAACGGTGCTGCTGGATATACCTTCTTTCTCGATTGATCTCGGAGCTTTTGGTTAATAAACTCAGTGCCTCCTCAGGGTTATTCTTATCCATATAACAGAGCGCTAATCTCCTTAAGGTAACTGCCTCATTTACTCTATCCTTATGCGCCCTGCTTAAATCTAATGCCTTCTGATAAAAATCAAATGCCTTAGGATAATCCCCTTTTAGATAGTAGAGCCAGCCGATACCGATATAACTTAAGATAAGATGCTTTGTGTCATTTTTCTTCTGGCTATAAAAGGAGTAATCAAAATAATATTTTAAAGCCATCTGTCGGTTACCCAAACGGTTATAGGTCTGTGCTAATAAAGGATAAACATTTAAAAAGAAGGGGTCTTTCTTAATTAACGATTCGCCTAGATAGAGTACCTGCTGATTTCTACCTGAAAGGTATGCCTGCTTAGATTTAAGATATAAAAAATAGGTATGAGGATTTAAAGTAGGTAGCCATAGAGATAAATAAATAATTATTAGCCCAAAAAAGAACAAAGAACTCAGGATGGCTAATGGCCTTTTAAATCTTTTAAAAGGAAGGCTTCTTTTTTTGGTAAGGACAATTATCTTTGGGCTGGGTTTAAATAAGGAAAAGTTAGGGTCTCCATAAAGCAGATAACCTGCCCAGTCAAACATACCCAGGCCCCTTTCTTTTATAAGTGCTAAGCGCGCAAGTCTTATGGATTCCCCTACTGTTCTGCCCATAATTAGATGATTATAGAATTCCTGCGCAAAATAAAGGCTTGTTTTATCCTCTATCTTCTTTATGGTTCCGATATAATGCCTGACCCCGCAAAAAAGGAATGTTGAGGCAAGATTAAAGTTTTTCTCAAGGTAGACTGACTGATTTGAATCAATCTTAGCACTATGACAGGCATTAGAAAATATAAGCAAAGGAAGACTTAAGGTAGAACCTAGATTGATAATCTCTAAGGCGGTTAGTCTTCCATCGGAGAATACCCAACCCGATTCCTGAGGATTCTTTAGATCATATTCACAATGCCCAGCAAAATGAATAATATCATAATCCCCCAGATGCTTTTTTATATAAAGGGTATCGATCTGGGTAGATTTAAAATCAATCCTTATAAGCTGGGGGTTGAAGCTAAAACGATCCCGGATCTTTATCCCTTCAAGATAACTAGAACTTAAATCTCCCGTAGGATTTGCTAATATCAACATTTTAAGCGGAACATCTAAACTCCGGTAGCGCAAGCGTGAAGGCTCTTTTTTTGTATGCACTGACCTTCCTAAATTAAACTTAAGAGAAAAAAAATCCTTTCCGTCATATAAAAGCTCCCAAGGGATATGGATTAACTCTTCATCTATAGATAACAAAAGACTGCCCCCTGAGAGCTCGCTTAATCTTTCTTTAATTGCTTTAGTAAGAAGCTGTTCCCAGAGAAGCATACCTACTTTCTTAAGTGCTAATCTCGGATCAAGCTCTGCAGTATATCTTATATCGGTGTTTTCCAGTAAAGAAAATAATTCGCAAGAAAGATGACCTATCTGCTTTAAGGAGACCTTGATCTGTTGATAGTGTTTTAATGTAGAAGAAAGCTCCTCCTTTTCAAAAAGCGCCATCTTAAGTGCATCTCTCTGCTTTAATATCTCCAAGACCCAGGTTTTTTTAGGTGAAGACATAACCTCTTAGGTCTTTACCTCTAAATGTAGATAGCCAATTAATTCTTTAAGTCGAGATACCTGGATAGTGTAAGTGCCTAAAGGAATTCCTTCGAAGGTAACCTTACCTGATGAGCTTAGGTATGACTCTAATTCAGTATCATCTTTTATTAGAGTAATCCTTAAGTCTTTCATTAACTGCAAAGGTCTTCTTTTCCTTACTATTATACTTAAATCAAAGGCCTTTGTCTTCTTGTTTATTATCTTTATCTCTATCTTAAATTCCTTAAAATCCTTTGCGATCCTTAGCTCATCCTTAAAATCCTTAATCTGGCGACTCCGCAATACTGCTTGAGAAATAAGCTCTTTACCTAAAAGAATCTCGCCGGTAGTCTTTAAGATCCTGATCAGGTCTTCCTTAAATTGTAAAACTACCTCAAGGCTCTCAGGAGGGGTTTGGGAAGGAAGCAAAGATGCTATGTTAGCAAGGAGCTGTTGAGGGAACTCTTTTAAAGGCATTTCCTCTAATCTTATCAGAAGATTTACCCGCTCCATACATCCCTTACAACTAATCAGATGTCTCTTTATTTCTTCAGAATCCTCAGAGGACAGACGGGATTCTAAAAAACAAGTTAAGGTCTCCTCATCAGGATGGATATCCGACTCTTTTTGTTCTTTCTTCCATACCTTATAGACCCTCTGAATTACCCTTTCAAGTTTATTTAACATATTTTATTTTCTCCTAATATAATAGACGAAAAATTTTTAATTATCTAACATGAATCCTTTATGTCTAAAACAATCCTTTAATTTATCAATGATTCTTTTTTTACGCACATCTACTGCCGGACGCGAAAGCTTAAGGTGTCTGCTTATCTGCTCCAAGGCTAATCGTTGGTTAAGATATAATTCTAAAAAATACCTTTCCTCAATATTTAATCTTTCAATGCAATCCTTTAGACTTAAAAGCATCTCTTCCGATTCGAGTTTATCTAAAACTGAGGTAGAATCATCCCGAAGGGTATCCTTTAAACTTAATCCTTGCTCATTTTCCTCCTCCAAAGAAACCAGATTCCTTTTCTTTCTTAAATAATCTATAGTATAATTAATCACTACCACCCTCAGCCAGCTTGCTAAGCTGCAACCGTTTTTTGCCTTAAAGGTTCTTAACTTTTTAAAATTATCCTGGGTAAGAAAAACAAATATCTCTTGAAAAATATTTTCTACCTCTTCAGAGTCAGCTAAAGATTTACCTTTAAGTTTTAAAACATTATAGATATAACTATAAATAAGCCTGGAATATCTTTTTAAAAATTCATCCCAGGCAACCCGCTCACCTTCAAGGCAACGCCTAAGGAATTTCAAATCATTCATTTTTATCTATAGGAATCTAAATAACGCCCAATTGATGCGCAAGCCGTAAAGGTTCGGGTAAACGATATTTAAGGGTGCACCTTAAAATTATCCTTATACAATCCTTAAAACCTACCTTATACCCCGGTGAAACAAAGAGAGGTTTTACGAAATCCTTAGTTCTTAAGACAATCCCGATTTTTTTATTTTCTTCATTAAAAAGATAAGCAAAACTTCCCCGTTTCGGACCGGGTTGCTTATATCTACCCCATAACCAACTCTTGGCACAACCCATCGTAGGCTTACCTAAAAGGATCCCCATATGAGTGGCTATACCCATATTGCGGGGATGGGCGATCCCCTGACCATCAAAGATAAATATATCGGGTTGTCTTTTCAAATCTTGCAAGCAAGCTTCTAAAACCGGACCTTCCCGAAAGCTTAAAAGGCCAGGGATATAGGGATAGCTTATCCTCTTTGTTTTTCGTACCCATTCTAATAATCCTAACTCAGGATAACTTAAAATAACCACCACCCCAATTGCTAAATTATCCTTAAAATTAACATCTGCGCCGGCGATTAAGTGGATTTTTTCCTTAAGCTTAGTAAGCTTTATCTTCCTGCTTAATTCCTCCTGAAGCCTTCTTGCCTGAATTGGCTTAAGGTCCCAGGGATGTAATCTTTTTAGCTTCATCTTCTTATCATTGGCACAAACCTTACCGGAATAATACTCTTTTCTTGAAGCTTGCCCTTCTTTTTAGTAATTAATTTAAGCTCCTGATAGGTAGTCCCTACCGGGATAACCAATCTTCCCTCTTCAGCTAATTGCTCAATTAAAGGCTCAGGGATCTTTTCAGGTGCACAGGTAACGATAATTGCCTCAAAGGGTGCTACCTGAGGCCAACCTAAATAACCATCTCCACATCTTACCTGGATATTTTGATAACCCAATTCCTTTAATAATCTCTCTGCAGACTGGGCAAGTTCAGGAATAATCTCAATGGTATAGACCTCTTTGGCTAATTCTGCTAAGATGGCTGCTTGATAACCACTACCTGTACCAATCTCTAAGACCTTCTCATCACCCTTAAGTTCCAAAAGCTCGGTCATTAAAGCCACAATATAAGGTTGAGAGATAGTCTGACTATACCCAATCGGTAAAGGGGTATCCTCATAAGCCAAATGCTGGATCCTCTCTGGCACAAACCTATGCCTTTCTACCTTTAGCATTGCCTCTAATACACGCTTATCCTTAATCCCCCTTGCCTGAATCTGCTGGCTAACCATCCTCTTACGCAAAAACTGAAAATCAATCTTAAGGTTAGCTTCTGTAGTTGCGTCATCAGCAGAGGCAAAACTAATAAACAAAATCAGCCATAAGATTACTAAATTTATAACCTTTTTTACTTCCATACCCTGGAATCTCCCTGTTTACAAATTTAGATCCTCTATCTTACTTAAGCAATTATTTCTTAAGGTATTAAATACGTGTCTAAATTAATCTTTTCTAGTTTATCTACCTAAATTTATCAGGACATAATATAACCCTTCAGTGACCTTCGCTAAATAATTATAATTTAATTTTTCCGGTGTATCTTGGCTTGTATGATAATAGGGATTACGGTAAAAAGCAGTATCCGTAATCATCACTGCTTTATAACCAAACCTCCAGAATGAGTAATTATCGGAAAAACTAATTGCGGGCGCAAAAAATACGGGTGCTACCAGATACTCTAAAGGAAACGCAACTGCCTTTTTAAACTCCTTAACGATTATCTTTAATAAACTGTGTGAGGAGAAATTACTCACTATCGCGATAAAATTTCCTTTATCAGGATAAAAAGGGCTTAAGCCAAAGGGATAATCTTGAGATCCTTTCTTATCCGAATAAAACCCCAATGACTCCAAGCATAATACCCCATCAATTGCTTCCTTCTTTCCTTTTGCCTGTTTAGCGTAGAAAAAACTTCCCATATCCTCAGTCATAAATAAAGGTGGTTCTTCATTAGTGAAAGCAATAAACTTAATTGTCTTAAATGTCTTTTCTTTATAGAGAAGCCGGGCTAACTCTAAAAGTACCGCTACCCCCGAGGCATTATCATCTGCACCAGATGAACCAAGCACCGTATCATAATGTGCACAGACAATAATAATCTTTTCTTTTTTATCTTCGCCCCTCTTGGTAGCGATAATATTTTTATAAGGCTGATTTTTTATATGATAGATCTGCTCTACGGGTTGGTAGCCATAACTTACAAATTCCTCTTTAATATAACTACCTGCGCGTTCTAAACCTTTATATTGAATATAGTTTCTTTCACCGATATCGCCAGCTAAAACCTTTATATGTTTCTTTAAGTTACTCTCTAAATCCATTGCTAAGCCTAAGGTATTAAGTCCTAAGGTAAATAGGCCAGGAAGAAGGAATCTTACTTTACCCATCAAAACTTTACCCATCAAAATCCAATTATTACCTTAGTATTGGGGGTAAAGAATAAACCTGCTACCGCTGAAGTCATCAGACAAGCAAGGGTAGAGGCAAGTAAAGCCCGCAGGCCCAACCTGCCTAAATCTGCTGTCCTTTTGGGAGCAATCCCGGAGATGCCTCCTACGAATATAGCCAAGGAGGCAATATGTGCGAAACCACAGAGGGCATAAGCAGAGATTACTGCGGAGCGAAAATCAATTAATCCCGCTGTGCTTATAAGCTTAGCCAGATGCTGATAAGCAACCAGTTCGGTAAGAATCGTCCTTTCTCCTAAAAGCATCGCTACCGCGGGGATATCGGAAAAAGGCACACCAATTAAAAAACAGAAAGGATAATATAGATAAGAAAGCAATCTCTCCAAGGATAACTGAAGGGAGGTTCCAAAAATAAGGCCAATCCTTTTTCCTAAAAAATAGATAAACCAATTAAGCATTGCCAACAATCCTAAAAATGCCAAAAGCAAAGCCACGATTCCCACCGCCATCCTTACCCCTTCTTGCGAACCCTTAATAATTGCCTCTACCCAACTGCCTGCCTTCTGATATTCTGGCTCTACTACCTTACCCAAGGTCTGGGGTTTTTTATCCTCCGGATAAAGCAATTTAGCCATAACAATAGCTGCGGGTGCACTTAAGATAGAGGCAGATACCAGATGCCCAGCAATCGTAGGAAAATCTTTATATAAGAATCCTGCATACACCGCCATTACCGTAGAGGCAATCGTAGACATCCCGGCAGTTAAAAGCATGCATAACTCGGATAAGGTCATCTCTTCAATATAGGGTCGAATGGAAAAAACCGATTCAATCCCTACCACAATATTAAAAGATGTACATAAGGATTCTGCTCCACTGATCCGCATCAGCCGAGTAAAAACCCAGGCAAAGAGCTTAACCACCTTTTGCATCAAACCAATATGGTATAAAAGCGCCATGAGACTAGAAAAGAACACTACCAAGGGCAAGGCTTGAAATGCCAGGATAAATCCCAAAGAATTCTCTCCCTGCGGACCTACTGAACCAGGTGGGATTGCTAAAGGCCCGAAGACAAAATATATCCCTGCATTAGCAAAGGAAAGCAGCTTAATTACTGCTTTATTTATCCAGTTAAAGAGAAATAAACCTAAAGGGACATAAAAGATAAAACAGGCAAATAAAAGCTGTAAACTAACCCCCCAGAAGACCACCCGCCAGTTAATATTCCGTCTATCCTTAGAAAAAATCCAGGCAATAAACATAAGGGCAAATATACCTAAGAAGCTGATGAAATTATAGATATTCATTTTTATCTAAAACCTTTCCCAATGGATTATCTCTTTTAAATCCCTTTTCTTAATTACCTTAAAATCCTTTTTAGATTTGGGATAACCTAAAGAAATCAAACTTACTAATTTAAAAGAATCCGGAACATTTAATAATTTACTTACCTGGGCACAATAAGGTTTTTTATCCCCCGCCACCCAACAGGAACCAATCCCTAAAGAGGTGGCGGTTAAAAGGATATTCTGGGTAGCAGCACAACCATCCTCTAAATAATACTTGGTATCCTGACAATAGACTGCAATACAGGCCTTTGCCTCAGAGATAAATCTTCCATGGTCGGTTAAAGAAGCTAATTCCCTAAGCATCGTAGGTTCAGTAATCACCACGAACTCCCAAGGCTGAAGAGCTCGAGCAGTGGGTGCAAAACGACCCGCATCGACAATCTTCTCTAAGACCTTCTTAGGTATAGGTTTATCGAGATATTCCCTTATACTTCTTCTCTTCTTAATCGCCTCCATAAGCTCCATAAGCATCACCTTTACCCTTCTAAAATTTTAAAAAAGTTGCAATTTTATAAGACTAGCTGAGCTTAAAAAGATAAATTAAAATAAAACCTAAATAGATTATTCTCATAATCTCTATTCTAATTTTAACCGGCTTATTGTCTCTCTTACAAAATCTCCTATCTCTTTCTTATCCTCAGGTTCGATCTTTAAAAAATAAATTCCTATGCGGTACTCACCTTCTCCAAAGGGAATGCTGTAGCGGACCTCTCCTACTATCTCCATTGGTCCATAGAAACCTACATCCTCTTTCTCAACCTTAAATAAAGTAAATCTTAATAAAACTGTGGTCTTAGGCTCAAGATGATAGTTGGTTAAGATTGCCATGCCTTCTTCACTTAAATCAAGGATATTACCCTTTATCTCTTTATCCCCGACAACCAAGCGCATAGCCAGCGGTTCATTTACCCTATAGATTACGGTAAGATTAACCCTCACCCTTTTTGACCTTCTTCTTTCCATATCCCCATAGTTATTATTCATCGCCATCACTACCCTCCAATCTCTTTTTCATCCTGATTATTACTATCATCGTTTTCTTCAATAAGTTTTTGCGAATTAACCTTAAGAAGGATGCGCCTTGCCTCAATAGGCAGACGTACATTCTCTAACTTAAATGTGTTGTCACGGGTATGCGGTTGTAAGGGTTTACAACCACCCATGGCAAAAAGATTCCACTTTACCTCAGGAGACGATTGCTCATCCTGGGTATAAAACATCTCCCAGCAGGTATTCTGCCATAAATCCGGGGTAGTCATCTCCCCTTGATTGGCAACCGTAAAGGAAACCGTAATAAGCTTATATTCTTTTTGAGTAGAAGGGGACTTTACTCTCTTATTTATAATAACCTCATCTAATCTTACCGTAAGATCTGCTAATCTCGGCAAAGCCTTCTCTTTCTTTTTAGCCAAAACTAGATCGGAAAGAAGAAAAACTAATAAGATCCCTAAGAAATAATTTATTAAGAATTTATTCTTCATTATCTTAATTCCCAGCCACTCCTTCGGCGTTTGCCAATTACCATTAAACTGGCGATTATCCCAAAGATTATACCTGCCTGGGTAAGGGTTAAGACCGCCTCTATTGCCTGGTCGTTAGCAACCATAAACGCACTGATTCCCAAGGATAAACTTACAAAATAGATAAATACCACCGCCCCGCTTTGACGCATACCCAAATCTACCAGATAATGATGAAAATGATCTTTACTGCTGTATTGAAGCCACTCTAGGAAATTTCTAACCTTGGCTTCCTTTATGCGCATTACCGTAGTAAAAGCCATATCAAAGATAGGAACCCCTAAGATTAAAAGGGGGATGGTTATCTTGACAATACTATCTTCAGCCCAATTGCCTAAGATAGCCAGCCCTGCTAAACTGAAGCCTAAGAATGTGCTTCCTGCATCTCCTAAGAATATCTTTGCCCTAGGAAAATTAAAGGGTAAAAAACCTAGACAGGCTCCCCCTAAAGCCATGGCTACCATTACAAGATAATCCTGTTTTGTATTATAAAGGATTAAAGAAAAACATAAAAGATTTACGATTGCTGAACCACAGGCTAAACCGTCCAACCCATCTAAATAATTAAAGGCATTGGTAAGTCCTACCAACCAAAGAACCGTTAAAATTATCTCACCGATATCACCCCATAAGCCAGCGGGTAAAAAAGTTATGCGTAAATTGCAAAGAATAAGCCCTAAAGAAACCAATATCTGACAGAGCAACCGAAAAGATGCACTTAAACCCTTAATATCATCAATTAGGCCTAAAACCAGGATTATGCTTGCTCCGTTTAATATGGGAAGGAATTGATTTAGATTCTTTAAATCAAACAGCAACCCGATAAAAAAACCCAAATAGATGGCAATCCCACCTAAAAGAGGGGTTGCCCGTTTATGTACCTTACGCTTACTAGGCAGGTCTAAGATCTTTAGCCTTACCGCGATAAATCTTAGAAAGGGGGTTAAAAGATAACTTACTAAAAACGAAATAAAAAGAACAAAAAATAATTTCATCTTATCAGATTATCTGCCTTAAAACCCTTAAAGCCCGAAAACCCTCCGCATACTTTACCCTTCCTTGGAAACCCCGAAAATTAGCGCAGGATTGGGCGCTTTCTAAAATCGTAAGGTTCTCTACCTTGGTCTTATCTACCTGTGAAGCATGAATCTTTAATAACTCTAATTTCTTATCTAAAACATCTTGGATATCCACAAAGATATCCGGTTCAAAATGTTGGGTCGTAGGTACTTCATAAAATAAAACCTCCCGGATATAGCGGGTAGCAGATATACCCGCGGAGGCAACCGCTCGATGGTCCTGATGTACATCATCAGGATAATTTAAAAAAACAATATCCGCATTTATTTCTTTTACAACTGTTTCAATCTTCTGAATCAATTCCCGATTATCCACCACCTCGGTATCCCTTAAATCTCCCCAGAATAATTTTTTAACCCCTAAAAAGTTTGCTGCTTGAATCTGCTCTGTTCTTCTTACATAAGGATCGCCCCCAAAGCTTCCATCGGTAATTACCAAAAGAAATATATTATGCCCTGCTTGCTTATATTTAAGTAGCGTTGCCCCGCAACCAAACTCAATATCATCCGGATGTGCCCCGATCGCTAAGATATTCATTTAGCTACCTCCTCAGTAAAATATTTCTACTATTGGCTCCCTCATTAAACAAAAGGTCAAGTATTGACATATTAGGAATAAAATCTTCCTCACTTAAACAGAACCGCTGATGGTATACCGGATGGACAAAATCTTGATAAACAAGTCTTATCTTTGCCTCTTTAAATCTTTCCTCTTCTAAATACGCCTTGCCTCCGATACCCGAAAGATAGGTATCCGCCCTTAATGCCTTGCATATCTGAATAATGCGCTCGGTGCCTGTTTTTTTTATATCTAAATCTGACTCAAAATATATAGGGGTATTAATGGATAACTCTTTTAGGATATAATTAATTATATGCACGCAAAGCTCACTTAATCTTTCCCATCTTTTACTATAGGTATCCTTAAAAAAATGGTAGTAATTATCAAAAAAAGGGCTTGACCCATACCAAATCTCAAGACTCCTTAAATGTCGTCTTGGCCAGTTTACACTATTATCTATTATTACATCGCAGATTCTTTGTCTTGCTTTGCCTTTAGAGATAACCGGAACGGTCAGCCACATCCAGCCATCTTTAATGCGGATTTTATTGCGATTCTGAAACTCGCCTGCTTTATATTGCACCGTATCTAAAAATACAAATGCATCGCTATGAGCGATCTTATCAAAGTAGCCTAACCAGGGGATATATTGAGGTTGATGAACCGAGACAACCATCATTATATTATATAACAATATTTAACTTAATTCTATATTATTTATCCTTAGCCCTTACAAATATAGGGTTAGCTACCAAATGCAGTCCTTCCGATTCAATCTCTATTCGGTAATAGCTCATCCTTTCTGAGTTGTTAAGGGTATCTATATAGGTTATCTCAAAAGGGCTATTAACTAAAAAATCCTTGATGATTAAACCATCCCTAATCAATCTAACCTTAAAAAGATTAGATTCTCCAGTTAAAAGATGCCCTTTTATCTTTATCTTGAATTTATCGGAAACCTCTAATACTTCTCCCATAATCTTTTTTATCCCGCTAAGATTATCTTCTATTGAAAAATCATCTAAAATAAATTTCTCTGAATTTTTTCCACGGATTACATAAACTCTACCCCTTTTTAATGCCTCTAAGACCTCCTTTTTATTTAATACGGGTAATAAAAGAATATTTCTTAGATCTTTTAAATAATCATTAAGGTCACCCACCGAATCAAAACCCAATGCCCCGATTGCCCAAACAGGATTCTTTCTTTTTGCCTGACAGTACTGCTTAAGAACGGTATCCCAGATTCCTCCCGCTTGGCCCACCTTCTCATAACCTGCGTAAAATATTCCAAAGCCAGTGTAATCTTGCGTCTTTAAGAGAAGCTCTGAATGTTCCGGGGTCTGTATCGATGCCTCTATGAATCTTTTAATATTTTTCTCTTCAGGATGTGCCCAAAAGGTCAACCCTCCCTTTTGATTAACATAATCTATGAGGTGCTGATAGGGTAGACTACCTTGTTCACCGTGATAGGGATCGAACCTTGTTCTTAAAAATGGGTAATTATTAATCAAAAAGACCAAACCCAAGATTATAAAAATAATCCCACTTATCTGATAATTTTTTGCGTAAGGACCGAGTTTACGGCCAAGGGAATCGCGATAATTAAAACATCTCTTTTTAATTAGAAAAATTCCTAAGATTAAAGCCAAAAAAGGCCAGAGATTAAATAAATCCTTAAAACTAAAAGGAAGAAATAAAGCTGAGGTATTGCCGATCACCGGAAGCTCCTTATAATCCTTAGGCGCTTCTAAGCCGATCACTAAGATATGCTTATGCCAATCACATAAGGTAAAGTCATTTTTAAAGGGGCTTCCCTTCCAATAGTAAAAAGGTGCAGTTTCAGCACCTGGCAGAATGATTATCTCCGGGTTCTGCCTCTGTACCCTTTGAACCTCATCAAGATAACGCTCTATCCCGTATTTAAGGATAGAGTTTGCTTGCAAGGTCTTTCTTATTAACCTGCGTAAAGGTAGAATCCCATACTCCCAGTAGGATAAAAAACTATCTCCTAAAACTATCACCTTGATACCCATCTTTTTGGCAATATCAACAATCTCAGCGATACTGTATCTACCATCGCTTACGGTAGAGCTGATCTGGATAGCGGTGGGCACCTGCATAACCCCTTCTGCGTAGGCTAGCCTAAAAAGATAACCTATGAATAAAATAGTTAAAAGAGACTTAAACCGCATATCTTTCTCTTAAAAACATATTATAAAGCTCGGTATGTTTCTCAATCATTGTGAGGATACTAAATCTTTCATCTATCCAGTTTAAAGCCTCTTTTGCCATCGCCTTTCTTTTTAAATCATCGCTTAAAAGATAGATTATCGCCTCTGCCATTGCCTGAGGGTCCTTTGCGGGAACTAATCTACCGGTAAGACCATCCTTAACTACTGAAGGTATACCTCCTACGCGGGTAGCTACTACCGGAACACCCTTTGCCTGAGCCTCTAATAAACACATACCCATTCCTTCATTAAGCGAAGAAAGGATAAAAAGATCAAGGCTACTTATGATTTTATCTATATCATCACGGAAACCCAAAAAGACAACATAATTATCTAAATGATATCTTTTTAGTAAAGACTCTAAATGTTTTCTTTGACTGCCTTCTCCCACAATTAATACCTTAAGATTCGAGACTGCCTTTATAACCTTCTTTAAAGAAATAATAAAATATTTGTTTCCCTTAACCGGCTCCAAACGCGTAACTGTACCAATAACTAAATATCCAGAAGGAATATTTAATTCCTTTTTTACCTGAAGGGGATCATATTTTTTAAGACGAAAATTATTTAAATCAATTCCACTAAATATGGGAAAAAACTTAGCGGGTTTAGCAATCTTATAAAGTATATACTCCTGTTTTTCTATCTCGGTAAGAGGGATAATCGCATCGGTTATCCCGGCAGTTACCCTCTCAAGATAAATAAATATTCGACTAAGCAACCAATTAAAGTAACCATAGAAGATGTGTCCATGCGGGGTATGCACAATAATCTTTATCCTCGCCAGTCTTGCTGCCCAACGGCCTAATATCCCTGCCTTTGAGGTATGGGTATGAACAATGTCAAACCTTTCTTTTTTAATAAAGGAATAAAGCTTAAAGAAGGCTTTAATATCCTTTATAATGTTAATATTACGCACCAGCTCGGGTATGCAGATATACCTAATACCGCTTTGCATAAACAGCTGAATATTGTCTTGATAAAGTATGTTATCCGGTCCACTTATTAAGGTTAAATCAAATCTTTCCTTATCTAAACCCAAAACTAAATTATAAACACTTTTAGCCGAGCCTCCTTTATCGAAACGGGTAATGATATGTAATATCTTTATCTTAGACATAATTTATTCTTTTGGCTTACGGGCAAAGACCAAGAAAGAAGGAGCAATAATCCATCTTTTAAAACTTATATAATATATAATTTGAGAAAGATAAAATAAAATGACTTTAATTAACCTCATTACCTTATCCCCAAATATACCTGCACTTCCATAAGGATCGCCCTTGGTGAACTCTGAGACATAAATTTTAATCTCCTGAAAGCCAGCCTCTTTTAACATCAGCTTAATGGTTAAGGGAGAAAAATTATAGTTATGAAATACAGTGGGCAAAAGACCTAATTTTTTCTCAGGATGATTGAGCCTTTCTAAAAGAAGCTGAAGCGATACATGAAAATCAGCATTATGCAATCTTAAAGCAATTAGGCCTTCTGGTTTAAGAATCCTGTTTATCTCTTTAAGTGTTCCCTGAGGATCATAAAGCTGGCCTAAAACCTCCCATAAGGTGACTACATCAAAATATTTATCAGGGAATCTTACCTCTTTAAGCGTAGTTCCATATACCTTTAAACCCAAAACCTCTTGAGCATATCTTAAAGCAGACTGGGCGATCTCTATCCCTTCTACCTGCCAACCCCTATCCTTGGCCATCTTCAGGAATATCCCATAGCCACAACCTAAATCTAATAGCCTTCCTTTGTTAGGAATGTATCTTTCTAATCTCTTCAGATTTGATTTAAACAAATGAATCTTAGAATCAAACCAGGCCTTTTTCTCATGTTCGCAAATGATCCTATCCAAAGAAATCTCCCTTAATATCTCTGATTCTAAAACGCGCGGATTCCTAAATACCAGCCCGCAATCCTTACAGCGTCCAATATAGGTTGAACTGTCAACAGGAAAAAGGATCTTAAAATTATTACTACCGCAAAGATTACAATTAATGTATTCTAACATTAAGCATCTTTTTTACTGCCTGCATAACATCCTCTGGCGTAATTACCCTTAAACACTTAAGGTCTCTACAGGAGAATCTCTCACAGGGACGCAGACAATCTACAGGCTTTCTTAAAAGAATATATCTTTCTGGACTTGTGTAAGGAAAGAATTTATCCACATCACCTGGTCCAAAGATAGCAATTAAAGCTGTATTTACCGCTACCGCAATATGCATGGGTCCGCTATCATTGGTAATAAATAAATTAAGCCGTTCAATTAAGGCAGATAAACCTTTGAGGGAAAGCTTATCCGCAATAAGAATATTATTTTTAATCTCCTGCTTAAGTCTATCTAAATCCTTTTGTTTAATAATCTCACCAATAATTATCACCTTGCCTTTATATTCTTCGATTATCCTTTCAGCTAAACCTATCCAATACTCTTTAGGCCATCGGCGACTGGGTCGAAAGGCTCCGGGATTAAGACCAATAAGTAACTCCTGAGGCGAAATATTATTATCCCTTAAGAGATCTTCAATTGCTTTTCTCTCCTTAAAACTTAATGGTATCTCTAAACCTTTATCTTTTATCTCTGCACCCAATCTCTTAGCTACCCTAAGATTTGCTTCTACTGCATGGAGTTTATCTTGGGTTTTTTCTTCTACTTTAATATTAAAGAAGAATCCCCGACCATCAGTATCCCTGCCTACCTTATACTTACTACCAATAAACCAGAATAACAATGCCATCTTTAAAGCACCTTTAAAAGAAGATATCTCTTCTAAGTTAATCAGCATATCAAATCTATGGCGATTTAATTCCTTTAAGACCTTAAAGACCCTTAAAAAAGCACCTTTATAAAATAAACTCATTATATCTGTAAAGCGGATATCCAAAGCAAACACCTCATCTATGTAAGGTAAACCCTTAATAAGATCAGCGGAACGCGAAAGAACTAAAAGCCCTATATAGGCACAGGGAAATAAATTGCGTAATGCCCTTAAGGTAGGGGTAGCCATAACCAGATCCCCAATCCCTGCCAACTGCACAACCAGGATCTTTTTAACCGCTGGGATTAAGCTTTTATGATTATAAGGTATAACCATCTTTAGTTTAATTCCTTAAGGATAGCCAATAAATCTTGCGACATCTTTTCGGTAGAAAATTGCCTTGCCCTATTTAAGGCTCTCTGAATCAAATCCTTTCTGAGCTCCTCATCGCTAAGCACCTCCTCCATTGCTCTGCGGAGTGCCTCACTGCTATAGGAATTTAAAAGGATACCACTATCACCGACTACCTCTGATAAAGCAGAAACATTAAAGGCAATAACCGGCAGACCACAGGCCATTGCTTCTAAAACCGGTAGACCAAATCCTTCATATAAAGAAGGAAAGACAAAAATACTGGCAGAATTGTAGATAAAGCCCAATTCTTCATCATTAACATAACCAGTAAATATAACCTTATCTTTAAGTCCTAAATTCCCAACCAATCTTATGAGGTTTTGCTGATCTCTATCCTTCCTGCCTACAAGCACCAGTTTAAATTTATCCTTTAGATTTCCCGGAAGTCTATAATAAGCCTCGATCAAGGTCTTAACATTCTTATGAGGCCGGAAGTTTCCCGTATATAAAATAAAACTTTCATCGATACCATATTTAGAAAGAACCTTCTTATCCAGATTATCCATTTTGTAAAATCTCCTCTCATCAACCCCCAGCATAATTACCCTGATCTTATCAGGGCTTATCTTAAATACCTTAACTATATCATTTTTTGAATATTCAGAGATAGTAACAATCACATCTGCCTTTTTAATTGCTATTTTTAACAATCCTTTAAAATATAAGAAGTTCTTTAGATTCTGATAGCCTTTAAATCTAAATGGGATAAGATCATTAATAATTAAAACTAATCTTGCTTTACAAAGTAAAGGAGCCTTATAATAAGGGGTCAAGAAGATATCTACATTATGTTTTTTTAAATAAGCGGGCAGTTGTACCTGATCCCATAAAGGGGTTATATATTCAGGGATAGATACCTTCTTAATATAGGAAGCCTCGATAGGGGTTTGTGTCTTTTGATTGCAGAAAAGAATAAATTCCCAGCCACTTTCATTAACTACCCGTGAGTTTAAAAAATTTATCAGGTACCTGGCGATCCCTGTTGGTTTTGCCTTCTCTAATTCCCGCGCATCAATACCTACCCTCATAATCTTTTAACAAGACCTCTTCATACAATCTTTCTGTTAAGGTTACATTTTTTTCAATAGAAAACCTCTCTACTACCTTTTGTCGACCAGCCAAACCCATTTTTTTTGCTTCTTCTTCATTGCTTAAAAGCTCTATCAATGCGCACGCCAGTGCCTGCGGATCTTCGGGTGGAACCAAAAGACCATCTACCTTATGCTCGATTATCTCTAAATTTCCTCCTACGCGGGTAGCCACTACAGGTAATCCAGTAGACATTGCTTCTAAGATACTTCGGCTGAACCCTTCGCTTAATGAAGGTAGGCAAAAGATATCCATAATCTTAAGCAAATGCCAAACCTCCTCATAGAATCCCGTAAGAATAAAATGTTCGGTAATCCCTAACTTTTTTATTTTATCTATAAATTTCATTTTTAGGTTAATATCTCCTTCCCCTACCCACAGAAATTTAACCTCAGGAAAACCTTTAATCACCTCCTTGATAGCATAAATTAATGTTTCATAACCTTTTCGGGGGGAAAATCTTCCTAAGGTTCCAATAACCTTCTGAGAAGGTTTAATGCCAAAATAATTCCTTAGATTGAAATCATCCTTTCCTGGGCTAAATCTGTTAACATCGACGCCATTATAAATAAGTGCTAACCTATCCTTATTTAACCAAGCAAATCTTTTGGCTACGCTCTTTGAGACCACAATTATCTTTTTACAGTGGTAGGCGATAAATCTATCTAACAGAATATCCACATAAGGAATACGCACATGCCAGATAAGGGGTATATTTAATACCTTATTGACCATACTTGCATATAAGCCAGCGCGGGATGTGTTAGCATGGATTAAATCAATTCTGTGGAGCCTAATAAACTTAAGTAATTTATTTATCGCGTTAAGAAAAATAAATGGATTTAAACTCTTTAAGGTAGGTAAAGGGATAATCCTGTAGATGATATTAAGCTTTTTGATCTGCTGGCTTAATCTGCCTTCTTCAGAAACTATCACATAGATATCAAACCTACTGCGATCTATCCTGCGTAATAATTCTATAAGACTTATCTGACCGCCTCCTAATAATCCTTTTGTGTGATCTATATAAAGTATCCTATACATTTTGCTTTATGCTTTTATTTTGAAATTCCCAAAGTTTTGCATAAGTAATGAACAGCAGCAAACCAGAAGCAAAACTAATGAATAATCCACGCCATCCGTCTTTATAACCTCTTAAAAAAATATACTTATACAATAATACAAAAATTGGTTTTATAAAAAAATAAATAAAAAAATTAAATCGGTTTAATCTTACTCCGTGCAGATAATATTGCTTGGCGATACCAAGGCTATAAAGATTTAACTTATCAATGTATTGCTCAAAGGAGGTGTAACTGTAATGTAAAAGGTGATTCTTCAGATAACCTACCCGCGTTTTATCAACTATCTTTGGTGTATCATCAATCACTATTGATATCGGCCATTGGGTTATACCTTTGCGAAACAACCTTATTATATAATCAGGATACCAACCACATCCTCTTATCCATTTTCCCAAAAAGAAGTTTTTACGATTTATATAGTAACCTAGCATATCTTTGTTTTTTATAGCAGATCTTATTTCCATGGCTAACTCGGGACTAACTACCTCATCACCATCTAAACTTAAGATCCAATCTCCGCCTGCTTTCTCAATACCTAAATTTTTATTTTTATGAAAATCCCCTTGACTGTCATGAATAAAGACTAAAGGAGTATAGAGTCTACAAATCTCAACCGTCTTATCAGAGCTTACATCATCTACTATCACTATCTCATCAGCCCATTTGACTGATTCCAAGGTTCTTTTTATATTCTTCTCTTCATTCTTAACCGCAATCACTACCGATAATCTCATTTTTAGAATTTTATAAATTAATTTAAGATATCTTTGTCTTTAAAAATCCTTCCTTGCTTGTCCTAAAAAATCTTTAGCTTCTGCTTAAAAAACCTAAAATACCTACCTATGATTATCCTTTCCTCATCATCAAAATATTTAATAATATAAAGAAGGATTAAATAAGCGATGCCAGCAAAAGGGACGATTACTATAAGATTAACCTTTAGATGTTCTAATAAAATAACTAATATACCCATCAAAATAGCAGAGAAAATTGACTTTAATATCATTGCTAGGGGAAGATATTTAAATTCTTTTTCTATCACCATGTAAAAAATAATTGAAAAAAGAATCTCCGAAACTACAGTGGCAGAAGCTGCACCGATATAGCTATATTTAGGTATAAGCATAAGATTAAGTAAAACATTAGTTATTACGGTAAAGGTAAGCATCTTGGCAATAAGCAACTGACGAGCAACCGAGGTAAGAAAGTAACCGATAAAACTGTTTAGAAAACTAAAAATAATAATTGGAGAAAAGATCTTAAAGACAATTGCGGATTGTTGATAATGTGGACCGAAGATAAGATTAATTATCCTATCCGCAAGCAGAAAACACCCTAAAGAAAGGGGAATCCCCATAGCAATTATTACCTTAAATGATTTCTCATAAATTTTTTTTAACAGCGTAAAAGATTCTTTTGATAATCTTGACAAAAGTGGAAATACCGCAGAAAGAAAGGCTCCCGAAAGAACCGCAAGGGTATAAAATAAATGATAACTAACACTATATCTTCCCGCTATCTCTTCGCCCTTCATCTTTCCCAACATCACGATATCAATATTAAAATAAACCATAGAAAGTAAAGCAACAATGGCTAAGATACTGCTTTCTTTTAATATATTTTTCCATAAAAAGAGATTTATCTTATAATTCGGTCTAAAAAACCGCAAGTTAACTATAAGCATATTGGCTAAAAAAATTAATACCCCGCTAAAAAGATAAGCCAGACCTATACCGGTGATCCCATACTTTTTAGAGATCAGGATAAAACATAACAAAAATAAAAATGCCTTTTCGGTTATATCAGATAATACCACATAGATCATCTTCTGGTATGCTTGAAAGACCGCTTTAAATAAACCTCCCATATTCTCAAAGAGTAAATAACCAGCCAATAGATAAACAATTAATCCTGTCTCATAAGGAACCCGGATAAGCTTTAAAGCAAAAATAATTATTGTAAAGGTAAAAACTGATAATAATCCCTTTAATATAACCGCATTTCCTATATATACATCCGCCCCTTCCCGGTTGCGTGCTACCTCCCGGATACTTAAGGTAATTATTCCTAAGTCCGCAAATAATAAAAAAAGCCCCACAAAGCTAATGGCAAAACTTAATCTCCCAAAATCTACCGTTTCCAGATTACGGGCTAAATAAACTGTTAATAAAAAGGATATGAGCCTGGCAAAAACACGTTGGAATAAAAGCCAGAAGGTATTAATAAATACTTTGCTAAAAATATCTTTCATTTAAGCTATTTTATCTTTTATAAAAGAGATTAATTCCTTCATTCTCTGAACATAGGTATGCTCTAAATATGCCCGTTGCTGTCCACGCATAGAGATCTCCTGTCGCTTCTGGGGATCTCTTAAATAAAAATTAATCAATTCTCTTAATTCATCCTTATCCTTAAAACAGACTATCTCTTGGTTTATCTTAAAGAAATCTTCCAGACCATTTACATAGTCGGTAAGTAAGAATGCACCGCAAGCAGTTACCTCAAAATCACGCATAATCGGACAGGTCTGTGGTGAATGAATATTAAGCACTATCTTTGCAGCATTATAAACCTTAACCAGCTCTTTGCCCCAAACCTGCTGACCAGTAAATTTATTATACAAAGGAGAGTTTTTAGGAATAGGCTCTTTTATAATCTTATAATCCTGCTTAAGATAATAGATAAATCTTGGTGCCCAAATCTTGATATCAAAATCCACCAACCACTCAAAAACCTTTGCCCTTTCTGGATTAACTGTACCAGAAAAGCAGATATCACTGCGGTATTGTTTTAATTGTCCTGGTGAGAGACTAATCTTTTTGTGGATATTGGGCATACAGCCGAAGGTAAGAAAAGCAACATTGGGACAGCCTGCATCTTTATGTACATTAACGCTATTTATATCATTGGTAAAAAAGAAGTCATAAAGAGGAGATAATTTACGAGAAATCTCAAGACGATAGGGATCATCTATCCAATAGTTTGCAAGAGGTATTTTAAATCTTTTCTTAATATATATAATGACATCTTTAGGAATTATATCTCCTTTTATCACTAATATTAACTTTGGCTTAAAGGAAAGGATTTTATGATAAAGCCTTTCTTTTATATAAAAATCTTCTAAACCTTCTAAGATGCCAAATCGTTGCCAGATTCTATGCTTAAAGTATTTAAAGTCATCTACTCTATAACCGATCTCTTCTAAGGCAAGCTTGCAATAATTGCCTAACTCAAATGCTGTTCTTGTCCAAGGAAGAATCAACAATATCCTCATTGCCTTTACTTCTGATTTTTTTAGATTTTTTTAGCTACAACACTTAAATTACCACCCAACTTAATTATATCCATAAATCTTCCCAAGCCAAAAAAGATAAGATATTCTATATAATGAAAAAATACCTTCCCGGAAGAAAAACTAAAAGGCTTAAGCAAGGTAAAGTCAACTGGATTGAAATTATCTTCTCTAGATAAGATTGGTCTACAATTATATAACCCGAGATCACCTAAAAGATATCTTAAGCTTTCTGAATATTCAGCCATATATTTAGTATGTGTAGATATAAATTTAAATTCTATAGGAGAGAATTTACAGATTATTAAAATTTTTTCTAATGTGCGACGAGTGAAGTGATATAGATGTAAAGGAGCACTTATGCCTAACCATTTATCTCTAAAAATAAAAGAAGAAAATCCTCCAAAGTTAGGAACCTCAATAACAACAATCCCATCTTCTTTAAGTATCAAATGGATCTTTCTTAAGGTCGCAACCGGATCTCTAAGATGTTCAAGACTGTGGATAAGACTAACTACATCAAAGAACTGCAAAGGATAACTGGCCTCTTCTATATCTCCACAAGAAATATCTAAACCAAATCTTTCTTTAGCAAACTGCACTGCTTTAGGGTTTAATTCTATCCCATAGGTCTGCCAACCCAAATCTTTCAAAAATTTTAAAAACAAACCATCCTTACAACCAACATCTAAGATTCTGCCGGATTTTTTATATTTCAAGATAGATCTTGCCTTAAGCTCCATCATACTCTGATTAGGCGTTTCCCAAATAAAAGATTTTTTCATTTTGATATTATCGTATATCCGGCTTTGATATTCATTTAAATAATACCGAAAAAGTTCTTGTTTTATGGGACGGGGGTTAACATATACTAGACCACATGACTTACACTTTACAATCCTAAAGAACCCGCCTTTTTCATTAGTTCTATCTTTGGCAACAAAAAGAAGTTTTGAATTATCTTTACCACACAGATTACATCCTACAAATTCTTGAAAAGACTTTCTATTCATCTATATCCTTCTTTGCGCATACATATAAATTATCTCCATTACCTATTATGTCCATTAAACCTGCTAATGGATACAATAGGATTGATTCTGCTTTATGTAATACCTTCTTTAGGAGGTCCTTAAGAATCTGTTTATCGATTAATGCATAATTTTTAGAAGAGATTGATTTTAGAGAGACATCTCGGGCAGGATACAGGTGATGTTTTCTTAACCAGTAACGCAAACTTTGTGAATAACCTGTAGTAATATCTAAATGATTTAAATTTGACATACTGAATAATGCAAGAATTTTAAAACCTGCCTTCTTTAACATTTTCTTTAAGTGATCTTTAGTAAACTGCATAAGATGACGAGGCACATCTAAAATATGCCAACTATCCTGAAAGAGAATCCTCTGAAAGCTTAAAAAATTAGGTACAGTAATCACTAATATTGCCTCATCTTTAAGCATATATCTTATTTTTAATAGAATAGAAAGCGGATCATATAAGTGTTCTAAGACCTCAAACATACAGATAATATCAAATAATTCCTTGCCAGGATTAAAATCAGCAATCGAACCTGTAAATACATCTATACCCAGAACCTCCCTGGCATAATTAGAGGCATACTCTGAGATCTCTACCCCAAATACAGAATAACCTTTTTCTTTTAAGAACTTAAGAAAAAAGCCTTCACCACAACCTATTTCTAATACCTTTCCTTTTTGCTTATATTTTGAGATTGGCTTATAGCGATTCTCTAAGATTTTTTTTAACTTAAAGTTATAGATATTACTCAGATTAACCTTGGCAGAAATGCGGGAGAAATATTTAGGTGGATAAAATACCTGGATGGCTTGAATGGTTGGCCGGGGATTGACATAGACAAATCCACAAAGATTACACTTTACTACCCTAAAAAACCCATCGATATCCCAAATGATATCTCTGGCAATATATACTAACTGCGTATCATCTGCTCCGCATAGATAACAATTTATATATTCTGTCTCCATAAGATTAATGCTTTCAGATTAATAACTTCTTTAGCTATAGAAATCTGAGAGCCTTACTACCATGGCAGTTAAAAACCAAAATGGCTCCATAATTCTAATAATGATAAAGGTCTCTGCAGATAAACCATGCACCAGAAGACCTACCAATCCTGCTAAAAAACCTGTAATAAGAGAAGTAGCAAACCTATCCTCTATATCTTTAAGATTGTTAAGGCAGTATTTAAATATTGTAAAGATAACCCAAAAGAAACCCAACATTCCTACGCTTCCTACCTCAAGCATTAAGCGTGCATATTGATTATCTAATATAGGAGATGGGCTTCCTATACCGTAACCCAGGATTGGCTCCTTAACCCATCTTTTTAAAGCAGCCTTAAATACCTCAATACGGGCAGCTGCAGATTCCTCAAGATTTATTGCCTTTCCCAATATTACAAAATGCCTTCCAGGAAGGAAGGTATAATGTATGCGTGCAAAGAAATAACGCGGAAAGATAAAGGGAGAAAGCAATACTAATAATACAGAGATTAGGATAAGCATCAATTTAGCGCGCCGGGTAAGCAAGATGAGGGTAATAAAAGCAGGGATAAACGCCAACCAAGAACCGCGTGAGAGGGTAAAGATTAAGGTGGGATAACCTAAGAGCAATACCAATGATAAAAATAACCTCTCTTTTATTGAATCAGAATGTATGAAAAACGAGGTAGCAAGCATAAGGATAAAGACTAAATAGCCACCTAAGGTATTTGCCTCGCCTTTATCTCCCTCAAACGGCGCGGTGACCCTTTCTACACCTTTTAAATGCATAATAAAGCCATATAAACTGATAAGCAGAGAAACTACAAGGATATAGAAAATAAACGCCTTCATCTGTTTTTTATCCTTAAGATGATTTGTTACCATAAAGAAAAGTAGATAATACTCAAAATATTTTAAAAGGTAAAATATACTTATGTTTAGTTTAGCATAACCCCTTAATACCCCAAGCAGAGTAGCCACTAAAGAAATAAAGATATACACTAACAATGGTCGATTAAGGGGATTTGTCTTTAATAGCCCCATTTCCTTATTAACTGCTAATCTTGCCAGCCAACCAAAAAAGACCACAAATAAAAACACATCATCCATCCGTAAGACTACCTCCCTGCCACCGGCCATTCCTAATTTTATCTCAGGAGAAAGAAATATGGAAAATATTAAGAATAAGAAGGCAAAATCCGTATAGGCAAAGGAGATTAAAAAGATAAAAAAGGAAAAGGCTAAAAGAAGAAAAAAGGTCTTAGGTAAACCTAAGACACTTAAGCTTAATAGGATGGTAAGTAAAACTCCTAAGATAACATTTAAAAAGTTTACCTGTGCATTATCTCTATACATCTAATAAAATTAAGGGGGCATAATCAGCCCCTTTAATCTTAAGGAAGTAAATCCCATTAAAATCTTTTAGTTTTATGTATCCTTTTCTTCAGATTCTTTACCGTAGTATTTATACTTATAGTAATAGTAAGGATAAGAGGTCAATGCTTCGGTCTGCGGTCGAATATTATTTAAGACGATACCAGTGATTTTAGCTCCCGCTGATTCCAATTGCGCCTTAGTCCGCAGAAGGGCATCCCTACTTGTTCTTCCAATCTCATATACGATAAGGGTGGAATCTACTTTGGATGCCAGGATGCTTGCATCGGTCACCGCAAGTACAGGAGGAGAATCAAAAAGAATTACCTCAAATTTAAACCTTAGTTGCTCAATTAACATCTCTAACCTCTCCGACTCTAAGAATTCCACAGGATTAAGAGGTATCTGACCAGAAGGAATAATCCAGATATTTTCTATCCCCGGGGTCTTACTTATCTCCGCAAATCCAATCTCACCTAATATAATATCCGTAAAACCCTTTAAAATCTCCTCTAAACCTGCGGTTGCCATAATGTATTCGCTTAGACCAGGCGTCTTCTTTATACCAAAAATCTTAGCCAGATTAGGCCTTCTTAAGTCTGTGGAGACTAAAACCGTCTTTAAACCCGATTGTGCTATAACTATTCCTAAATTAGAAACCAGACAGGTCTTTCCTTCCGAGGGACAGGAGCTAGTAATCAATACGGTTTTCTTAGAAGCATCGAGTTTAAGATTAACATAAATATTGCGAAAGGATTCAGCTGCCGAAGAGGTCGGTTTATAGTGAGCAATTAAACCAACCTTTCTTTTTTCTGTATCGCTTCTCTTTTTTGGGATCAGTGTTTCTTTTATTCTTTGAAAGGGCTTAGACTTCTTCTCTGATTCTTCTTCAATAGAAGGAATCACTCCAACCACTGGAAGCTTAAGTAAAGATTCCACATCTTGAATAGTGCCGATTGAGGTATCTAAGTTTTCTTTTAAGAAAGCAAAGCCTATTCCTAAGATTATCCCCAGAATTGCCCCAATTAATATCCCCGTCTGTTTATTTACCGAAACAGAAGAGGTGGGTAAAACCGCAGGGTTAACAATAGCAACATCACCTACCCTCTCTGCTTCTGTAATGCGCGCCTCTTCTAATTTCTCTTTTAACATTGCATATAATTTACGACTAACCTCTACCTCCCGGTTTAAGCGTGCGTATTCCAACTGCTGTCCTGAAAACCCGCTCATTTGTTTTTCCATCTCTTCGATCTGACTCCTTAATTGTTTTACCCGGGGATGTTTTTCCGTATACTTACGCAAGGCATCCGCTAATTCAAACTGGAGCTCTACCATCTTCTTTTCAATCGGTTCGGCTAACTTTATATTTTTTACCTCCTCTCCAAATTCTTTTAATCTCTCCTCGGACTGTCTTAATCTTTCCTCCAATGAAGCTAACTGTTCTTCAATAAACTGCCGGGCCTGTCTGAATTGTTTATTCTTTTCCGCTAAGTTATACTGCTCATAAGCCTCAGATACAGCCTTAGCCAACAACATCGCTTCCTGGGCAGTATCTGCTGAGGCAGTAATCCGAATCATATTACTGTTGCCAACCCGCTCAGTGGTAATGCTGGCTTCTAACTGAGCGATTGCCTTGCTGATCTCTTCACTATCTGAGTTCTTATCGATTAGATTGATACGTAAAGCCACATCCTTTAAAACATCATAACTTTTAATCGCTTTAAGGTGTGATTCCATAATATCTGCAGGGTTATAAAGTATCCATTCCGTGAGTAAACCCGCGATGGTCTTACGCTCTTCTATTTTGATTACTGCACTGGCTTGATAAAATACCGGTTGTAAAGATACATAAATTATACTAATCAGAATAACCGCAACAAAGGTCATTACGATGACAACCCGTTGCTTGCGAAAAATGCGAAGATAATCACTAAAATTTAATTCGTATTGAGCCACCTTTTACCCCTTTTGTTTTTTAAAATACCATAGGATAGATAGATTATCAAGTATTTTTTCGATTAAATCCTGGCTTGACAGGGGATTTTTTTCTGTTAGACTAAAGATAAAAAGCTTCTTGTTTTATATGAGATATATATTAGAATTTAATAAGGTTACAAAAATCTTTTATCCTCCTTTTTCCTTTAAAAACCCCTTAGATTTTCTTTCCTCCCAAAAAGCTATCCTTGCCCTCAATAATATCACCTTCCAGCTTCGGGAGGGGGTAATCTTAGCGGTCCTTGGACCAAACGGCGCAGGCAAAACCACCCTGCTTAAGATTATCTCAACCTTAATCCTGCCTGATTCAGGAACAGTCAAGATAAAAGACTTAATCTTAGGCAAGGATGACTTAAGGATTAAATCCTTAATAGGATGGGTTGGCTCTTCGGAGAGGGGATTTTATCCAAGGCTTACCGGAAGACAGAATTTAGAGTTCTTTGCTTGTCTTTATGGACTAGATAAAAAAAAGATAAATCTACGTCTTCAAGAACTCTTTAAATTTTTTAAGATAGACTACCAAGATAAGCGCTTTGATACCTATTCTTCAGGCATGCAACAAAAATTTGCTTTGATGCGTGCGCTTCTACATGATCCGGAATTATTACTTTTAGATGAACCCTTAAAGAGTCTTGATTATACCACCGCACTAAATTTAAGAAATTTTATTAAAGAACATTTGGTAAAGGAAAAAAACAAAACGGTCATCTTTACTACCCATCGCATGGAAGAGGCGGTTGACTTTGCAGACTTATTTATGATCCTGGTAAAAGGCTATCTTTATGGCTTGGGGACATTATCCGAGTTGAGAAAAAAGGTTAATAATCCTTCAGCAACCCTAAGTGAGATATTCTTAAAATTAACCCAGTAGAACTGTGTGGTTAAGAAAGATAATCGGTTTTTTAAAAAAGGATTTTCTATTAGAATCCAGTTATCGCTTCAGTTTTTTCTTTGATATCTTTGGCATCCTCATAAATATCTCTATCTATTTTTTTATTGACCGGCTCTTTGAACAAAGATTGGTAGCGCATCTAGAAGAATTTGGTGTAAATTATTTCTCTTATGTTATCTTAAGTTCAGCGGCATTTAGTTATATCGGAATCGGTATGGGGTCCTTTGCAGAACGCATCCGTAGCGAACAGGTCCAGGGCACATTAGAGACAATCCTTGTTACCCCCACAAGGACTGCGGTGCTTGTTTTTTCTCTTATAATATGGAGCCTGTTTTCTGCTACCTTGGAATTATTTATGTATATAACCTTAGGAATCTTTTTATTTAAAATAGATCTTACCCATCTAAATATCTTATCCTGCATAATTACCCTTTTGCTTATTATTATCTCCTTTAGTAGCCTGGGGATAATCTCGGCAAGCTTTCTTATTGTTTTTAAACGGCTAAACCCCTTAAGTTGGTTGATAGGAAGTTTAGAAGGGCTTCTTGGAGGGGTTTATTTTCCGATCACGGTATTACCGGGCTGGCTACAGTTTATTGCGCGGTTCTTTCCGATTACCTATGCTATCCGTGCTATCCAGTTAGCTGTCTATAAAGGTTATCACCCTATGCAACTAAGCAGGGAGCTGGGTTTTCTCTTTCTATTTTCAATCTTACTTTTACCTATAAGCATCTTTATATTCTGGAAGAGTCTATATAGGTCTAGAAAAACCGGCACCTTAGCGCATTATTAAAGCCTTTGGAAGAAAAAGAGAGGCGCGCTTAACCCTTTCCCAATAGCCTGCGGGCGTCATCTTTGGGGGAAAAAGCGAACGGAATAAAAACCTTAATCTTTGCTTTAGATTCTTTTGGTCTGACAAATATACCGCATAATAAAGAGGTATTTTTTGATGCTTCCCTTTAAGCACTGAATTTAAAAAAACCTTCTCTAAGTAACTTAACCTTTCTGGCTTTATACAAGAAAAAACCTGCGGAGGCACTTCAGCAGAAAAGATCTCTTTTACCAGATAAAGACTAAGATAAACAATTCGAGTAAGGTTAAATTCCTCAGAGAGATTCATCAGCTTCTCCCAATCTATCCTCTCCTGATAAACCTGAATTAACCTGCTTATCTCCCAGAGAAAAACCCAGTTTTGATAATTATGCTTCAGGCTATGCTCACACATAAAGATTATCTGCATCTCAGGATTAAGACAGAAGATATTTTGGTAATGCTTAAAAGGGATAACCTCTAACCAAACCTTATCCATATCTATCTTATTTTTCTGGGTAATCAGTAAAAATAGATTATTTATGGGATTAAGATGGATATGTAAGGCAGGATAAGAACTATCCTTATGGAAATAATAACGACTATTTAGGTGTTCGGGAATCGGATAAACCTGCAGTTCTTGTAAATAAGAATAACCCTTTTCTTTAACCGCCTCCTCTAACCTAAAGATATCCTTTTCTTTTACAACCAGATCTATATCTGAGCGCGGACGCAGATAACCCTGCGGGTAGATCAATATATCTATAGATGGACCTTTAATAAGCAATATTTTTATACAGAGGGTATCTAAATACTTAAGCAGTTCGGTCAGATGCTGGGTAAAATAAATACTTTTTGCCATCTCAGTATAATAGGCATCTCTAAAATTCTCAGATACATATTCATCAAAAAGATTATATTGCCTGTGTAAGGAATAAATCTGTTGATAAAAAGGATAAAAAACAAGTTCTTTTTTGGTCTTATCTAAGATATAGCTCCAATCCATCGCAGGTTGCTTTATCCTTTTTAATATCTCAGCCGAATCCCTTAAACCCCTTCCACTGATAAGATCAATGATCAACCTATCCTCTTCTTTATTATCTGTGTGGACAGGTTTATCCCTTAAGATGAGCTCAGCGATATGGATACCCCCTTCAAGATTGGTCTTTATTAACCTCAGGCCTGCGGTCTTAAATTCCTTTTCTATCTCCTTAATATTAGAAAAGATATGGCAGAAACACATGCTATTCATCTTACTTAGTGGTGAAACCGTCCTTATCCAGATATCCCCTGGCTCAAGAAAATAATGCGGAAAAAGACAGTTTAATATCTTGCGAAAAAGTCTATAAAATGTATTAAAGGATAAAAATTTATTATTTGCTATATAAGCACCAAAAAAGATTAAGCCATCTGGCTTAAGGCATCTTTTAATGCGTAAAAGGGTTTTAATCCGCAAGGTGCGCGAGGGAATAAAGGAATAAAGGATTCGATCAAATAAACAGTAATCAAATGTGCAGGAAGGAAAATCTATCTCAGAAGCAGAAACTAATTTAAAATGGATATCTAATCCTTGCGCTTTGGCTTTGCTCTGTGCCTTTTTGATCATCTCAGGTGCGATATCTATGGCAGTGACCTTAAAACCTAATTTGGCTAAGGCAAGTGCTTCCCTGCCAGCTCCGCAACCAAGATGAAGTATGGAAGTGCCCTCCTTAAGATACTCCTTAACCATTATCCTCTCCCATTCCTCCAAACCTAAATCCGCATTTTGCCCACAAAAATCTACCTCCTCTTTCTGATTAAATTTATCCCTTACAGTAGATAAGGACTTTTGGGGACTGCTGATTAAAAACTTAAGGTTAAATGCAAAATTCAATTTTAAGCCCAGCGACCTACGCTTTAACAAAAATAGACACAATCCCTTAAAAACAGGAAGACAATTCCATATAGATTTAAGCAGATAATCCCAGGGATCTTCGATATTAATTAACTGCTTAGACCTTTTCAAAAAAATTACCTTGCCTAAAATATCCTCAAAGGGTACAGTTAAATCAATCTTATCCGTAAAATCTCCTTGAAATATATAATAGAGCTTACCCTTAAAATTCCTTATTTCTATTAAACGATGTACTACATTTTCTTGGGTATCCTTATTCTTATATGCAAGGATATCTCCTAATCTTATATCTGTATTTGCGGTTAGGGGTTGCACAAAGACTAAATCGCCCTCTTTAATCAAGGGTTCCATACTTACACCCTTTGCCTGGAAGGTAAGAATATTTGGTTTTTCCATCTTAAAATATCTTTTTTATAAAATCTACTATTCTACGGTCAGGATAAAAACCTAATTCATATACCGGGATATGCCAGATTAATTCTCTATAAAAATCTAAAACAAAATCCATAGCTTGCTTATCCCACCAGGGAACGAGGCTACAAACTAAAAGCTTGCTGATTGCTTCTGAAAGAGACATCCTTTTTATATGATTTCTCTGGGCATGCCTAAGCAGAAAGAGCCCTTTTAAATTAGCCTCTTCAGAGGAATAAACCTGAACATCTCCATGCCAGGGTGTACCAAAGACCTGAAATCCAGTATCCTTCTTTCTAAGAATAACTCGCTCATCGCTTAAAATAGAAAGATCATTCTTAAGTAAGCTGGCTAAGGTGCTTTTTCCCATCCCTGAGCTACCTGCAAAAAGAATGCCTTCGGTATCCTTTTTTATCCCACAACTATGAAGCATTACCCCTAACCGGCGATAGGTAAGTAATCCTAAAAATAGAACCTCATCTAAAGGATATTCCCAGAAATTAAGCATAAACCCTTCTGGAAGGTCTTCCCTTAAATAAACCTCTCCCGAACGAAAATCCCTCTCAATCACCGCCATCTTATATAAATTCGGCTTTAAGTCCAGAGAATAAAAATTAAAGATAAGTTTTTTATCCCGGTAAAAGACATCCCACTGCCGGTAAGCACTAAAGAGCTTTTTTTGATTTTTAAAAAAAGGAAGGTAACGTTTAAGCTTTAATACGAGATCTGCACTTTTTTTTGAGACAAAGCCAAGATAAGCCTTCGGAGGGGTAAGGGTAAGATTATCCTCACCAAGAAGCTCAACTACAATATCTGCAATGGCAAATCTAAATTTATCATTTTTGCCCATGAAGATAAACTGGCCAAGGAATTCTTAGATAGCCTTAGCAAATCAGGAGCCTACGGTTTTACTTGTGCAAGCCGATGAAGACCGACATCTTGCTGGTGACTTATTTGTTCCAGAGGCAGATTTGCAGTTAGCTAAGACCACCTCGGGGGGAACTAAATCTACCTGTTTTATCTGGGGTTTAAGATAGGGCTTTTTCCCCGGCTTCATCTTGCCTCCTCCTTTCTTAGAAATACCTGATGCCGTAAATGGGCTATCTGACAGAGATAATCGATGGGGCTGGATAAATCCTTATTCTCTAACCAGGACCAACCCGGACATTGATCACAGATATAAGCTACCTCACAACAAAGACATCGTTCATTAAAAGCGTATCTTTGGTTACGCAGTTTAAAAAGAAAATTGTTAAAGCCTTCTTGAAAACTACCCTTAAGAAGATCATAACTAAAACTGCGTAGCATACTACAGATCTGGAGCTGTCCATAAGCATCTATATGAAAAGAGATTAAGCCTGCATGGCAAAGAAAAAGCTGTTGAGGATTTAAAACCTGAGAAAATTGTTGGCAAAACCTTAACCAATCCTTATGCCGCGCCTCATCTTTTAGATCCAAATCTATTACCTCTTCAGGAGAGAGTCTAAAACTGCAAGGCTGGCGACTACCATCGAGCCGAGGGTTAATTATAGGGTCAAAACGAAAATCCACACCTAAGCCTTCTGCGTATTCCTTTATCTGAAAAAGCTCCTCTTTATTTAAGGTAGTTACCGTGGTCTTTAATTTAAAAGGAACCTTTCTCTCTAATAAAAGCTCTATCCCCCTTTGGCAATCCTTGAAGGAGCCTTTTATACCCGTAACCTGCTCGTAAGTATGGGAGGTGATTCCATATAAACTAATCTCTATCTGAAAAGGAGGATAATCCTTAAGATAATCCGCTAAATAGGGAGTAATCAAGGTAGCATTGGTAAAAAGGGTAATAATTAAACCCTTCTTTTTAGCATAGGTATAGATCTCTAAGAAATCCGGTCGCAAAAGGGGTTCTCCCCCGGTAACTAATAACCAAAGGCAACCTGCCTCAGTAATCTCATCAAGCACACCACAGATCTCTCTAAGCCCCATCTCTTTTTTATGAGGATCAGAATAACAATAGCAATGCCTGCACCTTAAATTACAGCGCAGAGTAACCTCAAGGGTGCCCTCAATAGGTAGGCGTTCTTTTATCGCTTTCTCATGAATCCTATTACTAAATTCCTCGTAGCTAACCTTATCTATCCCTGAACAATCCATCTAACCAACCTCCTGGATGGCATTTATCTGCTTTAATTTATTAAGAAATTCCACTAAGTCTTTTTCTAACTGTTCCGTATCCACCTCAAATTCTTCGGTTAGCTTATCCTTTATCTCAGCAAGGCTTTTTCTACCATCGATTAATTCCCAGATCCTTGCCCCTGACTCATTTAAGGTATATATACTGGGTAAATCCGTAGCTTTACTTTTTAAAGGAACCAGAATCATCTCTCCAGAGATCTTACGAAAGATAAATTCCGGGCTTTTTATATAGATTTTTTCCATATAAATTATTATTCTTTTTACCAGGTCTGTATTTCCTTACTTGTATAGGCACCCTTGGCAAGGGGCTCTAAAACCTGATTAAGAAAGTAAGTTAGATTAGAGATAAATTTTTTGGGGATAAAGATGATATCTTCTGCTTGCAAACTGATATTCTGACGCAGATCACCCTTTAATGCCTTGGTTAGATTCAGTCTCTTAGCCTGGGGTTTTTCAAAACCTCCCCGGATCAAGATTACACTGGAAGCCACTGCGTCGCGCGTAAAACCACCCGCCAGCCCGATTGCCTCTAAAATAGTCCTTGCTCCACTAACCGCATAAACCCCCGGTCTGACCACCTCACCTAAAACAATCACCTTTTTACCACCTAACTTCTTTAAAGAAATAGAGACCTCAGGAAAACGGATATACTCTTTTAACCGCTCAGTAATTATCTCATCAAGTTGGCTAAGGGTTAATCCCTTTGCCGGAATATCGCCAATCAAAGGAAAGGATATCCTTCCGTCTGGTCTTACAATTACATCCATCGTTAAATCCGGATTCTGCCAGACCAAAATATATAAAACATCATCCTCACCGATAATGTACTCGGTTTGTATCGGTTTTTCTGCGGGTTTGCTGGTTAAGGGGGTTACCCCTTCTTTAGTCTCCGATTCCTTTTCCTTTAAAATCTCGATTGCCTTTTGAAATTCCTCTTGTGCCTCAGTGTATCTACCTTGATCGTAATAAATCTTTCCTCTTTCATAATATTTAAGCGCCTCATCTCTTCTTTCCTGGCTGTAAACAAAGGGAGTAAAAACTAAAAATAAAATAATAATTATTATCCTTTTTAAAAGAGGCATTCCTTTAAACATTCCTCAATATAAACCTCTGGCTTCTGGGATAAATCAATCTGCTTGGGTTGGGTTAATCTCTTTCCTGTAGAATCTAAGACTACCTCTACCACTGGTCGCAAAGGAAGCTGGGGATTCTCTTTAATTACTGTGCCTATCTCTTTGGTATTTAATCTCACCGCCACCCCTATAGGAAAGATACCCATCCTTTCCATAAGCACCTTTATCAGTTTATTATCGAAGGTTTCTTTAAGTTCTAAAATCTTCTGGATTGCCTCTAAGGGGGTGTACTTTTGACGATGAGGCCTTTTATGTAAGAGCGCCTCATAAACATCTAATAAACCGATAATCCGAGCATACTCCGAGATCTGCTCACCCTTTAATCCCAAAGGATAACCCGAGCCATCTATCCGTTCGTGTTCCTGACGCACCGCCTCGATTATCGAGACATTCAAATCTTTAGAAAATCTTGTTAATATCTGGGAGCCAAGATTGGGATGATTCTTTATCTTATCCATCTCTTCTTTACCTAAGATGTAATTCTTATTAATGATATCTAAATACTTCACTATCCCGATATCATGGACAAAGGCGGCAATTCCTAACTCTAAGAGTTGCTCTCTTTCATAGCCCAATGACCTGCCAATCTCTAAAGACATGATACAAACATTTAAGGCATGGGCATAAAGATAATCTTCCTCTTTGTCATAATCCTTAACCGAAAGTCTCAGTAACGCCTCTTTATTTGGAGAAAAAAGAACCTGCAGGATCTTTTCTATTAGCTCCTTTATCCAAGGAACAAAACATTCTTCCTGCCCCCTTAAATAAATATGTTTTACCCGCGCCAGAATCTCTTCGTATAAAGAAAAAATCTCGTTACTTTCTATCTTAGAAAAGCTCTTACAAATAGCCGGGGATATCTTTATAGGAATATGGTCAGATTCTGAACTAGGCTTTTCTGGAAGGGCGGTTTCATTCTCTTCCTGCTCTATCTCTTCAGGTACAGGTGTCTTTTTAAGAAGTCCTTTATATTTTTTTAAAATCTCAGAAAGCCTCAACATACCTTCTCCTTTTATTTGGGTAAAGGTCCTAAATCTTGAAGACCACCCGCGGAGCTTAAATCTTCGTTTACCTTCAGGATAGTGTCTCGGTCAATAAACTTTAAACCATTACCAAAACCAGTTAATAAGGCTAAATCGCAGATGGTATTAATTAAGCGGGGAACTCCCCGCGAAAAATGATAGATCTGACCAAAACAATCCTCCTGAAAAATCTCCCTTTTTGCCTCTGCTACCCTAAGCCGATGCAGGATATATTCTTTAGTTTCAATTTCATTTAATGCTTTAAGATGAAAACGCATCGCCATGCGTTGATTTAACTGAGGCAGATTAACAATAATATCCTTTAACTCCGGCTGGCCTAAAAGGATAATCGTAAGTAAAAAAACATTATCGAGTTGAAAATTTAAAAGGAGTCTTAATTCCTCAAAGATCTCCCTATTCCCAATTGCCTGGGCTTCATCAACCACAATTACACAATGCCTTGCTTGCTGATAGTTAGTGTACAAGATGTTATGCAAAGAATGAAATAAATCTAACCTATTTGTAGGGATCTCATTACTATTTAACTGATACACAATCTCCTGAATTAATTCTAATCCACTGAGTCGAGGATTCAGGATAAATACCGCCTGGTATTTGTTTTCCTGTTGAAGCTCATGCCAGAGCACCCGACTTAAAAGGGTCTTACCACTTCCATACTCACCTGTAAAAATGGCAGCCCCTTTTCGCTCCCGGACAACATAAAGCATCCTTGCTAATGCCTCATTATGTTGCTGGGAATGATAAAGAAACCTCGGATCAGGGGTATTATCAAAAGGCTTCTCCTTTAAACCCCAGTATTCCTCGTACAATTCTTCTCTCCTTTTAAAGACTATTCTTATGTAAAAGTTGATCCCGGCGTGTCCAGCCGGTCCTGATCTCTTCCTCCACTATCTGACGCACACAATCAGCATCTACTACTACCTTATTCTTCAGTACCAGATTTTTTAAGCACTTATGACAGAGCATGGTTATCTGACGGGGATAGCCTCGGCTATATTGATAGATCTGCCGTATTGCTTCCTCTAAAAAAAGATGCATACTGGCTTTATAACCCGCCTGTCTTATGCGAAATTCAATCATCTCCTTTGCTTCTGCAAAATCTAAAGGGTTAAGGGTATATTTAAAGCTTATGCGGTCAAAAAAATTGGGGATATTCATAATCTTAGCATGCAGTTCCAATTGACCTAACAATACCAATTGCAGAAGCTTAAACTCATTGGTTTCATAATTTAAAAGAACACGGAGAACCTCTAAAGATGCATCACTTAATTTCTGTGCTTCGTCAATAATTAAGGTGATAATCTTATTTTCACTTACGCCTTTTTGAAAAAGAAACCTCTCCACCGCTTCCCTAAGATCTAAGATAGTAGCTGGTTTATCTGAGGAAGGTAAGGCAATCTCAAAATTTCTTACTAAAGAAGTAAGAAACATATATTCATCATCAAAAGAAGGGTCTAAAATAATGTGAAAGATAAAATCTCCCCTTGCCTTTAATTCCTGAATAAGTTTGCGGGAAAGGGTGGTCTTTCCGGTTCCGATATCTCCTAAGATAACCGAAAGCCCCCTTTTAAGTCTAAGTTCAATGAGGATATTAGTTAAGGCGGTCTGGTGTTCCTTAGAGAGATAAAAGAAGTCAGGGTCAGGGCTAGTGGAGAAAGGCTCTTTTTCAAAACCTAATATTCGATAATAGCTCATTATCTTCGCTTATAATTAGGCTATTATTAGATTATAGTAAATAATCCTCTTTGTCAAGGGACAAATACCCCAAAGCCAGCCAATTTCTTTTTTAACTCTCAATCCTTACCTCCTTTTCTTTCAACTGGATCTCCTTCTGACTTAAAAGCTCTTTTAATTTATCTACCTGTTCTTTTTCTTCCTTTAGTTGATTTTCTTTTTTAATAAGCTCATCCTGAAGTTGCCCTATCTTCTTCTCTAAGTCCTTTACCTGCAATAAAGTTCTGCTACATCCTACCAGAAACAAACAGAACATAACTAATATAATTTTTCTCATCAAAAACCCTTAGATTAATTCCATCTCATAATCGATCAGGTTTATGGCATTAAATCCCCGAATATAATTAATTATCTCGGAAAGGGTGCGATTCATTGTAGTTTTATTTTTCTCTACCCCTACCACTGCCAAAGTTGTCCTTTGCCATTTATCCTCATCGTCTAACTGGGTGACCGCAATATTAAAATGGTTACGCAGTTTTGCCTTTAGGCTATGCAGAACCATTCTTTTGTCCTTTAAAGAATTGCTGTGGGGTATAAATAAAAGCAATCTTAATATTCCAATGGTCATTCTAACCTCAATATCCTCTTTACAAATAATAGCTCCTGTTGTCTTGTTTTTAATCTACCTTTTAACTTTTCTTTAAGGATACGCTCGAAAATCCTTTGGTAAAGTGGACCGGGGGGTAGACCAAGGTTTTTAAGATCGTTTCCATCGAGGCTTACGCGTATACCGTGATAGGTATCAAAAAACTCTTTTATATGTCTGTTTACATCCTTATTTTTGGATTTTGCTTTAATTAAAAGGATAGTCTCATAACTTAAGGGCTGAAGTATTCTAAAAAGGCGCCAGGCGCTGATCCTTCTAAGGCTTAAGGTCTTAATTACCTTAGATAGCTGTTTTTTATAACTTATCATCCTTATCCGATCCGCTCTACAAAAGGCAAATCTTATACCTAATCTTTTTACCTTAGCTAAAGTAAGGCAATCTATAAGCCCAATAAAGTAAACTAACCAGGTATCAATGGGTCTAAGATCAGGGTATTCTTTCTTAAACCAAGCAATCTCCTTCTTAATCTTCTTTAAAAATTTATAAGCATCTTCGGATAACGATAGGGCAGGATCAATAAAACCAAATCCCGTCAACTTATTTAGCCTGCTTATATTCTTAAGTGGCTCCTTTTCTTTTAAAAGAAGAATAATCTCATCCCTTAATCGATGTGGGCTGACCCGCTTAAGCATACCTAATTTAACTGCTTCTTTTAGAAGTTTAATTGTCTTGGATTCAATCTTAAAATTATATCTCTGTTCAAAACGAATCGCCCTTAAGATCCGGGTAGGATCATCAATAAAACTTAAGTTATGTAATACGCGTATCCTTTCCTTTTTAAGATCATCCCTTCCTCCAAAGAAATCTATAAGCCTTCCAAAGTTATCCGGACCGATCTGGATAGCCATAGCATTAATCGTAAAATCGCGCCGGAATAAATCATCCCTTAAGGTTCCTAAACTTACCTGGGGAAGACTGGCAGGGCAACGATAGGTTTCTTTTCTGGTAGTAGCAATATCCACCTTAAAATCAGAATTAATCACTAAGGTAGCAGTTCCAAATCTCTTATGCCTAATAATCCTTGCATTCAGTCTTTTTGCAAATTCTTCAGCAAATCCTATTCCCTCCTTTTCTACTACCATATCTAAATCTAAATTCTTTACCCTTAAAAGTAAATCGCGCACAAATCCTCCTACCAGATAAACATTATAATTTAAAGTAGAGGAGATATCCTGGGCTAGCTTAATTAAGCGGAAGATCCCCTGAGGTAATTCCTTAAGATATTCTTTCATCTAAGCGCGAGGGTGAAACTGTTTATGGATCAACTTAAGCCTATCCTTATTCATATGGGTATAAATCTGAGTAGTCGAGATATCCGCATGACCGAGCATCTCTTGAACTGAGCGTAGATCCGCTCCCCTTTCTAATAAGTGCGTGGCAAAGGAATGCCTTAATATATGTGGCCTTATGGGTTTTTTAATCCTAGCTTTCCGGGCATACTTTTTAATGAGCTTCCAAAGAGACTGACGGGATAGCTTTTTACCGAAACGATTAAGAAACAAAAAATCTACCCCATTGATTTTAGCGGAATTTAACAACCTTGGTCGGCTAATCTTTAGATATCTATCTATGCTGGCGATGGCTTTAGCACCTAAAGGAATAATCCTTTCTTTGTTTGCCTTACCCATGCAACGTAAAAAACCCACCTCTAAATTAACATTATCTAATCTCAGATTAACTAACTCAGAGACGCGCATGCCTGTAGCATATAGCGTCTCTAAGATCGCCTTATCCCTTATCCCCTGGATATCTTTTATATTGGGCTGATTAAGTAGGGATTCTATCTCGGAGTAGGAAAGGACTTCCGGAATCCTCTTCCATAACTTAGGAGAGTCGACTAAGCTGGTAGGATCATTATTTAATATCCCTTCCCTTACCAGGAATCTATAAAAGACCTTTATGGCTACTAAACGGCGAGCAATAGAATTGCTGGATAAACCCTTATCCTTCTGGGCAAGCATAAAGTCGATTATCTGTTGTTTGGTGGTCTTGGATAAAGAATCAATTCCTTTAGACTCTAAAAAATCTATATAAAAGTTAAGGTCTTTTTCATAAGAAGAGATGGTATTCTGAGTAAGTCCACGTTCTACTAAAAGGTAATCTAAAAACATCTGAACAAACTTACGCATCCTAACTTAAAAAGGAATTAAATTTCTTTTCCCTTCCGAGTGTAGAACTTGGACCATGGCCAGGGTAAATAACTGTATCATCGGCAAAAACAAGCAATCTCTTTCTAATCGAGTTTAATAAACAAGCTTCATCTGCGCCAGGAAGGTCTGTCCTTCCAATGCCTTGACAAAATAAGGTATCTCCCGTAAACAAAATCTTATCTGCGGGGCTTTCCATCTTTAAGGCTATACTTCCTGGGGTATGACCCGGCACATGGATTACCCTTAAACTTATATTATCCAGTTTAATAATCTCATTATCTTCTAATACCTTTATTTTTTTAGAATTTAATTGATGAGGAAGGGCAAAGAAACTAGATAAATTAAGCTGAGGTTCTTTTAATAACTCTAAGTCTTTACGGTGGATATAAATATCAACCCCAAAGCATTCATCGCCTCCAATATGGTCAAAATGCCCATGGGTATTAATGATAAAAGAAGGTTTAAGACGATAACTTTCTAAGATCTTCTTTATTCTCTTTTCCTCAAATCCGGGATCAATAATTATAGCAGGGGAATCTTTTTTTTCTGCTAAAATATAACAGTTGGTCTGCACAGGACCTACGCATACTGTCTCTAAGATCATAAAAGATAATCCTTGATTTTATTATAAGAAAATTCCTTTAAGATATTTCTTTTTATTCTTTCTGCTAAACTGCGGTTAGTTTGGGAACTAAGCCCATAAACATCTTTAACTAAAGAATTCTTAAGTGATTCTAACTCTTCTATATAAGCGTCTAATCTTTTCTGCATATCTTCTTTTAAAAGTTCTCTTAAGGCCCTTAGATTCTTAATTGCTTCCTGAACACAGCTGGTGATTTTTTTATGATTTCCTCCTTTAGCTAAGGATTGGATCAATTCGTCCTGCCAGGATTTCCAGTAAAAAAGGTAATTGCGGTAAAGCTCCTCTTTATCTATCGGTAAAGAAGGGTATTCCTCAGGCATAAGGACCATCTCTTCTTTAGGTAGCTCTTTATGTTTAGGTTTACGTGTAAACTTCCGCACAAATGCCTCGCAGGCACATAATTCAAAAATCATGATCACTAAACTAAAATATAAAATTAAAAATTTAATTTTTTTCATTTTTCTTTTATTAAATTTAAGAATTCTTCTTCATTAATAATCTTTATTCCTAATTTCTTTGCCTTCTCATACTTTGAACCGGGGTTTTCTCCCAAAACTACCAGATCCGTATTTTTGCTTACACTGGAAGATACATTTCCTCCTAATCGACGTACTAAATCCTCTGCCTCTAAACGGGTGTAATTCTTTAGCTCTCCGGTAAACACCACGGTTTTACCCGTTAAGCCAGTCTTTACCTCAGAAACCTCCTCCTTAAAATTAAGTCCTGCCTTTCTTAATTCTTCAATTAATCTCCTGGTCTGGGGTTGAGAAAGGTATTCTGCAATTGACTCCGCCATTATCGGACCTACTTCTGGTATCCTATCAAAGTCCTCTTTCTTCTTTGAGATAAGACTATCCATGGTTTTAAACTCCCGCGCTAAAACATAAGCTGCCTTTTCTCCTACATGACGAATACCCAAGGCATAAATAAGCCGAGAAAGGGGTTGCTGTTTACTTCTCTGGATAGCAGAAAGTAAATTATTTATCTTCTTCTCCTTAAATAACTCTAACCTAGCAAGTTCTCTGGCGGTCAATTTATAAATATCAGCAAAATTATGCACCAATCCTAACCTTACTAACTGGCTGACCACCGCCTCACCCATTCCTTCTATATCCATAGCCTGACGGGAGGCAAAATGTAAAAGACCCCTTTCCAGCTGGGCTGGACAAGAGGAATTTATACAACGATAGGCTACCTCCTCTTCCTTTTCTTTTACCACCTTACCTTTACATACCGGACAAACCGCAGGAATGGAAAAAGCCTTCTTTCCTTTACTTTCTACCACCTTCACTACCTTAGGAATAACATCGCCTGCTCGCTCAATGAGGACGCGGTCGCCCTCTTTTATATTCAATCGCCGCATCTCCTCAAAATTATGTAAAGTAACATGGCGGATGATTACCCCTCCACATTCCACAGGCTTAAGCTCAGCTACGGGAGTAAGTACTCCTGTCCTGCCTACATTCACCTTAATCTTTAAAACCTCAGTGGTTGCCTGTTGGGCAGGAAACTTATAAGCGACCGCCCAGCGTGGACTCTTTAAGGTCGTGCCTAATCTTTTCTGTTGCAAAAGATCATTTACCTTAACTACCACCCCATCCACATCATAAGGAATCTTCTCCCTTTTTTCCTGCCACTGCTGACAATAAGCAATCACCTCCTTAAGATTCTTACAAAGACAAGAATAAGGATTAACCCGCATCCCCCATTCCTTTAACCTAGTCAGGAATTCCCATTGGCTTTTTATCTGGACTCCCTCATAGGCACCTAAAGAATGGGCAAAGAAGTTTAACTTGCGTTGAGCTACGATACTTGTATCTAAGAGCTTTAATGAACCACTGGCAGCGTTACGCGGATTAGCAAAGAGGACCTCTCCCAGCTTTTCTCTTTCTTTATTTAAACTAATAAAATCCTTTCTTTCCATATAAACCTCACCGCGGATCTCAATAAAATCAGGGACCTTCTTTCCTCTCAGGATTAAAGGAATAGCTCGGATAGTCTTAATATTCTGGGTTACATCCTCACCCAACGAACCATCTCCGCGGGTAGCTCCTATCATCAGTCTTCCTTTCTGATAGGTAAGATTAGCACTTACCCCATCTATCTTATGCTCAACCACAAATTCAATCTTTTCCTTTCCTAAGACCTTTAAGATACGCTCCTGCCACTGGCTTAACTCCTCAAATGTATAGACATTATCTAAGGAAAGCATCTTTTCTTTATGCTCAACTGTTTTAAACCCTTCAAGCACCCCTCCGCTTACCCTTGCGGTGGGAGAATCATCACTTTTAAATTGAGGGTATCTTTCTTCTAATTCCTTAAGTTGGCGCATTAAATCATCGTATTCTTTATCGGAGATCTCGGGTTGAGAAAGAACATAATATAGATAATCGTGATGCCTGATCCTTTGTCTTAAATCCTCAATCCTTTTCTTAATCTTATCCAGATCCTCCTTCATATCCTAACCTCCTACTAAGATCCTCTCTGCCAAAGACTTAGGTAGACCGGCGGTAAGAATCTTGGTATAAGCGGTCTGGATATCGTAATCTACCCTTTTAATAAAGATTTCTTTTTTATCTGTGTCATATATACAGTAAGCAGAAGAAGGATTGCCATCGCGGGGTTGACCAACGCTACCCACATTAATAATATACTTAGATTTATCTTCAAGCTTAAGATGATTTACTTCTTGATAATATATCCTCTTTGCTTGATCTTGAATAAATATACCTGCTATATGCGAATGCCCTACAAAGCAAAGATGCGTATCCATTAATTGAAATGTAACATTGGCAGTATAACCATCAAGCATATAATCAAATTCCGCAGGATTCTCTAAGGTTCCGTGGACTAAGATTAAATCTTTATTTTTATAGACAGGCTTTAAGGATTCTAAAAAATACCTGCTTTGTTCGCTAAGATTATCCTTTGTCCAGAGAATTGCCTGTTTTGCTTGAGGATTAAAATAATCAACCGGAAACAAATCCACACTTGCCCAATCATGGTTTCCTGCCACAGTAATCATCGCAGTTTTTTTTACTAACTCTACACATTCATTAGGGTCTGCCCCATATCCTACCACATCGCCTATGCAAAGGTAAATATCTATGTTTTCCTTCTTATAAGCACAGAGCACCGCTTTAAGTGCCTCCAGATTAGCATGGACATCAGAAAATATTCCATAGCGCATAATTATATAAATCTAATTTCAAATCCCTTAAAACCTCCGGTGGCGGTAAGCCAATCAATCTGGGTATCCTGGATATATCTTGAAAAATATCTGTTTATGCGTTCTAAAAACTCCTTTAAAACCTCCTCCTCTGCCTCCGCTACCAATTCTACCCTTCCATCGCGCAGGTTTTTCACCCAACCGCTTACATTTAATTCATAAGCAATCTCTCTTGCGGTAAAACGAAAACCTACACCTTGAACTAATCCTGAATAAAATACATGAATCTGTTTTCTCATACCAAGTCTTTATAATTTTACCACATTTTAAAGCGAAAGAAAACTAATTAAAGCCTGCCTTAGCGAAAAAATTTCAACACCAATCTTAAACCAAAGTAGAACAAAGCCAGTCCACTTAACCTCCTTATCCAAGAAATTATCACAGCTGACTTTTTTATCTTCTCTATTATAAAGCCGAAAATAACCCCTATGGGAATAATCAGACTTATAAGTGTTCCCAAACCAAAAAATAATCCCCCTAGAAACCCTTCTAAAGGATTTTTACTTAAAGCAGAAATATAGCTTAAAACCCCCAAAAGGGGTCCGCAAGGAGAAAACCCAATCAAAAGACCGAATAAGACCATATTGAATTTGGATTGCTTAAGTAAATTTTTATAAAAGAGTTTGCAAAAAAAACTTGGTTTTTGGGGATTAAAAAGATAAACTAGCCCTATAATAATAAGAAGGACACCCAGGATCAAATGAAGATAGATGCCTTTTATACCTAAGAAATTCAAAACAAATTGATAAAAAACAACCGAAAGTAATCCTAATGAAGCATAGGCAAAAAGTCGGCAGAATAAAAAGATAAGTATAAAGGTTAAACCCTCTTTCCAGTTGCTTCTTTTCTCTATAAATCCAAGATAACCTCCCAAATAAGGAATAATTATAGGAAAACAGAAGAAAAGGCAGGCTCCGTTACCCATCGCCACACCAACAATAAATATCTCTATAAGCTTAATTATCCCCATTTTAAAATAGGCAGGATTTATTTTTAAAAAGAATGGGAAATCGGATAAGAGAAGGTCTTTAAGGTTTGTGTAATTTTAACTTTTTTTCAAAAACCAAAGGACTAATATAATCGCCGAATTCTTTTTTTGCTTTTAAGAGACGCTCTCGCTGTTGCTGGATGACCTCAAAGAGCGGTTTAGGTGCATCAGGGATATTTTTACGAAAGAACCCTTCTACCCGTTGTAATTTTGCTAAATTCTCATTGACCCTTAAGGTAAATTGCTCTAAATAGCTGTCTTCGGTGTAATCCTTATTTAACACCCTTTTAAATAATCTCTTTAAATCTTTATACTTGGGAATCAAGCCTGTAGGGGTAGGGGTCGCCTCTACATCGTTATGGATACGCAGTTCTATCCATTTTATCCAGATATGCTTATCCTGCCGAGAATTTAAAAATTTATTTGTCTTTAGATTAGTTAAAAAATAGTTAACGCCAAAAACTCGGGGAGTCTTTTTAAGCGACTTGACAAATTCTAAATAATTCTTTAAATATTTACCTAAACTAATAGAAATAAAATCCTGTATACTCATAATATTTATCTCATATCTTCCTTCCTGACCAACAATGGCAAAGGTCGTCTCGGTCTCAAGGCAGGCTCCATAAGCAATAATCCCATGTTCCCAGCTTAATCCCTCCTGAACCGGAACATATGCCCGGTAATCCCTTCCCCCAAACATTATCCCTCCCAACTCCACCCCTCGCGGATCATCCAATGCAGGATCACAGTTATCTAAGGCTTTTAAAGAAACTGTATAGCGAGCATTTTTATGTGCAGGGAGAATTAATTCGCCCTTCTCGTCCCTTTTTTGTTCGTACCAGTTACCGGAAAAGTTTATCCCCTCTTTAGGAAGTTCTTTTCCCATACCCAGCCAATAAGGACGTTTATCCTTTACCAAGACATTGGAAAAGATTACCTCTGCTGGGCTGGTCAATACCTTATAGATTAAGGGATCGTCCTTAGGATTGATATCATGAATTATTCCAAAGATTCCCTTTTCTACATTTACTGCCCGACAGATACCTTGGATATTTCTTACATAGGCAATATCATCTGCTAAGATAGTCTCGGATGGAAGCATCGCGGTAGAGGTCTTACCACAAGCAGAAGGAAACGCCCCTGCCAGATAGGTCTTTCTTTTCTTTGGACCTTTAACCCCAATAATCATAAAATGTTCTGCCAACCAACCTTCGCGATGTGCTTTTCGTATCGCCAGACGCAATGCCAGTTTTTTAAATCCGATGGAATTACCCGCATACTGAGTATTTACACTGTAAACCGTATTCTTTATATAATCTATGTATATTCTTTTCTTATCATAATCAATACTTGTCATATTCTTATCCAGCCTTCCTGCGGAATGTAAAGTAATAAAGATCTCCGTATCAGGCCTTGCCTTTAAAAATTCTTTATAGCCCTGCCGATAAAGCAAATCTACCGAATGTGCTACATACCAGGAATCCGTACACTCCATACAAAGGATACTAAAAATAGAATTAGCCGGGCCTAAGGTTAAGAAACGCACAATCAAGGTCTTATCCTTCATGGAATCCTTAAGCAAGGACTTAACCTCTGCTAAACCTTTCTGGCGCTCAATCTGAGCGATGGTAGGACTGAGATGGTCGTTTTTTGGCACTAAAAACTTGGTTACATCTCTATCCCTTCCTTGGTCATAATAACCATCAAAATGATAGGTATGCCCTTTTATCCTAAGCGGTTTCTCTTCACCTGACTTAATCGCCATTCTGCGAATGTAATCTATCTCTTCCTCTGTATCGCTACAGATAAAAACATCCTTAGGATTACAGAGTAAGACTGCCTCAGCAATAAAGCTTAAAACCTTAGGATAAGTTATGGCAATGAGCTTCTTAAAATTTATTTCATCAAATTTTGCCTTGATAGATTCTAAGGTTTTCTCTAACATATTTATATTAGAATTTATCCAACTTTTTAAAATTGATTTTTATTTTAATGAAGAATTTAATCTTGTCAATCTTTTTTACTGTTTGGTCGGGGCGGACGGACTTGAACCGTCGACCTCAGCGTCCCGAACGCTGCGCTCTAAACCAAGCTGAGCCACGCCCCGTCAACCTTTCAATAACTGTTTAAATCTTAAGGCATTCTTTACCGCAAAGGCTTCGTTATCGTTATTAAAGAAGGCAAAGATATCCTTTAGCTTAGAACCCAGGGCAAAACCCGCCCATTCTTTTAATTCTTTTTCAGAATAATCCGAACTGTAAAGCGCCTCACCACCATGAAATCTTAAATATAAGAAATCCGCGGTAATTACCTTTTCACAAGGCCAGCGGTCAGAATGGGCAATACATAAAGAAACATTATATTGCCTTAATAAAGCGTAGATGTCCTCAGTAAACCAGCTTTTATTTCTAAATTCGATTGCCTGCTTTATACCTTTTATATAATGATTAAGTAAATTTAAAAATTCTATAAGCCTGGATGTATCCTTTTTAAATCCCGCAGGTAGTTGCCAAAGAATACAAGAAAGCTTCTCCTTTAAAACAGAGCAATTATCAAAAAAGATCTTTAAAGGTTTTTTACAATCCTTTAATTTTTTTACATGGGTGATAAATCTTGAGCCCTTTACCACAAAATAGAATCCCTTGGGTGTGTTCTCATACCAGTTCTTAAAAGTCTGTCTTTTTACAAGGCGATAAAAAGTTACATTTAATTCTACCGCATTAAAGAACTTAACATAATAGTCTAACCATTTATTCTGACTTAAGCCCTCAGGGTAAAACCTTACTTTCCAATGTGGATAATTCCATCCACTCGTGCCGATATAAAACATTTATTTAGTATATCAGAATCTATCTAAATTGACAATCCTATCGATTTGTCAAACTCAATATTTACCTTATCGGATGGGCCTTTAAAACCGAGGGTAGTGTTCTTAAAGGTATGCGGGATGATATAGACTGAAAAAAGATTACCCAATTTTTTTTGTACAGTTAAGGATATCCCATCTACCGCAAGCGAACCCCGTAAGATTATATTTTTTATATAGGTTAAAGGAATGGCGATCTCAAAACAAAGGTTATTCTGAAGAAATCTTCTTTTTCGAATAATCCCTATACAATCAATATGACCGTAAACCAAGTGTCCACAAATCCTTTGGCCTAATTTAAGGGAGCGCTCAAGATTTATCCTCTCCTGAATCCTTAAAGAACCTAAATTCGTAAGCTTAAGGGTCGAAGGCATTAGCTCAAAGCTTAAAGAAGAACTGTCCTTATCTACCACCGTAAGGCAGACACCGTTAACCGCGATACTATCGCCTATCCGGGTATCCTCTAAGACTTTTTCTGCCTGAACCTTAAGTAAGGTAAAGCGGGATTGCTTTGCAATACTTATTACCTTTCCTAATTCCTCTACTATGCCACTAAACATACCCCTCAAAAAGCAGATCCTCTCCCAATCGTCTAATCCTTATATCCTTTAATCTGATAGCCTTCTCAATCCTTAAAACCCCTTTTCCCATCACCGAACTAATCGCCTCTTTACCTCCGATAATCTTTGGGCTAATAAAAAACATCACCTTATCTACTAAATTTTCATCAAACAATGAACCAATAAGCGTACCCCCACCTTCTACTAAGATATTGCTGATCTGAAGCTTGGCTAATCTTTTCATGGTATCCCTTAAATCTATCTGTCCGGATTTCTCTTTAACCTCTAAAATTCTTGCTTTTTGCGAAAGAATCTGGCGATTCTGGGTTTCCTGACCCGGACCTATTGGTAAGGTTACCAGAATTACCTGACCGCCACCTAAGAATATATCTGCCTGCTGAGGAATGCTTAATTGACTATCAATTACAATCTTGATAGGTTGTCTTTTACTGAACCAGGCATCCAGCCGGGGATTATCTCTTAATATAGTGTTTACCCCTACCATTACTGCATCGTAATACTGACGAAGACGATGGGCATAAATGCGCGATTTATCTGAGGTTATCCACTTAGAATCTCCGCTACAAGTAGCAATCTTTCCATCCAGCGACTGCGCTACTTTAACCGTGATAAAAGGCATTCCTTTGGTAATATATTTTATGAAAGGAGCATTAATCTTTCTTAATCTATCCTCTAAGAAACCCACCTTAACCTTTATCTTATTCTGGGTTAATATCTTAATACCCTTACCATTATTTAAAGGGTTAGGGTCAGTCATTCCCACCACCACCCTTTTTATCCTGCTTTTAATTATCCTGTCTACACAGGGGTCGGTTCTTCCAAAATGACAGCAAGGCTCTAAAGTCACATATAGGGTTGCGCCCTTAGCTTTTTTGCCCGCCTCATCTAAAGCAATAATCTCAGCATGGGCTAGACCTGCTTTTTGATGATAACCTTTACCTACAATCCGTCCATCCTTAACTATTAATGCCCCTACCATCGGATTAGGCCAAGTCTGCCCTTTTGCTTTAAGGGCTAATCTTAAGGCTAAATTCATATAATAAAGATCATCCTTCTTTACCATCGCTAATCCTTGAATTCTTTTAATCTTTGAACTAAGTCATAAGGTATCTTTATTGCACCTAATTTAATCTCTGGTTTATTTAAACCATGGCAATCAGAACCACCGGTTACTAAAAGATTATATTTTTGGGCTATTCCTAAGTAATTTTCTATCATAGAATGGGTATGCTCCGGATAATAAACCTCCAGCCCTTTAAGTCCTAAATCAATAAATTTAAAGATAAGCTCCTGCGGATTAATACTATAAGGATGGGCAAGTACAGGTATTCCCTTTGCCTGGATAATTAAATCTATTGCCTCTTTCGGGCTTAAATTAAATCCTAATATATAAGCAGGGGATTTCTCTCCAATATATTTTTTAAATGCCTCACCTATTGAATCCACAAAACCATATTTTTTCATCGCCATAGCCAGATGCATCCTTCCTACTGCTGCATGCTTAGCTAAGCTAAAAACCGATTCCGCATCCAAATTTATACCCATGTCTTTTAATTTCTCGATCATTTTGTATATCCTTATCCGACGATCTGCTTTAAGGGATTCTAATCTTTTTTTTAAATATTGATCATGGTAATCAATAAGATACCCTAAAATATGTACCTCCGCATCCGCATATTGAGCAGTAAGCTCTATACCCGGCAATACCTCAATACCTATTTCTTTCGATACCCCTAAGGCAGGTTCAATGCTATCTACTGTATCATGATCTACTATCGAGATACAAGATAAACCTGCTTCCTTAGACAGAAAAGCAAGTTCCTGGGGCGCATAGGTACTATCAGAAAATACCGTATGAAGATGAAGATCCGCAAATTCCATCTATTTTCCTAAAGACTTAATCTTATCTAATATTCCGTTAACAAACCTGCCTGCTTCTAAACCTGAATACCTCTTGGCGAGCTCAACCGCCTCATTGATAGAAACCTTGGGAGGGATATCCTCTCTAAATAAAAGCTCATAACTTCCCAAACGCAGGATATTCCTATCCACAACCGCCATGCGTTTAAGTTGCCAATTAGTTGCATATTGAGAGATCTTTTCATCGATTGCATTTAAATGTTCGGCTACCCCTTCGACAAGCTCGCTTGTAAAATCCTTAATCTCTTTATTTACCTTTCCTTGTGTCTGCCAGAAGTTATCCAAACAGACATGGTAGCTATCTTGGGTAATATCCATCTGATAAAGAATCTGAAGGGCAAATTCTCGGGCACGACTGCGTTTACGCATTTCTTAAATTATTATATCTTTTCAAGAAGATTAGCCATCTCGATTGCGGAAAGCGCAGCGTCTCTACCTTTATTACCCTCCTTGGTTCCTGCGCGTTCAATTGCCTGCTCGATTGTATCCGCAGTAATAATCCCAAAGATTACCGGTAAACCTGTTTCTAAGGAAACCCTTGATATTCCTTTGGCTACCTCAGAGGCGATATATTCAAAATGAGGGGTTGAGCCTCTGATTACTGCTCCCAAACAGATAATTGCATCGTATGACTTTGATTTAGCTAGTTTCTGAGCTAATAAAGGAATCTCAAAGGCTCCCGGCGTCCAGGCTACAACCAGATTGTTCTCTTCCGCCCCATGTCTGATTAAGGTATCTACACAACCACGAATTAGTTCCTTGGTAATAAAATCATTAAAGCGAGAAGCAATGATCCCGAATTTTTTTCCTTTGGCAATAAGACTGGCCTCTAATGTCTTTACCATAATCTACCTCCTTTTTATATGTTTAATTGATGGCCTAGTTTTTCCTTTTTTGTCCTAAGGTAATGATAATTTAAAGGATTGGGTTCAATCTCTAAAGGAACCCTCTGGATTACCTTAAGACCATACCCTTCGATCCCCACAATCTTACGGGGATTATTAGTCATTAATCGGATCTTCTTCAATCCTAAATCAACTAAAATCTGCGCACCTATACCATAGTCTCTTAAATCTGCCTTATAACCCAATGCCTCATTGGCTTGAACTGTATCTAATCCTCTATCCTGGAGATTATAAGCGCGGATCTTATCCACCAACCCTATTCCCCGACCCTCCTGACTCATATAGACGATAACCCCCTTCTTTTCTTCCTGAATCATCTGCATTGCTTTCCTTAACTGTCTGCCACAATCACAGCGCAAAGAATTAAATACATCACCTGTAAGACACTCTGAATGCATCCTTACCAAAACCGGTTCATCCTTCCAAATGCCTAAGGTAAGAGCAATATGGTATTGATTATGGATCAGATCACGGTATAAGATTAGGTTATACTGACCAAACTCGGTAGGTAAAACCGTCTCAGACACCCGTTCAATTAACCTTTCATAACGTCGGCGATATTCAATAATATCTGCAATGGAACATATTTTTAGATTATGCCTTCTGCAGAATTCGCGTAGCTGGGGAAGTCTTGCCATTGTCCCATCGTCATTCATAATCTCACATATCACCCCTGCCGGATAAAGACCTGCCAATCTCATTAAATCCACCGCTGCCTCGGTGTGACCTGCCCTTACCAAGACCCCACCCTTAACCGCTTTCAAAGGAAAGATATGACCTGGCCTGACTAAATCTTCGGGTTGAGTCTGAGGATTTATCAAAACCTTAATTGTCCAAGCACGGTCATAAGCAGAGATGCCGGTAGTAATCCCTGAGGCTGCATCTACCGAAATCATCCAGGCAGTTGAGAATTTATCCTTATTTTTATAAAGATGCTCATCTTTTACCATTGGCTCGAGGTTCAACTCTTTTAATCTGTTCTCCTCCATGGGTACACAGATAAGCCCTCTGCCTTCCTTAGCCATAAAATTTATATCCTCAGGCCTCACAAAAGATGCAGGCATTACCAGGTCGCCTTCATTCTCCCTGTCCTCATCATCTACAACTACGACCATCCTTCCTTTTTTTAAATCCTCTAATATCTCAGCAATAGAATTAAACATCTTTAAAAATGCCTAAAAATGATTTTACCCGAAGATAATCTTCGGGTAATATCGGGTACCTTTTAAAGGTAATCTTCTCCCATCTGGACTATATGTCGAATAGAATCTCTATTCGACACCCCGAAAATAGCAGGATATTTTATCCACTATATTCGGGACCATCGGCTCTGGAATTTCACCAGCTCTACCCTCCCTTTGAGGGCTCGCGGGCTTTACCGCCGGTCAGGGATCTCACCTTGCCCCGAAGATTAATTTATATTATAATCTGAAATCGGAACTTGTCAACAGTTTAAAAAAGCAATATAATATAATAAAAATGCATTTTCTTGTAAAACAAGTACATAAAATTTTATTAAAAAAACAAAAGACTATCGCGGTAGCAGAATCTTGCAGTGGGGGTTTGCTTTCCAAGGTCCTTACCGACCTACCTGGTAGCTCCCGATATTTTATCTTAGGAATAGTTGCCTATAGTAATAAAGCAAAGATAAATCTTTTAGGTATCCCCTCAAATATCCTTAAACACTCCCAAGCAGTATCTAAGGAAGTAGCTAGTCTTATGGCAAAAAAAATAAGACAGATTGTCAACACAGATCTGGGAATAGGAATAACCGGGATCGCCGGTCCCACTGGTGGAACAGCAAAACTTCCAAAAGGTACAGTATTTATTGCCTTGGAGACTAAAAATAAAAAGATCTGTAAGGAATTTCATTTTAAAGGAAACCGTTTAGAGGTCCGCAAAAAAGCAGTATTGAATGCATTATCTTTAATTAAAAATCTTTTATGAGGATTTTTATTGCTATCCAGTTACCTGATAAGCTCAAGGAATACCTTAGTAGTATCCAGGAAAGATTAAAAAAAACCGGCGCGGATGTGAAATGGGTAGAACCCCACAATATCCATCTAACCCTAAAATTCTTAGGAGAAATTGAGAAAAAAAAATTAGAAGATATAATTAAAATTATAGAAAGGATAGCTAAAAACAAGAAGGAATTTACTATTCAGCTTTCTTCTTTAGGGGCATTTCCTAAAATAGATTTTCCGCGTGTAATCTGGATAGGGATCAACAAAGGCCAAGACCAAACTAAACAGATCGTTCAAGAATTAGAAGAAGGGCTTTTTCAAATAGGAATTCCTAAAGAAAAACGGCCATTCTTAAGTCATATTACTATCGGCAGGGTCCGTTCAAGTTTAAATCGCAAAGAGTTAGCCTCTGAGATTGGAAGTCTTCAGACTAACCTTGAAAATAATAAGTTAGAATTTGTAGCAAAAGGGATTACCCTTTTTAAAAGCATCCTTACACCGCAGGGTCCTATCTATGAAGCCTTAAAAGAAATTAACCTTGCTACTATCTGAAGGATAAGATTGGTGTATAGACCACTTAAAATATCGTCTCCCATTATTCCCAGGCTTCCCCTTAAATTCTGGATTTTATTTATAGGATAGGGCTTTACTGCATCAATAATCCGAAATAATCCAAAGCCAGCAATTACTAATTTAAGATCATAGGGAACAAAAACTAAGGATAAAAGCATACCGCAGACTTCATCAATTACAACCATCGCAGGATCTTTTTTGGCAAATATTTTTTCTGCTTTAGTGGTAGTTAAAAAGCCCAAAAGCATTAGCAGAAAAATTAAACTTATATATGCAAAAAGATTTCCTTTAATTAAATAAAACAAAAATAAAGCAAATATACTGGCAAATGTTCCGGGAATAAAAGGAAGATAACCTATATAAAAAAAGGTACTGAGCATTTTAACTAAAGAATCGTTCTTATCCATAGAGATTAAATCTTGGTGATGATATGGCGATTCTCGTAAAGATAGGAAAGACCTGAATAGAGGGTAAAGACAACCGTAATTAACATAAGTACAAAGATACTTCTGCAGAAGATCTTCTCCCAGTTCGGGTTCCAAATAGAATAGGTCTTTATGGCTTCCTTTATAACAATAAAACAGAGAACAGCAACGATTACAAACATCTGAGAGATGGTTTTATGCTTTCCTGCTTTTGTTGCAGAAAGTACCTTTCCTTTATTTAAAGCAAACAGTCTTAGCGAGGTAATAATTAATTCACGCGAGATTATAATTATAAACATCCAGGCTTTAATCAACTGCATCTGGACAAAGACAGCAAAGGCAGATAAGACCAGAATCTTATCCGCAATGGGGTCCATAAGCTTACCGAAATCAGTGACCATATTATTTTTCTGAGCAATCCTTCCATCTAAAAAATCAGAGACCGCAGCAAAGATAAAGATTACCAAACTTAAAACCTTTGCCCAGAGCCCCTGCCTGGATAAGAAGAACATAAACACAAATGTTAAAATGATTCTAAGGATAGTTAATCTATTGGGAATATTCATTTGATCTGCCTTCCTACTAAATCGTACTGGAGGGTATCTACAATCTTTACCTTTACAAATTCACCGGGTTTTAATCTTCTTTTTGCATCTACATAAACTAACCCATCTACCTCTGGCGCATCATATTGGCTCCTGCCTAAATAACCATCTTGTCTTTCTTCATCAATTAATACCTCTAAGCTCTTGCCTAAGAATCTCTGATTTAGCTGTTCAGATATTCTTTTCTGCAAAGACATTACTAAATGAAAACGTTCTAATTTTATCTTTTTAGGGATTTGGTGTTTAAAATTGTAGGCGGCAGTTCCTTCTTCCCGAGAATAAACAAATGCCCCCAGCCTTTCGAACTTTACATCTTCAATAAAATCGAGTAATTCCTTAAACTCCTTCTCGGTCTCTGAAGGAAAACCCACAATAATAGATGTCCTTATTGCTACAGAAGGAATCTTTTTTCTAATCTTTTCTATCAACCTTAAAATCTCTTCTTTAGTTATGCCCCTTTGCATTAATTTTAAGATACGGTTATTTATATGCTGTAAAGGAAGATCCACATACTTTACTATCTTAGGTTCTTCTCTAATTAAATCCAATAGCTCATCATTTAAGCGTGTGGGATATAAATAAAGTAATCTTAGCCAATGAATATTTTTTATTTTTTTAATTATTTCTTTAATTAAATCGGTTAATCTTACTCTCCCATATAAATCCAAACCATATCCGGTAATATCCTGACCGATAATATTTAATTCCTTTGTTCCTGTTTTATCCAGGGCTTCTATTTTAGCTAATATAGAATCTATATCTAAACTTATAAATCCCTGCTTTATTTTAGGTACTATACAGTAACTACAATTATTAAGGCAACCTTCGCAGATTTTAAAATAAGCGTAGTGCTTGGGGGTTAAAGGAAATCTTTTTAAATCGTGATTCAAGGTTATCCTACCCACAAAAGCATCTACCTCGGGAAGATATCTTATTAACCTTTCCTTATAGCGTTGAGGAAGACAACCGTAGACGATAATCTTTTTAAGCCTACCCTCCTTCTTAAGTTCAATCAGATCCAGTATTGCCTCTATGGATTCGTTCTTTGCATCTTCAATAAAAGCACAAGTATTAATAATACCGATCTCTGCTTCATTCATATCTACAATCTTATATTTTTTAAAATTAAGGCGTGAAAGGATGCTTTCTGAATCAACTAGATTTCGCGGGCAACCTAAACTTAAGATTCCTATCTTCGGCCTGTCCATCTTAGTGTAATACCCTTAAGCCTTCCTTAGGGGTGATTATAATATTCTTAATTGCCTGACCTTTTTTACCCAAGGCAGGCATAACCTTACCATTTACCTCTAAAACCACTGCCCCTGCATTTCCCAAGGAAAGCTCAATCTTATCCTTGGCCTGCCAGGTCTCGGCTTTCCCCTTTATTAATATATTCTGAAATACCACCTTACCATCAAGGCTTAATTTTATCCAGCAATTATCCTTTGCTTCAATAACCAATCTTATTCCATTACCTGGAACCTGTATGGGAATGGGCTCGGATCTGGTTAGCGATTCTTTAGAGGTTAAAACCTCTTCTTGAATAGATGAAGCTATTCTTTTTTGTTTCTTAACCAGGTTTTCCTGTCTTAAGAAGTGAATAAATCTAAATAAGGTAAATCCTAAAAAACCAATGATTAAAACTATTAGGACAACCCTAATTGATTCAGCAAGTAGCTCCCAATCCTTTGAGGCTTTTTTAATCAATATCCGCTTTTCTTCTCTATTTTGAGCTGTCCTTAAAGTAGTTATAGAAGATGTTTGAGGGTAATATTGGGAAAGATACTCCTGAGGGTCAACACCCAAAAATTTACAATAGATCTTTACAAAACCTTTAATATAAACAGGGCTTATATTAGTAGATGAATCATCTTCAATTGCTTTTAAAATGTGTGGGCTAATCTTTGTAAACTTACTTACCTCTTCAAGACTTAAGCCCTTTTCTAAACGTAATTTCTTAAGCCTTTCTCCCTTAGATTCCATCTTGCTTACTGAATTCTTCTTTCTTCTTTGCTAAATCCTTTAGCCAGGCCTCTCTATCAACTAAGATCTTGCGGGGTCTACTTCCTTCAAAAGGACCGATGAGGCCTTCCTGCTCCATCATGTCAATAATCCGGGCAGCACGCGTATAACCTAAACGCATCCTCCTTTGTAAAATTGAAACCGAGGCCTGATTGCTTTCCATAATTACCCTTACCGCTTCATCATAAAGCTCATCCTTTACCCCCTCAATTAAAGAAGGTCGGGCTTGCTCCTTAAGTATCTCCTCATCATAAAGGGTTTCACTCTGGGATTTGATAAAATCTACAACCCGTACAATCTCATTATCCGTAACTAAACATCCCTGGGCACGAATCAGTTTAGATTCGCCGGGTCTTAAAAATAACATATCCCCTTTTCCTAAAAGTTTATCTGCGCCATTCATATCTAAAACTGTTCTTGAATCTACCTTTGAGGCAACCTTAAAGGAGATTCTTGCCGGAAGATTTGCTTTAATTACACCGGTAACTACATCTACCGATGGTCTTTGAGTAGCTAGGATCAAATGAATCCCTACCGCACGAGAAAGTTGAGCTAAACGTGTAACCGCATTCTCAACCTGTTCGCTGGAGACACTCATCAGATCCGCGAACTCATCAATAACTACCACAATATAAGGAAGCTTTTCTTGTTTTTCATTATATGCTTCGATATTCCTTGCGCCTACCTTCGCCAAAAGTCGATAGCGTTGTTCCATCTCATTCACTACCCAATTAAGGACAATATAGGCCTTCTTTGCTTCTGTGACCACAGGACATAACAAATGAGGCAAATCATTAAAATTAGCAAGCTCTACCATCTTAGGATCAATCATTAAGAATCTTAAATCCTGAGGGGTGTTTCTAAAAAGTAATGTAAGAATTATGGAATTAACGCATACGGTCTTCCCTGAACCGGTAGTACCTGCAATTAAAAGATGGGGCATCTCATCTAAATCTGCAATCACCGGCTCGCCGGCAATATCTTTGCCGAGAGCTAAGGTTAACTTTGATTTTGCGGTTTGAAACTCTTTGGAGGCAAGCACCTCCTTTAAATAGACAAAACTACTTTGGGTATTAGGCACCTCAACCCCCACCCTACCCTTTCCTGGTATAGGGGCAATAATCCTTACTGACTGTGCCTTTAGACTTAAGGCGATATCATCACTTAAAGCGACAATTCGATTTAATTTTACCCCCGGGGCAGGCTCTAATTCATAGAGGGTAATTACAGGTCCCCGCTCAATATTAGTAACCTTAGCAGAAATTCCAAAATCTTCTAACGTCTCCTCTAATATCCTTGCATTTGAGGTAAGATCTTCCTTAATCTGCCTTGCCTCAAGAGGAGGAGGTGAATCCAATAAATCTAAACTGGGCAATTGATATTCCCCCGACTTTGGCTCTGAGGATTTTTTCCCTTGAGGCTCTAAAGACCTGGGTTTTATTTTAATCTGAATCTTGGGTTTTATCTCCGGGGCTTTTTTTAGATTCTGCTCTGACTTTTCCATAATCGGTGGTGTAAAGTGCTCTTTTTTTATAGAAAGTAGCGAGTCTTCTTTTAAGCAGAGCCGGCTGAGCTTTCTTAACTTAAATATCGGTTTAAAAATATGCCTTGTCTTATCTATAATGCTTAAAAAGAGATTTGAAAGTAATACCTCCGTAAATAGAATTAACCCCAGAATAGTTAAAGAGGTAAGAATAATGTATCCCCCTAAACTGCCAAAATAATTATTTATAAACTTAGCAATAAAAAAACCGAAGAAACCCGCGTAACCGAAGCTTTTTGCTTCATCCTTTAAGAAAAAAAGACCGAAGAGACTGCTGGTAGATAATAAAAAAAATAATATACCTATAATTCGAATTAAACGCATCTCTACATTTCTTTGCTGAAAAAACCTTAATCCTATCCAGAAAATAAATAAAGGAATGAAAAGGCTGGATTTACCAAATAAAAACAAAACTATACCAGCAAGATATGCTCCGAATGTGTGAATAAAATTTTTAGGAGGGGTATTAGGGCTTGAGGTATAAAAAGAAAGATCAAAGGGAGTAAAAGAAATTAAACTTGCTAAAATAATTAATCCTAAAGCAACCAAGATCACCGCCTTAATCTCATTTATTCTTCTTTGTTTCATCATTTCTCTCGTTCTGCCTGTTTCTTACTTAGACTGATCCTGCCTAAATCATCTATTCCAATCACCTTCACCTTAACCTCATCCCCTACCTTAACTACATCTTCAATATCTCTCACAAAATAATCCGCTAATTCAGAGATATGGATTAAACCTTCCTTTCCTGGAGCTATCTCGCAAAAAGCACCATAAGGAGCAAGACGCTTTATCTTACCTATATAAATATCTCCCACCTCTATCTCTTCAGTTATTGCCTTAATCATTTTAATCGCCTCTTCGGATTTTGTAGGATTTGTAGAGGCAATCAAAACTGTCCCATCTTCTCGAATATCAATAGTGGTACCTGTGGAGGCGATAATCTTTTTTATCGTCTTTCCACCCGGACCGATAAGATCACCTATCTTTTCAGGTTTTATCTTAATTGATTCTATACGCGGAGCATATATAGATAATTCTGGACGAGAATGGGGCAAAACCTGCCGCATCTTTTCTAATACAATTGCCCTTGCCTGCTTTGCTTGAAGAAGGGCTTGTTCTAATAAATCCAGATCAATTCCATCTATCTTTAAATCCAGTTGCAATGCAGTAATCCCGGTTTTAGTACCTGCCACCTTAAAATCCATATCCCCAAAATGATCCTCAAGCCCGGTGATATCGGTAAGAAGAACAGAGCGATTATCCTCTTTAATTAAACCTAAAGCTATACCTCCGACTGCATCCTTTATCGGCACTCCTGCATCCATAAGAGAAAGACTAGCAGCACATACAGTAGCCATACTAGAAGAACCGTTTGATTCTAAGATCTCAGAGACTACCCTTACTGTATAAGGAAACCTCTCTTTAGAAGGCATCACCGCAAGAAGCGCTCTCTCTGCTAAGGCACCATGCCCGATCTCTCTACGACCCGGTCCGCGTACGGGAGCAATCTCTCCTACACTAAAGGGAGGAAAGCTATAATGTAGCATAAAGGATTTGTATTTTTCTCCTTCCAGGGCTTCTATTAATTGCTCATCCTCCCCTGTACCTAAGGTGGTTACCGCAAGGCTTTGGGTTGAACCCCGCGTAAATAGACTTGAACCATGGGTACGGGGTAAAACTGAAACCACGCATTCAATTGGCCTAATCTCATCAAAACCCCTGCCATCTATACGAATATTTTCTTCTAATATCTTTTTTCTGACTTCCTCTTTCTCTAATTCATTTAAGGCTAATTTGATATCAAAGGGCAAAAAACCTTCTTGACTAAGTGTATTTTCTAATTCTTTATATAATAAATCCAGCATCTCTTCGCGTTCTTCTTTCTTAGATAGCTTATATATTTGTTTTATTTTATCTAAGGATAAATGTTTAATTCTTTCTTTAAGCACAGAGTCAGCTGTCTTTAGACTAATTGTGGTCTTGGGTTTACCATACTTTTGAGTAAAATCCCTTTGAAGATATATAGTATCTTTTAGATGCTCAAAGCCAAATCTTATCGCCTCCAAAAATACCTTTTCTGACACCTGTTTTGCTTTGGCTTCTAGCATAATCACACCCTTAGAGGTACCCGCAATAACCACATCTAAATCCGAATCCTCCAATTCAGTATAAGTAGGATTAAGAATAAAATTATTTTTTATCCTGCCTACCCGACAACAACCCAGAGGACCATTGAAGGGGATATCTGAAATAGATAAGGCTGCAGATGCACCGATTACGGAAATGACATCCGGATCATTTTCTCCATCGCTAGATAAGACAATGGCCATAATTTGAACCTCATTAAATATACCTTTAGGGAAAAGGGGTCTTATAGGCCGGTCAATAAGGCGAGCGGTTAAGATCTCATTTTCGGATGGTTTGCCTTCTCTCTTAAAGAATCCTCCAGGGATTCTACCTGCAGCATAGGTTTTTTCTTGATATTCTACTGTCAAAGGAAAAAAATCCTTATCTTCCTTGGGCTCCTTTGACATACAACAGGTAACCAGCACTACCGTTCCCCCATATTGAACTGTGACCGAACCATTAGCCTGCCTGGCAATTCTGCCTGTTTCTAAGATTAAATCATTATTCCCAAATCTTATTTTGCTGATACTATCCATAGTAGGTTTTACTAAAAATAGGTTTTACTTTTTTAAATGCAACTTATTTACTATCTCTTCGTATCTTTTGATATCCTTATTCTTAAGATAATTTAAGAATTTTCTCCGTCTACCCACAAGGACAAGCAGACCGCGTCGAGAACTGAAATCTTTTTTATGGCGCTTAAAATGTTCGGTAAGATTATTAATTCTTTCTGTCAAAAGGGCAATCTGCACCTCTGCAGATCCCGTATCTCTACTGTGGATTTTAAAAGCATCGATGATTTTTCTCTTTTTTTCTTGCAGTAACTCCAATTTTACTCACCTCCTTTTTTCAAAAATTTTATTATACGCTACTTTCTTTAATAAGTCAATATTCATATCTTTAATTATTTAGAAAGACTTGCTAAAAAATCTTGAACCTTCTGTCTTAATAAAGTTTCAGATTCAAAAAAACAAAGATTATGACTACCTCGAATAGTAAAAAATTCTTTCGGTGTAGGTGCAGCCTGATAAAGCCTTTGACTCAATTTATAAGGAACAATTTCATCATCAAGACTATGGATAATAAGTTTAGGTATATTTATGGATTTTATCTTATTTATAGAATCAAAACGTACAGAAAAAACCCAATAGGGAACAAAAGGATAAATATGTCTTGCCATATCCCTTGCACAACTGAACCCGCCCTCTAAGATTAAGGCAGCCATTTTATAACGAGATGCTAAGTCAATAATCACCGCGCTTCCAATCGACTCACCATAACCGATAACCCAGGAACCAGTTATACCAGTAAAAGCCAGATGATTATAGGCTGACTCAGCATCAAGATAAAGCCCTTTCTCCGAAGGAGAGCCTTCACTTTGGCCATAGCCCCGGTAATCAAAAATAAAGACATTACATCCTAATTGATGAAAGAAAAGAATCTTTTCTAGACGATGACTAATATTTCCCGCATTACCATGACAAAAAAGAATAGTGTAGTTTGCACCATCAGAGGGTATAAACCAACCATGGAGTCTTAAACCATCCTCGGTCTTAAAAAAACAATCTTTAAAATTAAGACCAACATCTTTGGGAAAAAATTCTAACTTAGCATCGGGATAGAAGATCGCCCGCTTCTCAAGCCATCGGAAATAAATAATAAGCAAAATAAAAACAAAGATTAATAATAAGAAACTATTCGGTCTTATTACCATTATTATTTGCCTAATAATTTATTAATTTCTAAAATCACCGATACTTAAAAAATAAAACATTAATTCTTTTTTATCTTAACAGTCTAAATGAACAAATCTGATTGTAAGCACAATAGGTGCATGATATATAAGAGGGAGTGGCAGAAAAATTAGCTTTTCTTATACCCTCAGAAACCTCTCTGATTATTTTTTTTACTTTCTCTAAATCTTGATCTTTAACCTGGTAACTTCCAATAAGCCCAGATTCTAAGAAATAAAGCTGTACTAACTTAGGTAACTTGCCAAAAATACTTTTATAAGCAAAGGCATAAATTAAAAGCTGTAGACTTTCCTTAGCACGTTTATCTGCTTCCTTCTGTTTATTTAATTCCGAGGTTTTAAAATCCATAATAATTGCCCCATCCTCTTTTATATCAATACGGTCAAATCTACCTGTAATTCTATTATTCTCAAAAAGAAAGGAAAACTCCTTCTCAACATATAAAGGTTGACTGTTGCGTTTCTTTTCTTCATTAAAAAATCTTACCAATGTTTGCTGACCAACCCGAAAACGCTCTTGCTGATGCTCTTCATCAATAAAACCCTGTGGGATGAAGTTTTGTTTAAAGATATCTAAAAGTTCAGATAATTCCATTTCTTTACCCATGAGTTTATATTGAAAGTACTTAGTAACCGCCTCATGCATTGCCTTACCATATATTACTGTATGATGCTCCATAATCGGCACGTGAAGAATATGCACATACATATATTTTAAAGGGCAAGTAATATAGTCATCTATCTGATAATAACTTAAATTTAAAATCTCATCCCAAGAAATCTGTTTTAATATCTTCGTCTTTAAGATCTTGACGGGTGCAAAATGTTTAATTGTTTCAAGCGGGGCGATCTTTTGACTTTCTTTTTCTATTCTTGCCTTACCTAAGGCTTCAATCACAAATTGGCTTACCTGTCTTAACCTGACCCCTCCATAATCAACTGCAGAGGTAAAATACAACTCTTCTTTCGCGCGGGTCATACCCACATAGAAAAGTCGACGCTCTTCTTGAATATGGAAATCCCCGCTAGGCAGGATTTCTTTGATTAAAGCATCAGGTAGTTCAATAGGCTGTCGGCGATGAGGAACGGGAAACTTTCCATTTACTAAATTAACTAAAAATACAACCCTAAATTCTAATCCCTTTGCTTTATGGATAGTAAGGACATTTACTACATCATTACCTAATTCTAAATCCTGCGTTTCTGGGTCATCACCTGCTTCTATTAATAGATCCAAATGATTCACAAAATTGATTACACGGTCCTCCTTGGCTAAAAACTCGAAATCGCGGACAATATTAAAAAACTTAGCTATATTTTGAATCTTAACCTCATTTTCTAAGTTAATCTTTTTAGTCAATCTTTTTAAAAACCCTGTTTCTGTTAAAAACTTATAAAGTAACCTTCCGGTCGTTTGCTGACGGGAAATCTCAAAGAATCTTTCCAATTCAAATAATATCTTATCGATCTTTTTACGTGAGACTTGACTTACCTCAGATAACTCAGGGATCTTATCCAGGTTTTTAAAAACCGAATAAAGAGGTTTATTCCTTATCTTGGCGTAGTGCATACATAGACTTAAATCAAAATGATCTATGTTATAAATCTGACTATTTAGAAGATAATACAAGCTTAAAGAATTTAAAGGATCAGCCATAAATTTTAAAAAATGGATACAAAGTTTCACCTCATCCTTAGAATAAAGACCTTGGGCACCGCTAAACTGCCAGGGAATGCCCTGCATATTCATCGCTTGGAGAAATCCTTGTGCATCAGAATTAGAACGCACCAGAATCGCAAAATCACCAAATTTATATTTCTTGGTCTTTACCTTATTCTTAATTGTCCCTGCTACCCAATCCGCCTCAGAGGAGTGATTATCAAAATGTTTATGAATGGGAGGTAGACCCTTTTCTGATAAAGCAATGAGCTTCTTATTGATTCCTGATTTAACCTCAAAACGTTCAGGATTATTATATTGAATAAGCTGATAGGCGCTATCAAGAATCATTTGATTTGAGCGATAATTACGGATAAGACTAATCTTTTTACTTTCGGGAAATGCCTCCATAAAATTTAAGACATTACTGTAAGCTGCTCCTCGCCAACGATAGATAGATTGATCATCGTCGGCTACGACAGTGATATTTTTATGTTCCTCAGCCAAAAGTTTTACCATCTGAAATTGAGCAAAGTTTGTATCCTGAAATTCATCTACAAGTATAAACTTAAATTGTTTCTGGTATCTTTTTAAAATAAAGGGGTGCTCTCTTAAAAGCTTTAATGCCAGATAAAACTGATTACCAAAATCAATTAAACCATGCTTTGCCAGAAGCTCCTGATACTTATTATAGGCAGAGGCAATCTCCATCTGTTTTAGTGCTTCTTCAAGCAATGCTTCATCCGATGTCTCTTTAGCTTTAAGCATTAATTGTTGTGCGTATTGATAGTATTGCTGAGGTGAGACATCCTCATCCTTTGCTCGACTAAAAACCGAGATTAAAGCTTCGATAAAACGCGTAGGTTCGGATAAAGGCCGATAATAATTGAGAGCAAACTCAAATAGATGCTCACGGAAAAAAACCATTGCCTCAGCACGCGTAAGAACCTGGAAATCAGGGTTTAAACCCACCTCTAAGGCATTCTCACGCAGGATTCTATCCCCAAAAGCATGAAAGGTCATTATCCAAATATCGGTGTAACCGTAAGGGACAAGCACATCTACTCGCTCAAGCATCTGAAGGGATGCCTTATCAGTAAAGGTAAGTGCTAAAATCTCATTGGTCTTAGCTAAACCTTCCGATAAGAGCCAGGCAATCCGATGGGTAATTACAGTGGTCTTACCTGTGCCTGCTCCCGCAATGATTAACAAAGGTCCTTCCCGATGCGTAACCGCCTCTTTCTGTTCTGGGTTTAACCCCTCTAAAACATTAATCATCTTAATTATTCCTTGACAATAAATTATTTTCTAATATACTAATTTAATCTGCAAGGAGCCAGATATGCTTAAAAAATGTACCTTTTGTGGAAAGGGCACGCTTACCGGAAAAGTGGTAACCCGTAAGGGACTTGCCAAGAGTAAAGGTGGCACGGGTAGTAAAATAGCCCGTTCCTCTAAACGCAAATTTTTCCCCAATCTCCAAAAAATGCGTATCCTTATTAACCAGCATCCTCAAACTGTTTATCTCTGCGCAAAGTGTATCAAAAAAGGCAATTTCCAAAAGATTATCTAAAAAATATCTCTTTTATCTCCAAAAGAAGATCTGTCCTATCCTCCCAAACGTCTAAGCCAACAGTATAAACTAAATCTAAAGAATCTGCATTTAAAAGATAGGTATTGAGACATTCCATACCAAACCCTATTGCTGGATAAGTGACCATGCCGTCAGTAACCCATAATTTTATGGTGTCCTTACCAAGTATCTGAGGCTTACTTTTTAAGCTAAGGCCACGCGTATAAAATAAAACCTGCGGATTACCCACTCCATAGGGTTGTAAACTTTCTAATTCTTTAGCTAAAGATTCATTTAAATCGGAAAGCTTTATTTCCATATCTATATCTAAACTAGGAATTAAATCCTCACCACTAAGCCATTCATTAGCTAAACGATTAATCGTATCTTTAAAATCAAATATTTTATCTTCAGCAATTAAAAGTCCCGCTGCATGACTGTGTCCGCCAAATGTACTTAAAAATTCCTTGCATTCTAAAAGCGCTTGGAAAAGATGAAAATTCTTTATTGAACGGCCTGAACCTCTACATAAACCAGGGGTTTTAGAGATTACAATCGCGGGTCGATGAAACCTATCTACTATCTTTGAGGCAACTATCCCCAAGACGCCCTGATGCCAGTTTTCTTTAGCAAGCACAATTACCTTATCCTCGTTAAAATTAATCTCTTTCTCAATTAAAGAGTGTGCCTCTTCTAATATCTGATTTTCTATCTTCTGACGCTGACGATTATAAAGCTCCAACCGCTCAGCTAATCTATCTGCTTCCTCTTCATCTTGACTTAATAAAAGATCTAAAGAAGTCTGCGCGGTATCTAAGCGACCACTGGCATTTATCCGAGGACCTAAAATATAACTGATCGATTCGGTATCAAGGCGCATATTTTTTAACCTACTTTTTTTCTTTAAAGCCTTAAGCCCGGGATGATTAGTTTGAGCAAGTCGAAGTAACCCTTCCTTTACCATAACGCGATTCTCACTTAACAAAGGAACCGCATCCGCTACTGTACCCAAACAGACTAGCTCTAACTTATCAAATAAGTCCTCTTCGCTTAAGGCCTGACAGAATTTATAAACTACCCCTACCCCTGCTAAATCCTTATAAGGGTAGCCGGATTCTTTAAGTTTAGGGTTAAGTATGGCTGAAGCAGTAGAAGGCCTGGTTTCATCTTTAGGTTGATGATGGTCGGTAATTATTACCTCGATATTATCTTTTCTTAACTGTTCTATTTGTTCATAATCGTTTGTGCCGCAGTCAGCAGTAATGAGAACCTTAACATTTTTCTGCTTAGCAAACTCAATAATATTTCTATTTAAACCATATCCTTCTTTGATCCGATGAGGTAAATAATAGATTACCTCTAACCCCATCCTTGAAAGGGTTTCTTTTAATATTGCCAAGGAAGTCAATCCATCGGCATCATAATCACCGAAGATCATTACCTTAAACTTATCTTTTACTGCCTTTTTGATGAGATTGACCGCCTTAGGCATCTCGGAAAATAAATAGGAGCTTAAAAGATAATTTAACTTAGGGTTCAAGAATCTTTCTGCTTCCTCTATATCTTTTATTCCCCGGTTAATCAAAATATTAGCCATAATCTTTGAAATCTTTAAGGCCTTGGTTAATTCTTCTTGTAGCTCTAAGTTTATCGGAGCAATGTTTAAAATCTTGCGCTTATACATATAAAACCTACATTTTTTCAGGACAGGTTAGACCTAACAATTCCAAACCGCAGGCTAGAACTACCTGGGTTGCTTTAATTAAAGCTAATCGCGTTTTTGTAAGTTTAACATCTACTCCTAATACACGATGGCGATCATAAAATCTATGGAAAAACTCAGCTACCTCCTTAAGAAATACGGTCAAAGGATAAGGATCAAGATTATCTAAGCAGACGCTTAATACAGAATCAAATCTTACTAATTGTTTAATCAGCTCTATCTCTTCCTTCTGGGTAAGTAGGGTTAAATCTATATCTTTAAGTTTAATATCTGTATCTGGCTGTCTTAGGATACTGCAGATCCGGGCATGCGCATATTGAATATAATAAACAGGATTTTCGGGACTTTGTTTTTTAGCGGCATCCAGGTCAAAATCTAAATGACTTGAGGTCCTCCGCATAAGAAAGAAAAATCTTGAAGCATCCCTTCCTACCTCATCCATAACCTCTCTTAGGGTTACATATTGGCCTTTTCGGGTTGACATTTCCACAGGTTTTCCATCTTTAAATAAGGTAGCTAACTGAATAATAATGATGGACAAACTATTAGGGTCTTTTCCTAATGCCTCCACCCCTGCCTTAAGTCGATTAATATATCCGTGATGGTCAGGACCCCAAAGATTAATTAACCAGCTAAAACCACGTCTATATTTATCCTGGTGATAGGCGAGATCGGGAGCTAGATATGTATAGGAACCATCGCTTTTTACTACCACCCTATCCTTATCATCACCAAAATCAGTAGATTTAAACCAAATTGCGCCCTCTTTTTCATAAATAAAACCGCGCTGCCTTAAGAAATCTAAAGCCTTTTTTATCTTACCGCTTTTTCTTAATGCCTTCTGGCTATACCAGTAATCAAATCTTATCCCAAAATCTTCAAGATCTTTTTTGATTATCCTTAAGATATATCTTACCGCATAATCACTTAGGTTTTTTATTTTAATTTTGTTTTCCCGTAATTTTTTGGCTATATCATAAATATAATCTCCTTGATAATAATCAGAGGGGTAAGTTATCTTTTGGCCTTCTAATTCTTTTATCTTCAACTCTACACTTTTACCGAGAATCTCAATCTGTCTACCCTCATCATTAAGATAGTACTCACGCTTTACCTTAAAACCTAAAAATGCCAGTATATTTGCTAAGGAATCCCCTACTACTGCCTGCCGTGCGTGAGCAACCGATAAGGGACCGGTGGGATTGGCACTGACAAATTCAATAAGCACTTTCTTAGAAAGACCGATATTTTTCTTAAGGGCTTTTTTTTCTTTAATAAATATATCTTTAATTTTTTCATAAAAATATATTTTAGAAAAATAAAAATTTATAAACCCCTTCCCTTCAACCTTAACTTCTTTTATATATCCCTTTAATGGCGTATCTTCCAAATCTCTCTTAATCTCCTCCACTAAAAACCTAGCAATCTCATTAATAGGTTTATTAATATCCTTGGTTAATTGCATAGCCACATTAGTATAAAGATCACCAAAACGACTATCTTTGGGTATCTCTAAGAGAATATTCTTTTTTTCTATATTTAATCCCAAATTAATTATTGCTTTTTTGATTATAGGAATTAATAATTCTTGGATATCCTTTACCATAATTTTTATTTTGCTTTAGTAAATATATCTTAAAGGAATAATGGCAGGAAACTCATTACTGGAAAGTTTTTACCCTCTCCGTGATCTTATCTCTGGAAACCCTTATCCTTTTTGCCCCAGACCATAGATGTTCTAGATCATAAAATTCTCTTTTTGGTTTATGGAAGATATGGACTATCACAGAAATATAATCCAGCACAATCCAACCCGATTCATCATTGGTTGGAACCTTAGAAAGAGAACTTATACTATCTTTATCTAAATCTTCTTGTATAGCTTGGGCAAGGGCATTTACCTGTCTTAAGGAGGTACCACTTAAGATAACAAAATAATCACAAAGGTTTGATACCTGGCGCATATCCAGGATCAGTACCTTCTGTGCTTTTTTGGATTTAGCCACCTTAGATATGCGTAAGGCTAATGCCTGCGAATCTATTGTTATCTTCCTCCCAGAATATTTATAAATATAAGTCCGCTTTATTCTTTCCCTAAAATCTTAAACATAGATGTTCCACAATCAGGGCATTTACCTTTTACTGCGGTTCGCTTATTCTTTAAAGTAACCTTTTGCTCATCCTTCATCTCTTTTTTCGCCTTGCATTTAACACAATATCCCTTCTGTGCCATCTTTCCTCCTTATTTAAGATTTTTTATAACTTATTTTTTTCTTTAAGTTAATTATGTTTAATTTTACATAAGATTCTTAATCTTGTCAATAAGTTTCAAAAATCTGTGATGTTATAATGCCAATTTGTTAAGGTTAATTGATTGTAGAAATAGAACGCTTTTGAATAAAAAAGAATACCTACTCTATTCTGTCTAAAATTTTAACATGCTTGCTTAGGAAAGATTTAACATCTTGACCCGTAATCACATCCTTAAAAAATTTTCCTATTCTTGCACAACTTTAATAACAAAACCTGCGCTATGTGCGCTCATCTCCGGTGCATACATTGACTGTAAAGTAGCAGGACCAATGCGGTATATTCCGGGTTTAGTAGGTCTCAATCTGTAACGCAAGATATACTCACCATGCGGAAGCCAACTGATGAAGAAATTAGTCAAAGAATCCCGTGGCTCCTCATAAAACCAAAGGGGATCGTATTTCCAACCACTTAAAAGCGTCTCAGCTTCAAACCCAGCTGCTTTAAGGTCCTTAAGATGCATATATTCAAATTGGCTTCTTGTATTAATCTTAAGTTGTACTTCTATCTGATCGCCAACCGAAACTTCTTCACCGGATTTTATGGGTTTTAGATGATAGGTATCACCTTCCTTTACTCTTCGATAAAATTTACGTTCTAATTCCAGCATACCGGGGCTTGAGGCCTCAGGGATTTGGTTTGTAGAATATGTCCATGTCATGCTGGCAAAAGCAAGACCTGGACCTTCTTTTTCAATCACAGCTTTAGACATTTGTGAAGTAATCTCAAAACCCTTTTACTGCCAGCGTAATGGTTCATTTAGCCAGTCATCTGCTTTTACAACTTCAGAGTATGTCTTTTTTCCCCATTTTACTCTGAACGTCTCATCGCTGGCTAAAGCACCTTTTTTGTTTAGATAATCAAGGAGGGCATAAATAGCTGCCACTGAGGCCTTAGTAGATTTCCAGACTGTTCCTTTACGGTTAAAAAGAAGCCATTGCACCATTCCGCGAATAAGTTTATCTTCAGGACGCAACTCCTGTAAAGTGCGCAAGAAAAAGGCATGTTTTTCAACGCTATCAGAATACCACACCCAAGAATATTTCTCGGGTGTCCAGTAAACACCAGCAATTGGATCCTCCCTAAATCCATCCATTGCCATATCCAATATACTTTCAGCTTTCTTTTTGTCTCCTAAGCGAAGATAGGTAAAGCTAAGATAAGCCTTTCCCAATGGTGTCAGTGCATGGATATACCGTTCCAAAAATACTACCCAAGACTTAGCTGCCTCATAGCCTTTTTTAGCTTGAGGAAATTCTTTTGGTGAATAGGAAGTTAAAACATATGCGGCATAAGAAACCAGAGAGAGTTCTCTCTCCTCTGCTTTTAAACTCAAAGGAATCTCTTTATTAACATATTCTAATGCTTTCTCGATTATATCCTTGGGCACCTCAACTCCATAACGCCTTGCTTCGGCTAATCCTGCAAGTACATAAAGAGTCATATAGGGATCAGGTTCTCCTCCTGGCCACCAGGGAAAGGCACCATTGGCAAGCTGGGCTGCTTTTAGTTTATTAAAGTTTATTTCTTTTTGCGCCTCAACTATCTTTGGATCAAGCAGATCAATTATTGGCCAAGGAGTAGGACGCCCTTCTGATTGCCAGACCCAAGGTGTCTCCATTAAAGTCGTCAGTCATCTAGGATCGTCTTTTTCCCAAGGTGGAGTGGGAGTTTTACGCTCAGGAATTTTACTCACTGCTTTCTGGATTGCCGGATATTTTTTGTAGACCTCATTGATAATGCTTAAGGGCACATATTTATTCAATATTTGCTCAACACATTCATAAGGATACTCAATAAGAAATGGTATTGTATTCAATATACTTAAAGCAAGTTGCGGCTCAATTTGAAGCAACATTGACTCGTTAATTATGGTGGGATCATCTTTTAGAGAAATCTCTAATTTTTTTGATTCACTTCCTGACAATGAAACAAATGCAGATTCAATAAGCCTTTGTCTTGATGGAAGAATAGGTAGTTCTCTTTCCTCAGCATCAGAGAGTTTATCGGTTACTGCTGCTACTTGCACCTTGTAAGTACTTACACCTTGGGGTATTTCGATCATCCAGTTAAAGGTGTTCAAGCTATGAGGTTCTATTTTAAAACTCTTTTTGTTGTCTTTGAGTTTTAAATTTTGATTAATATTTTCTTCGTTTTCAGTTATATCAATGAATAATTCTCCTTCAAGAAGCTGGTCTGATTCATTATGCACAATCGCAGTTACTGTGCCTTTGTCTTTTTCTCGGAAGAAGCGTGGTAAGTCTAGCCGTACCATAAGGTCTTTTTTGGTAACCGCCTCTTCAGTTAAAGTGCCTTCTTTTACATCCTTAGTAAAGGCAAATAGTTTTATCCTCCAACTTGTTAGTTGCTCAGGAGCAATAAAGGAGAATGCACCTGTTCCATCTTTTTTTGTAACAATATGTGGCTTAAAAAAGGCAGTATCAGCAAATTCCTTTCTTGTCTCTACTTTTTTAGCCGCCTCTTCGTATTTGCCTAATTCAGCTCTAAATTCGGCTCTAACCTTTCTTACTTCCATGGGAGCAGGAGCAACTTCAACCAAAAACTCTCCTTCCTCACCCTCTACCCAAGTCTTCCAAATGCGCAGACCAGGAAGATTGGGTTCTCTTGGCAGCTGGCGAAAGGCTTTAAGCAGTTTCTCAAGCAAACCTTCGGTAATAGGTAAATTTGCTGCATTTTGCTCCTGCAAAGCATAGGCCCAAGAAAGCGGTGTAGTTCTTAAAGCGTAAAGGCTATCCAACCAGGGATTGTGAGATTCTATGTAATATTCAAGGGAGCGGTCATACATCAGAGCAAGGACTTCAGATTTTACAGGCTGATTCTCTGCATCACTAATCTTTACTCCCCAGCTAACTTCTTCTCCGGGCTTTAACTCTTTATTAAAAGGTGTAAGAGCAACCTTTAGTCTCTTCTCTTTCCAAGGAACGGAGATTGTTGCCTGTCCATAAAGAACATCAAATTCTTTTACTCCGAACCAGCGTAAACTAAAGCCACCTTTCATCTTTTCTGTTACCGGAATTTCAATTAAGCGAACTTTTTGATTACCATCAATAAGTTGATGACTTAAGAGATGCTTTCCTGCCCAGAGTTCAATATTATATACTCCACTTCCTAATCCTGAACCAATAACAAATCTGGCTACATCTCCTATTTTGTATTCATCTTTTTCTACTAATGTAACCGAAGCAGCATTTACGGGAACTACTTCTTTTAAATTTTTTGCCACGACAAAGATTTTACTCTGTTCAACTTCTTTTCCCCATTTATCTTGAGATTTCAGAATAATTCTATACGCACCTTGAGATAGAGATGGAATTTTTATTGTGCCTTTGCCTTCTTTATCGTGCTCAACTTTACCATTGGCTACCAATTTTTCATTTGGAACATCCTTTAATTGAACATCTAATGGTGGTATCCAATGCCAATATCCTCTGTAATCGTCTCCTAAATTTTTGGTAGGAGTATCAGCTAAAGTGAAAACTTCATAACTACCTATCCCTGGTGCCGGAGTATCATTGATGGTTAGACATTTCGAATCAATCTCGATTTCCTCTTTTTCTAAGTAGAATCCCTTTTTCGGCTCAATGACAAGATAAATGGAATTTTTTCCAGCTTTATAAGTCTCTTGTGCCTGGATAGTTCTTCCCCCAGAATCTCTGGCTTCAACCTCAACTATAAATTGGCTAATCTCAGGGATATTTCCTCCATAGGTTTGAGAAGGAGTAGGAGTAAAAGGAATAGCAAAATTATCTTGGCTATCGGTCTTGAGCTCACCAGTAGCAATCTCTTGGGCATACTCAGGGTATTCTCTAAACCAATAACGATAACACCAAGGAATATAAGTTTGCCGTTTAATGCGATATTTAATTGGTGCATCAGGGACTGGTCCTCCAAAATAATATGTAACCTTTCCTTCAATCTTTACTTGCTCATTATACTTCCAGGCTTCAACAGCAGGTTTTAGGACAATCTCAAATTCTGGTCTTTTATATTCTTCCACAGAAAAATAAATACTTGAGCTATTTTCAAAAAGACCATCTTTACATCGAGCACTTAATCTGTATTCACCAAGTAATCTTCCTTTAGGTATCTCAAAATTTATATCTGCACTACCAAATTCATTGAGTGAAACATCTTCAGTAAAAAACTCCTCATCATTTGGGTCATAAGCAGAGAAAGTTACAGATTGCTTATCGCCTAAAGTCCTAAATCCCTCAGACGTTCTCCAAACTATAACTACCTTTGCTTGCACCTTATCTTGCGGTCGGTATATCGGTCTATCTGTTTCGATAAAGAGCTCTATTGGACTAGGAGAGGAGTAACTGAGATATTGACTGCGGCTCCAATAAGAAAAGGACTTTTTAGATTTAGCAAGAGGGTCCACATTATAATGATTATAAGCACCAGGAGAAACACTAACTGGTAAGGATAAAGAAGTAAATCCTTCTTTATCGGTCTTAAGATTAAAATAATAATCTCTCTTTGAGGATTGAGATAAATATGTCCAAACATCTAAGTCTACATTTCCTATAGGTTTTCCTGTTTTGGCATTTAAAGTATAGAAATGAAAACCTTCATCACTAATTTTGTTAAAACCTTTGCCCTCGATAAAATCATAATAAGCATCTTGTGTCTTGGTAGTAAATCCGGCTGTGCCAATAAGAACAAAATCAGTAACATTGAGAAAACAAGCTGAAAGAAGGGAACTGCCTATTTTAAATGAATCATCTGCACAGGCTAAAACTAAATAAATTCCTGTCTCTAATTCTGGTGGACTTACTTTCTGGGTAATCGATGCATAATCACCAATATCACCAGTTTTGATATTCCATTCTTTATAAGGAGTCTTTTCTGACAAATATGATTTAAGCCAGGAATTTGCCCCATACCAATTGAGGTTAAATATATTAGACCAGCCTTCAAATCACTCATAAGCACTACCGTATTCTTTCGCCCGGAAACTAATAAATTCGTCTTTAAGCTCTTCAGGGGTTACCTGGTAAATACGGAAATAGACTGACTTAAGATTCTTTGTCGTGATAGTAAAGGCATCATTAGCAGGAGGCATAACCGTTTTTGCTTTAAGACTAAGTTGAGGTATCTGGATCTTTAAACGTAGAGCCTCAGCATAACGACTTCCATGAGTACCCGGAAAATCCCTTTCTATTTTCTCACATAATCTTACCGCCTCAGCTAACTTGTTAGCATCCTTCAATATTACCGCAGTCTCATAGCCTGCTTCTGCTTTAGCTTCGCTTGTTTTAAATTTTTCCATCCATTTAAGAAGAATATTCTTAGCGCGTTCTTTGTATTCCTGCAAATCTTTATCCTCATATAAAGTTTTATCTTCAGTTAACTCTCTTAAATCAAATAAATTGGGATATTTTAAAGGAAGCAAAATTCGTTTTATCTTCCACCTTTCAGCTGCTTCAAAACGGCCTTTTTGGCTAAATCTGTTTGCTTCTTCCAAAAGTTGCGCTGCAGTTAATGCCGGCGAATCATCTAAATTAACTGACTGTTTAAATTCTTCAACTAAAAGTAAGTCTGCCTTAGGTTTAAATGCCCCTTCACTTAAATTTGGAGCCTCTACATTTAACAGAAAATTAGTCCAGCTTAAAATCAAATAATCAAACAGGGTAGGATACATGCCAAAATCAATATCTTTAATATCAAGAAAATATTCTTCCTTTCTTATATCCATCATTACAAGTTCATTTCGCAATTCCCAAAGCTGTTTGTAAGCTTTTCTAATTTCACCTTTTATCTCATCAGGGGTTAAGCGGAAAACACTACCCTCCTCCCCATCTATGACATTACCTCTTAGGAGAGATGAATACCGCATTAAAAAATTCCTAAGTATCTCGGCTTTAAGAATTAGGATATGTGCACGATGTGGCATTGTTTGGGGCACAGGTGTAGAAATCAATTTTTCTGCTGCTTCCCCATAGCGGAAAAGATGGATCAAAGACTCGCAGATTCTAAAAAATGCCTTCCAGCGTATCTCAGTATCAGTAGCCTCCTTATTAAATACCAGTTCATACTCCTTCAACGCTTCCTGAAATATCCCTTTATCAAACAATTCATCGGCCTTTTTTATGTCAGAAGCCAAACTAATTTCCTTAAGCAAAAGACCTAAAAATAATCCTAGCATAACATATTTACAAATTTTTCTCATCGGCACTCTTTTATAGGGAATTGCTACTATCTAATTTTTAACTAAAAAGGGGGTGTGGGATATTCTTCTTCTATCTCACCAACGATCTCTTCCAAAAGATCCTCTAAGGTGACCAAACCCAAGGTTTTCTTATTTTCATCTACTACAATCGCAATCTGGATCTTTTTTAGTTGAAATTCTTTTAAAAGCTCATTAACCCGCATCTTGTAGGACGCATAGTAAGCTGGACGCACAAGGTCAGAGGTTAAAAATAAGTTCTTATCCCTTATGGTATAAAGGAGATCGCGGGCATAGATTATACCTACAATATTATCAATAGACTCTTCGTATACCGGTAAGCGCGCATGCCCTTCCTCCACAAAGATATCTAGTAGTTGTTGAGGTACCACTTTTATATTTACCGCAATCATCCTTTCCTTAGGTACCATCACATCCACTACCCTTGTATCCCCAAATTCAAAGATGCGATGAAGCATTCTTCTTGCTTCCTCACTTAAAACACCCTCTTCCTTACCCACCTCAATCATTGTCCTTAATTCTTCTTCGGTTATAAGCGGAGACCTCTTTACCGGACCGATCCTTAATATTTTTAAAATAAAATTACCGGTTGAGGTGAAAATAAAGATAAAGGGATAAAATAACTGGATAAATCTTTCCATAAAAGGAGCGGTAAAAACAGCAATCTTTTCTGTATGCTTGGTAGCTAATATCTTAGGGGTTATCTCACACATAATAAGCACAAAAAAGGTTGAACTAAACGTAGCAATAACTACACCCCAATGATAACCAAACCACCTTACAAATATTGCGGTTACAATTGCAGAGATAGCGATATTTACAAAGTCATTACCGATTAATATAGCAGCGATAAATCTATCCAGTTTAGTAAGTAAATGCTGAATCGAATAAGCCTTCTTTATCCCTTTATCAATCATATGCCTTAGCTTTATTTTACTTAAACCAATTATCGCGGTTTCCGAAGCTGAAAAGAAAAATGAGAAAATAGATAAGATAAATAAAAGTATTAATAAGGCTAAGATATTCATTATTTAATTTTAAAAAGAGAGTTTCTTAAGAATCTCTTCCTCTTTATCCTTTAAAGGCCCGATAAGAGCAAGTTTCAGTCTTTCCTGTTTAAAGAGAAGCTTAGCCACCTCTCTTATCTGCTGGGGTGTGATTTTTTCTAACTGCTTAACTGTATCTTCGAAAGTATATATCCTATCCAAGGTAGTAAGCATCTCACCTACCCAGAGCATATTATCTAAGGTATCTTCCAGGGTAAGCATTAATTGTCCGAGGTAGAACTCTTTTGCCCGCTTAAATTCATTATCGCTTACCAGGCTTTCTTTTATCTTCTTTAACTCTTTTAAGATTAATTCTATCGCCTGTATTACCTTCTGGTTATCAACCCCTGCATGCACAACGAATGCTCCCGTATCGTAGAAACGCTTTAATTGTGTACCAATCTCATAAGCCAAGCCTCTTTTTTCTCTTAATTCATTAAAGAGACGACTGGACATATTGGCTCCTAAGATAATATGCAATAAAGATAAAGCATATCTCAAAGGATGGTTTCTTTTTAAACCATAAAATCCTAATGCTAAATGCGTCTGTTCTGTTTCTTTGGGAAGTAATTTTAATCTAGGTTCATTAAGGTTTTGGTCTGCTTTTTTAAAAGTACTATTTTTACCCGCAATAAAAAAGGAAAATCTTTCCTCTACCATCTTTATAAATTTATCTTGGTTAAGATTGCCCACCGCACTTACTGTAATATTTTTAGGATTATAATAATCATTCTTAAAGCGGAGGAGATCTTTTCTTTGTATTCTGGTTACTGACTCCATAGTCCCTACTACGGGCATACCTAAGGGATGCCTTGGCCAAAGTAACTCATTTAAAAGTTCATGCACATAAAGCTGGGGTAGATCCTTATACATCTTTATCTCTTCTAATATCACGGTTCTTTCCTTTTCAATATCCTGGGGTTCTAAAAGAGCATCTATAACCATATCAGAAAGGATATCCAGGGCAGTCTTTATATAATCTGAGGGTAACCTAACCAGATAACAGGTTAATTCTTCAGAGGTAAATCCATTTAAAGAGCCACCTACACCCTCAATTGATTCTTTAATTCTTTGACAAGAATATTTTTTTGTACCTTTAAAAGCGAGATGTTCGAAGAAATGGGAGATACCCTTAAACCCTGCTTCTTCATACCTTCCGCCCACCTTTATCCAGATACCTAAAGCCACTGATTTCATGGCGGGCATATTAGAAGTAACAATCCTTAAATGGTTATTTAATGTTGTTATTATATATTCCTGCTTCATCTTCCTTTAAGAGTCTCAACAAATTTAATAACCTTTTTGAGTAAATATTTTTTATCAAGGTTGTCCTTAATCTTTTTGATAATTGCACTGCCCACAATTACCCCGTCAGCAAATTGATATATTTGTTTAACCTGCGAAGGATTAGAGATACCAAAACCTACACATACGGGTTTAGAGGTATATCTCTTAATTAATCTTAGATTTTTAATCAAATCTGAAGCTAAGATATTCCGCGGTCCGGTAACCCCGGTTAAAGAAATATAATAGATAAATCCCTTTGCTAATCTTAGAATAAATCTTAGGCGCTTTAGGGTAGTGGTAGGAGCAACAAAAAGTATGGTATCTAAGCCTTCTTTCTCCGCTTCTCTGATAAAAGCTCTACCCTCCTCAACAGGAAGGTCAGGGACAATTAAACCATCTACCCCGCACTGTCTTGCTTTTTTAAAGAACCTCTTTTGTCCAAAGCAGAATATAGGATTGTAATAGGACATAAGACAGATAGGAATCTGGATATCTCTGCGCACCCTTTTTACTAAATCTAATATATTGTTAAGATTAGTTTTTTTCTTTAAAGCAATTTCAGAAGCTTCTTGAATTATCGGACCATCCGCTAAAGGATCAGAAAAAGGAACCCCTAACTCTAAGATATCCACCCCTATCCTATCGAATTCAAAGATCAATCTTTTGGTTAATTTTAAATCCGGATAGCCTGCAGTAATAAAAACAATAAAAGCCTTTTTGCCCTTTCTTTTTAACTCTCTAAACTTAACCTCTATCCTGTTCATTATAATCTTAATTTATTGGCTACAATATAGGTATCCTTATCTCCCCTTCCAGAAAGACAGACAACAATAACAGAATCTTTTTTTATTCTTTTGCTAAGTATCTTTAAATAATATATCGCATGTGCTGGCTCAAGGGCAGGGATTATTCCTTCGGTCTGGGAAAGTAATCTAAAACCTTCTAATGCCTGCTGATCATTCACTGCGACATAACTTGCCCTACCAATCCTTTTATAGTAAGCATGCTCTGGACCTACCCCCGGATAATCTAAGCCAGCAGCGATAGAATGGGCTGTCTTAATCTGACCAAATCTATCTTCTAAAAGATCAGATTTTGAACCATGTAAGATCCCCGGTCTTCCTGCCACTAATGTAGCAGCATGCCTTCCTGAACTTAATCCTAATCCGGCAGCTTCTACCCCAATGAATTTTACCTCTTTATCTTTAAAAAAAGGATAAAAAAGCCCCATGGCATTACTGCCTCCCCCTACACAAGCAATCAGATAATCAGGAAGCCTTTTTTCTTTTTCTAAGATTTGTTTTTTTGTTTCTTTACCAATTACCGATTGAAAGTCCCTGACTATCATCGGATAAGGATGGGGGCCTGCTACACTTCCGATAATATAATGGGTAGTGACTACATTAGTAACCCAGTCACGAATCGCCTCATTCATGGCATCCTTTAAAGTCTTTGAGCCTGTATTTACCGCTAAAACATTCGCTCCTAACAATCTCATCCTGAAGACATTAAGTCTTTGGCGCTCAATGTCGTGCGCACCCATATAGATATCGCATCTTAAACCAAAAAGGGCAGATACCGTAGCGGTAGCTACACCATGCTGACCTGCTCCAGTCTCAGCAATGATGCGCGATTTTTTCATCCTTAAAGCCAAAAGAACCTGACCTAAGGTATTATTTATTTTATGGGCGCCGGTATGAAGTAAATCCTCCCTTTTAAGATATACCCTCACCCCCAAGTATCTACTTAAATTTTTTGCAAAATATAAGGGTGTCGGCCTTCCCGCATATTCTTTAAGATAATAATTAAGCTCCTGAATAAATCCTTTATCACGTCTTGCCTTTTTATATTCTTTCTCTAATTCCTCTAAAGCATACATTAATGTCTCAGGAACGAATCTTCCCCCAAATTCACCAAAATGACCTTTCTTATCCGGTAACATAAAAACCCTTATATTTTAATTGCCTTTACTGCCTTTATGAATCTTATAATCTTATGCGGATCTTTCTTGCCTGGCTTTATCTCTAAAGAACTTGAGACATCTACCCAGTCAGGTCTAATAAGCTTTATTGCTTCTTTTACATTTCTTAGATCTAAGCCTCCCGATAAAAAGATAGGTTTTCTAATCTTGTCTCTAATTGCCTTTAATAAATCCCAATTAAAATGCTTACCCGTTCCTCCCGATTTAGATTTTACAAAGGTATCAAATAGGTAGGCAGAGGTATTATAACTTAAGATCTCCGATAAATCTATGCGGTCTTTTATCCTAAATGCCTTAATCACCGGATAATCTTTAAATTGCTGGCAAAACCGGGGAGATTCATCTCCATGAAACTGCAGGAGATCAAGCTTGCAAATCCTGGCAATATCCTTTATTATCTTTTCTTTGGCATTTACAAATACCCCAATCTTTTTAATCTTTTTAGGTAGGTTTCTAATTATCTGCTTTGCCCTTTGGGCAGAGATATAACGTGGGCTCTTTTTATAGAAGATAAATCCTAAGGCATGGCAACCCGCATTAATTGAGGTTAAGGCATCCGATAAATTAGTTATTCCACATATCTTTATCTTTACCATCCCATAAGTTCCTCTATTCTTCTTCTTATATCCTCTGCTTCCATAATTGCTTCACCAATTAATACTGCATTTACTCCTAAGAGCTTCAAAAATAAAACATCCTGGTGGGTTCTTATTCCGCTTTCTACTACTACCACCTTATCCTTGGGGATTAAGGGATAAAGCCTTTCCGTAGTTTTTAGATCAACCTCTAAGGTATGTAGATCCCGATTATTTATCCCGATTAAAGAAGCTTTTAAGGATAAAACCTTCTTTAATTCTTTTTCATCATGAACCTCAACGAGGGTCTCAAGACCAATCTCTTTAGCTAAATCCATTAATTCTTTTAACCTCTCTTTTGATAAAACAGTAGCGATTAAAAGTACCGCATCCGCACCATAGAAGCGCGATTCATATATCTGATATGGCTCAAGGATAAAATCTTTCCTAAGCATAGGTAATTTTATCTCTTTTTTAATCTCTGCTAAGGTTAAGATACTTCCTCCAAAATAATCCTCTTCCGTTAATACCGAGATCGCCTGAACACCTGCGTCTTGATAGATTCTAGCAATCTCTAATGGATTAAAGTTATTGCGGATTATTCCTTTGGAAGGGGATTGTTTTTTAATCTCAGCGATTAAAGAGATAAAATGGGGCTTTAAGATCGCTTTAATAAAAGGGTTAGTAGGCTTAAGCTCCTTAATCCTTTCCTTTAATTCCTCCTCAGGTAAATTCTGTTTAGCTAAAATGATCCTTTCTTTTTTCTTGATAATTATCTCTTTTAAAATATCCTTTTTTTTCATTTATACCTTTAAAAAATTAGCTAAAATATCAAGTCCTGATCTGGTCAAGATTGATTCGGGATGAAACTGTAGCCCCCATACAGGATAATCTTTATGCTTTAAACCCATAATCTCATCATCCTTAGTCCAGGCAGTGATCTGAAGGATTTTAGGAAGGCTATTTTTCTCGACAATAAGAGAATGATATCGTGTTGCCTCAAAAGGATTGGGTATTCCTTTAAATATGGTGCGTTGATTATGATAAATAAGCGAGGTCTTACCATGCATTAATCTTTTGGCATTAATGATCCTTGCTCCAAAAACAAAACCAATTGCCTGATGTCCAAGGCAGACCCCTAATATGGGAATCCTTCCGGCAAACTCCTTTATGAGCTCGCAGGTAATCCCCGCATATTCAGGTCTACCCGGACCAGGGGAGATAACGATCTTGTCAGGTTTTAATCTTTTTATCAGGTCTAAAGTTATCTTATTGTTTCTAAAGACCTTTGCCCTCTGTCCCAGAGAACCTAAATATTGCACAAGATTATAGGTAAAGGAGTCGTAGTTATCAATCATCAAGATCATTCCTTCTCCCTCCAAAGTTTTGCCCCTAAATTCTGTAATTTTATCTCAAAATTTTCATAACCCCGCTCTAAATGATAAATCCGGGAAACCGTAGTTATCCCTTTAGCTACCAAGCCCGCTAATACCAAGGATGCGGAGGCCCTTAAATCCGAAGCCATTACCGGAGCTCCCGAAAGCAATCTTACCCCTTCAACAATCGCATGAGGTCCTTCCCTTTGGATATAGGCTCCCATCCGATTAAGCTCAGCCACATGCATAAATCGATCCGGATAGATCTTTTCCGTAATCACACTTATCCCAGGAGTAACTGCCATTAAACTCATTATCTGTGCTTGCATATCGGTGGGAAAACCAGGATAAGGAAGGGTAGTTACATTTACAGGTTTAAGTCTTCTTTTAAAGCGAGCGCGTAAAGAACAATGATCAACTATACTTATCTGTGCCCCTGCCTCTAAAAGCTTATCGATTAACGCACCTAAGTGTTGGTAACATAAATTTTTTATAAGAATATCACCTTTAGTTATTAAGGCAGCGATCATAAATGTTCCCGCCTCTATTCTATCGGGGATTACCTGATGGCTGGCTCCGTGTAGATGTTTTACCCCTTCTATCTCAATCAGCGGTGTACCAACACCTTTGATCTTTGCTCCCATCTTTATTAAAAACTCACCCAGATCTATCACCTCTGGCTCACAAGCAGCGGACTCAATTATTGTCCTTCCTTCTGCTAAGGTGGCTGCCATCATTACATTGGCAGTTGCTAAGACCGAAGAGCCAAATACTCCACCTAAATAGATGTGTCTTCCCTTAAGACGATTGGCCTTGGCTACCACATAACCTGATTCGATACTGATATCTGCATTTAATGCTTTTAAGCCCTTAAGATGCAAATCTACTGGCCTTATCCCAATGACACATCCACCTGGCAAAGAGACCTTTGCCCTCTTTAACTTAGCCAAAAGAGGACCTAACACACAAAAGGATGCACGCATTGTTGAGACTAATTTATAATCAGCAACAAAGTTTATTTTGCCCGTAGAGGTAACAGTAACGGTATTCTTTTCTAAGATCACCTCTTTACCTAAAGAGCGTAATATCTTTATCATTGTTTGTGTATCACGCAGATTAGGTACATTTTTAATTATACAGGCATCATCGGTTAGGAGGGTAGCAGCAAATATCGGTAGAACCGCATTCTTTGCGCCAGAAATAGTTACCTCGCCTTTTAAGATTGTTCCTCCTTCAATAACTAATTTATCCATTTTTTACCTTTTTTGCTACAATCACCCGTTCAATATTATTGTAATCCTTAACGATCTTAATAACCTCGATATCCTTTAGGCCATTAAATATAGCTTCTATCGCTGGTCTTTGATTAAATCCCATCTCCATTATTAAAAAGCTGTCTTCTTCCAAATAATCAGAAGCATCCTTAATTATCCTGCGATAGAAATCTAAACCATCCTTACCACCATCTAAAGCAATGCGTGGCTCATATTTTATCTCAGAGGCCAAGGTATCTATTTCTTTAGTAGCTATATAAGGGGGGTTACTGACAATTAATCGATAACGCTTAAACCTTAAACAATCACTATTAAAAAGATCTGCCCTAATGAAATCTATCTCAACATTATTTAAAATCGCATTTTCTTTAGCTACCTTTAAGGCCTCATCGGATATATCGGTGGCATCTATCTCAGCCTGGGGGAAAAATTTTGCTAAGGATATACCAATACAACCCGAACCTGTACCAAGGTCAAGAATTCTTATCTCTTTATTTTTTATCCTCTTGAGATAATTTAATGCGGTCTCAACCAAAATCTCCGTTTCTTGACGAGGAATAAATACATAAGGGGTAAGTTTAAACTCTAATCCCATAAATTCAGTTTTACCTAAGATATATTGAATTGGCTGACCATACATCCTTCTTTTTAATATGGCGGCAAGCAGAGAAGACCTATCTTTTTTAAGAATTAGCTCTCTATTCTCATACAGATAGAATCTGTCGCAGTTTAAAATCTCTGTAAATAGGATCTCGGTCTCATTCATTTTTATTAATATCCAGCTGGGTCATAAGAGCATCAATTAGCTCATCCAAATCCCCATCAAGAATTGTATCTAGTTTATATAAAGTTAAATTAACGCGATGGTCAGTTACTCTGTGCTCAGGAAAGTTATAGGTTCTAATCTTCTCACTTCTCTGACCAGAACCAATCTGAGCTCTTCTTGTTTGGGAGATCCTTTCAAACTCCTCCTTCTGTTTCATCTCCAAAAGACGCGCTCTTAGAATACGCATTGCTTTATTTTTATTCTTTATTTGAGAGCGTTCATCCTGACAGGCAACCACCATTCCGGTAGGGATATGGGTAATCCTTACTGCGGAATCGGTTTTTTGCATATGTTGTCCACCTGGCCCAGAGGATCTAAAGGTATCGATTCTTAAATCCTTTGATTCAATAACCAGATCAATTTCCTTTGGTTCAATAAGCACTGCTACCGTAGCGGTAGAGGTATGGATTCTACCTTGCGCCTCAGTTGCTGGAATCCTTTGGACACGATGCACCCCACTTTCAAATTTAAGTCTTTTATAGGCATCTTTGCCTTTTACGCTAAAGACTATCTCTTTAAAACCCCCTGCTTCATTAGAACTGCAGGACATTAGCTCAACTATCCAGCCTTTTCTTGCAGAGTATCTTGTATACATTCGATATAAATCAGCAGCAAATAGTCCTGCCTCATCTCCCCCTGTGCCCTGTCTTATCTCCATTATTACATCTTTATTTAAATCTGGATCTTGACTGCTTAATCTTTTTCTTATCTCTTCTTCCAAAGATAACCTTTTTTTCTGAAGTTCATCTAACTCCCTTTTAACTAACTCTATAAATTCCTTCTCATGCTTCTCTAAAAGCACTGTTTTTAATTTCTCTAACTCTTCAGATACTCTTTTAAACTCTCTAAATAAAAATACCTCTTCTTTTATCTGCGCCATCTCCTTGGCATAGCCCTGATATCTTTCTTTATCCGCAATAACCTCAGAAGAGGCTAAAAGTTGCTCTAATTCCTTATAATGCTGTTCTAATTTTTCTAAATACTGGTACATCTTTTATTCTTTTTTCCCATAACGCTTCATAAACCTCTCAACCCTTCCTGCGGTATCAACAAATTTCTGTTTTCCCGTAAAAAAGGGATGACATCTTGAACATATCTCTACACGGATGTTAGGCTTGGTAGAACGGCTATGGATCGTATTTCCGCAAGCACATACAATTACACAGTCCTGATACCTTGGATGGATATTATCCTTCATCTTAGGTTTACCTCCTTTTAAGTTACTGGTTCATACTGGCAAGAAACTCCTCATTGTTCTTTGTCTTCGATAACTTCTCAATTAATAGCTCCATTGCCTCAACATTATTAAGTTCATTTAAAACCTTCCTTAATACCCAAATCTTCTGGAGTTGCTCGGGTTTTACCAGTAACTCCTCATGACGGGTATTAGAACGTTTTATATCGATAGCGGGATAAATTCTACGCTGAAAAAGAGTTCTGTCAAGTTGTAATTCCATATTCCCTGTGCCTTTAAATTCCTCAAAGATTACCTCATCCATACGGCTTCCGGTATCAATCAACGCAGTGGCAATTATAGTAAGACTACCCCCTTCCTCTACCGCCCTCGCTGCCCCAAAGAATCTTTTTGGTTTTTGCAGGGCATTGGAGTCTATACCTCCTGAAAGAACCTTACCACTATGAGGCACCACCGCATTGTAAGCCCTGGCTAAGCGGGTTATACTATCCAACAGGATTACCACATCACGCTTATGCTCAACTAATCGCTTTGCTTTTTCTAAGACGATCTCCGCTACCTGCACATGCCTTTCCGGTGGTTCATCAAATGTAGAAGAGATCACCTCACCCTTGACATTCCTCTGCATATCAGTAACCTCTTCAGGTCGCTCATCAATAAGAAGTACAATCAAGATTACATCCGGATGATTACGCATAATCACATTCGCAAGTTTCTGGAGAAGCACGGTTTTACCACTATAAGGTTGGGCTACAATTAGACCACGTTGTCCTTTGCCAATAGGAGTAAGCAGACTCATAATCCGAATAGATATCTCATCCGCAGGACATTCTAAGTTAAATGGCTCATGAGGATATATAGGAGTAAGATTATCAAAGAGCACCTTTTCCTTTATTTCCTCGGGATTCTCAAAATTGACTGCCTCAACCTTTAAAAGGGCAAAGTACTTTTCTCCTTCTTTAGGTGGCCGGATTTGGCCACTTACCGTATCTCCTGTCCTTAAATCAAATTTTCTTATTTGAGAAGGGGAGATATAGATATCATCAGGACAAGGCAGATAATTATAATTAGGAGATCTTAAAAAACCAAACCCCTCAGGAAGAATCTCTAAAACCCCTTCCCCAAACATCAACCCCTCTTTTTCTGCCTGTGCTTGAAGGATTTTAAAAATAAGGTCTTGCTTACGCAAACCACTAAAACCATTTACATTTAATTCTTTAGCTAGGTTAGTTAACTCAGGCAGTCTCATTTCTTTTAAAACTGCTATGTTTAATTTCTCCACCTCAACCTCCTTATTATTTTGTTTACCTGTCTTTTTGTTTTTTTAAGACTGAATGTATTATCTATTACGAAATCTGCCATCTTAATTTTTTTAGATAAGGGCATCTGTGCCTTAATCCTTTTTAATATCTCTTCCTCTTCCATCGAGAATTTCTTCTTAATTCTTTCAATCTGGATTTTTCTGTCTATCTTCACTACGATCAATATATCTACAATCTGCGCTAATCCTGCTTCTAATAAAAGAGGAGCATCCAAAACCACTATTCCCTTTTTAAAAGAATGAAGCTTTTCTTTAACTATCTTTATTACCTTGGGATGAATGATACAATTTAACTTAAGTAAAAGCTTTTTATTATTAAATACTATATTTGCTAATTTTTTTCGATTAATCTGTTTATTTATGTTAAGAATCTCTTTACCCAATAATCCTATTATTTTTTTATAGGCGGGGCTACCTCTTCTTATACAACGATGGGCTAATCTATCTAAATCTATAACCTTTGCCCCATATTTTTTAAATATCCTTGCTACCGTGGTCTTTCCACTACCAAAGCTTCCGGTAATCCCAATAACCAACCTATCCTTGAGTTGCCCTTTCATATAACTGGATATATCTTTTTGCCGATTCAAACCAAGAGAAGTTACACTGCATGGCATTCCTCATAAGCATAAGCCATCTTTCTTTATTCTTAAAGGTATCTATTGCTTGTTTTATAGTCTTTAATAAATCTTCTTTGGTATAATTTTCAAAAACAAAACCATTCTTTTCATTCACCGTGTCTGCTAACCCCCCTGTCTTAAATACCAAAGGTATGGTTCCGTATTTTAAACTGATCATCTGGCCTAAACCACAGGGTTCGTACCTAGAAGGCATAAGGAATATATCAGAACCTGCATATATCTTATGCGCTAAAGGGTCATCAAATTTAAGATGCAAAGATAAAATCTTAGGAAATCTTCTGGCGATATCCTGTAAGAGCTGATGGTATTTTAAATCACCTACCCCTAAGATCACCATCTGGATCTCCATCTTAGCAATCTCCTCCATCGCTTCTAGTAAGATATCGAATCCCTTCTGTTGAGCCAATCTTGAGACTATCCCTAAAAGGGGTATCTCTTTTTTAAGGGGTAAGTTACAGATTTTTTGGAGTTCTCTTTTGTTTTTATATTTATCCTCTAAATTATTTAGAGAATAATTCGTGGTAATAAATTTATCGTTCTGGGGATTCCAAATAGAATAATCCAAACCATTCAGGATTCCAAATAAAGAATCCTTACGTTTACCTAAGACACCCTCTAAACCAAAACCAAACTCTTTAGTTTGTATCTCTTTACTATAAGTTTGACTTACTGTGCTAATTAAATCAGAAAAAACAATTCCGCCCTTTAAGATGTTTATCTTTCCATAAAATTCAAGCATATCCATATTAAAAAGCTCCCAGCTAAGACCCAATTTAGGAAACTCCTCCTTAGGAAACAATCCTTGATAACCCAGATTATGTATGGTTAAGACGGTCTTTGTATTTTTATAGAAAGGGTCATCCTTATAGAGATTTTTTAAATATACAGGAATCAAGGCAGATTGCCAATCATGACAATGAATGATATCGGGTTTAAAATCTATCTTTTTTATTAATGCTAAGGTCGCCCTACAGTAATAGGCAAATCTATCCAGATTATCCTTATAATCCCCTTTTTTATCTTGATAAAGACCATCGCGATTAAAATATTTTTGATGTTTTATAAAATAAACCTTTATGTTTTTACCGATAGTAGAATATAGGATATTACCTTTTAAGCTTTGGATGTTAAACTTAGCATCGCTAATCACCTTATACTTTGGCATCACTAAAATTATCTGTTGATCAAGCTCCTCTAATGCCAAAGGCAAAGCTCCCAGTACATCTGCCAGACCTCCCGTCTTGGCAAAAGGCACTACCTCTGAGGCACACATTGCGATCTTCATTTGATCACCTCCATATCTAACCAGTTTTTGCCTTTTTTTACCTGTACCTTTATCGGTACATCTAATTTTAAAACATTCTCCATTTTATCCTTTACCAAACTTACAAATAAATCCATCTCATTATCTGGAACATCAAACAACAATTCATCATGGATTTGAAGAATCATTTTTGTTTTAAGGTTTCTTTTTTTTATCTCACGATGTATCTGAATCATCGCTAACTTTATTAAATCACTAGCGGAGCCCTGTACAGGGGCATTCACTGCTTGACGCTGAGCAAACTGACGAATGCTCTGATTTTTACTGTTAATCTCCGAAATGTATCTACGTCTTCCTAAGATAGTACTTACAAAACCATTCTTTTGGGCTTTTATTATCTGCTCATCTATATATTCTTTTACCTTAGGATACCTTACAAAATAAGCATCAATAAATCCCTGTGCTTGCTCAACCGAAATCCCCAGATCACGGCTTAAACCGTAGGCAGTCAGACCATAAATAATCCCGAAGTTTACCCTCTTGGCTATCTCACGCATAGAATCGTCTATATCTTCTTCATCCAAACCATAGATTAAAGATGCGGTAATCCGATGAATGTCTTTGTCTTGTCTAAATGTTGAAAGGAGATTCTCGTCATGACAGAGATGGGCAAGAATCCTCAGTTCTATCTGGGAGTAATCACAGGATAAAAGAAAACTATCCTGATTAAAGCAGACTATCGCACGTCTAATATTTCTTCCGATCTCTGTCTTTATAGGGATATTTTGAAGATTAGGATTGCTTGAACTGAGCCTTCCTGTCTCTGTGCCCGTTTGATTAAAAAATGTATGAACTCTATTAGTGTAAGGATCAATCAGATTGGGCAAAACATCAACATAGGTAGTTTTTAATTTAGTTAATTGCCGATATTCAAGTAATAGTTGAGGTAATCGATGGTAAGCAGAAAGGCTCTTTAAGACCTCTTCATCAGTAGAAGGTCCGGTCTTACTTTTCTTAACTATGGGTAGCTTCAGTCTCTCAAAGAGTATCTCTCTTAATTGCTTGGGTGAATTAAGGTTAAATTGACAACCGCTTAAAATATAGATCTCATCAATTAATTTTATTAATTTCTTCTCGATCTTTTGAGAAAGTTCCTTAAGCATCTGGGTATCTAAACTTATACCCGTTAACTCCATCTCTGCCAAAACCTCAACCAAAGGCATCTCTAAATCCATAAAAAGTTTAAAGAGAGCTTTTTGTTTAAGTTCCTTTTCTAATATGGGCTTCAGTTCTAAGATTAGTTCGATAGCAGTCTTGTTATTTAAAGATCCCATTCCTGTTTTACCCAGATAATCCCAGGCAAGAGTATTTAAGCTATAGTCATTTTTGCTGGGGTTAAGAAGATAACCGGCGATCATGGTATCAAAATACAATCCTTTTAAATCTATTCCCTCTTTCGCTAAAGATACCATCATCCTTTTTAAATCGTGACCTATCTTTTTTATCTGAGGATTAGTTAATATCTCCTTAAGATAATTAGGATTATCCTTGATTTGAAAAAATCTATCTTCTGTATAAAAGATAAGCTCTTTTGTACTAAAACCATATAAAAATAACTCATTGGTAGATTTTAAAATCTTTTTTATAAATTCTTCTTCAAGTGATAAAACCAGAGGTTGATTTTCCTTTTTTTCTTCTTGAAGTGGAAGATTTTTAAGGAGGGTTTTAAATTCAAGATAATTAAAGATCTTAAATAACTCCTGATAATCCGCCTTACTAATTTTTAAATCCTCGGGTTCTAGGTCTATCTGTAGATCATCCTTTAAGGTCACCAATTGTTGATTTAATCTTATTTTTTCAATACTATTTTTAATTGCCTCTTTTATCCTCTCTTTTTTTATCTTATCAATATTACTTAATAAATCCTTTAAACTTCCGAAGGTTCTAATTAGCTCTACCGCGGTTTTCTCTCCAATACCTGAGACGCCGGGGATATTATCCACATCATCCCCCATTAAGGCAATGATATCAACTATCCTTTCCGGCTCCACCCCAAAGCGTTCTGAGATCTTTTTACGGTCATAAAGTATCCCTGCCTCTTTATAAGGGCTAAATACTACAGTATTTTCATCTACTAACTGAAGTATATCTTTATCTGAACTTATAATGGTAACAAAAAAATTCTTATCCTTGGCTTTCTTAACCAAGGTAGCAATTATATCATCTGCCTCATAACCTTCTTTCTCAATGATCCTGATCCCATAATTAGATACGATCCTTTTTATGAAGGGTATCTGACTAGACAGTTCATCCGGCATGGGTGGACGTTGAAGTTTATATTCAGCAAATTTCTCCTGCCTAAAGGTTTTTCGGGAAACATCAAAGCAGACCCCGAAAAATTGTGGTTTTTCATTCTTCAGAATCTTATTTAACATATTCACAAATCCATATATAGCATTAGTAGGTTGTCCAAAAGAGGTAAATAGTCCCTTTAAAGCATAAAATGCCCGATAACAAAAAGCAGTAGCATCCACTAAATATATCTTCTTTTTATTCATTAACTAACACATGGAAACAATTGGGGTAGGGAAAATAAAAGTTGTGGTTTCTTATTTTGATAACAATCTTGCCCGTACTTTTTCGATGAACCTTTTAATCTCAGAATTAGTAGGATCTAGCTGTAAAGCATCGATTGCTTTCTTTAAGGCAGTGACATTATCAGCCTTATTATAACTTATCTGGGCTTGCCTAAAATAAAACTTAGCAAGTTCTTTATCATCCTCCCGCTGAATCGCCCTTTCTCCTAAGATGTCCTTTACTAGCTCAGTTACCTCAGATTCTTTTAAGATACTATTTGAGGAAATCCCCTTAATCTTAGCAATATCTTTAAGACGTTGCTTAGCCTTCTGGGTCCAGGGGTCGCTAGAAGAACCCAATTTTACACGCTTTTCCCAGTAAAAGGCTGCCTTATCTAAATCCCGCTTTTTCTCGTAGAGTAAGGCTAAATTTGAGTAGGGGCTTAAATAGTAAGGATCAATCTGAATAGCCTTAAGGTAACTCTCCTCTGCTTGTTCAACCATATTCATGGCTTCATATATTATCCCTAAATCATTATAGACTACCGCATAACCAGGATCTAATTCCTGTGCCTTGCGATAAAAACTTAAAGCCTTCTCTAAATCACCCCGCTGTTGTAATTCCAATCCTTGCTCCCGATAGAGCCTTGCCTGCTTCTGTAATAAAGGGAGTTTTTCGCTCTTTGGTTGTTCGGCAAGCTGTTCATTTTTGCCTTGGGAAAAGATTAAAGGAGTATAACTAAAAGTAAGAATTATTATAAGAAGAACCTCTGAAAATCTCTTCCAAAAAGATAGGCCCATCTTTCGTCAGAGAGTATTATACATTATAGCCATAAACAGTCAAGAAAAAAATATCTTATATCAAAGGCTCCAAAGAAAGCACAGGATGTTCTACTTTCTTTAAAAAATCTAAGAGTTCCTCTAATGATACCGCTTTGGTCTCATCGGCAATCTTATCCAATAAATCTGGAATACCTAATTCCTGTGCACGTTGGTTAATCCGCTCCTCTAAAGCCTGCTTTAATTCCTTGGGCATCCAGACTACCCGTTTAAGCCCTCCCTCTGCTAAGATAAATTTTTTACTCGTAATGTATAACCTGCCTATCCCTAAAAATCCTGGTGTCTGAACCCCTCCTCCTACAGAACCTGCTAATGTAGTAAAGGTCATTCCCAAGGGGGTCATTCCCGTATAATCACGACTCACAATCATCACCCCGTTTGTTTCCGGTATTATTGCCACAATACACTCAAAGCAACCACAAGAAGACTGAGGTGAATCCATCAGTGAATACATGCTTACCTTCTGAATGGTTTTATTAGATTTTTGATATACAAAATCATTGATACTCTTCCATTGTCCAAGCTTTTCATCAAGTATCGGACCTTTTTGTATAGGTTGATTTGGCCCAGAGGGCATAATCTCATAGGAAGCCTTGGCATCTAACCAAGAATATGCCCCACATAGACCTAAACGTTCAGGGGTAATGATACAAACATGATTGGGAGCAAAGGACTGGCATAAAAGGCAAGAATAAAAGGTATCCACCGCCTCATCACTCATTCCGCTAATACGTTCATCGCGTTCAGTAAATGTTTTTTTGGCTTCTTCCAGAAGCCTCTGTACATCCTCCTGTTTTGTGTAAAGCTTAACCTGAACCTTATCTACAATTGCACCGTATTCCTGATGAAGCATAGCATGCAGGATAATCCCTATATGCTTAAGCCGGAAGCCTTTATTAAAGGCATCCTTACTTATTCTAATCCAGTTCATATCTCGCTGGCCGATATGCATAAGCCCCATCGCATAGTTTATAAAACGATGAACCTGACGCTCTAATATGGGTTCAAAATCCTTCTGCATCTTTCTTCCATAGACCTCGACAATAATTGCTAAGGGCATAGAATATTTATCCTTTTCTAACTCATCGATATCCGGACCAAATAGCTCAATCTTGCCATCCTCTACCTCTTCCGATTTTCTGGTTACCAGATACTCAAAAGAAAGACTACTTTTGCCTCCAAATTCTACATAGAGATTCTCTTTTCTTACCCGCTCTCCTTCAAAAGCAGCTGCATAAGGCACAGGGATAGGTATTTGTGTAACCTTGACCTTTATCCCCCTTACCTCAATACACCGAGAAACTATCTTCTTATAATCTAACTCCTTAACCAATGCCTCGTAGGTAGTTATCCCTGAAGGTTTTATCTGCGGTATATCCGTATCCGCAATAATCGGAAATCCCATACTTATTGCTCCTGCACCGGTGGCATACTTTATCTCATCAACCTCACCTAAAACCAAACCAAAAGCAAATACACGTTCTTTAGTATATAAAAGACATTTTTGCGCCTGCCCCGGCTTAATCCCTCCAAAGGTTAATGCGGAGCGGATAGCCCAGTTTAAAGGATAGATTGCAGAAAGGGTATCCCTACCATAAGGCACAATATAATTATCCCAGCCCATCTGGACATTCTCCTCTAAAAGCTGATCAATAATTGAGCGACCGTTAACTGAAGAACCTACAAAGACTAAGATATTTCTTCCCTGGAGCTGTCTTACTATATCTACAGCAATCTGATTATTTGGGGCAGCCCCTAATATCGCTGCAAACCCCGGCATGCGACCATCAACTAACTGGATACCCAAAGAACGCATAATTGTATCCGTAAAAAATCCCTGGCAATCCTTCTGTGGTTCTTCTCTATAAAGATAGCGTAAAGCCATAATAATCTCTTCACAGAGCAAAGTGGCAATACCTGCATTTAAAGTATCCCCTAAATAAGGAAGCCAAATCCTTTCTGTAGGTAGATTAGGTAATAAAGATTTAGCATGTTCTAAAATCGGCACAACCTCCTTTAATCTCTCTACCTTCAGCCCTAATAATGCATTTGCCATAGGAAGATAAAAAGCAGTCTCAGGAAAACCTATCTTCTGCTCTTGACCTTTTTCTTTAATTGCCTTATCTAAAAATTCCTTTGCCTGGTTAAAAATAACCCACGCACCTTTGATTGCTGAGCTTGCCACCAATTTAGACATAGAGATTCTCCTTTTGATTTACTAAATCCATAATCTCTGGATAACCAAAATTTTCATTAAGGAGCTTATCCTTTAAACTACTGATATTTATCCTCTCTCTAATTAATCTTAGAAAGACCCCGCTATTTCTAATATCTCCTACTAAGACTGCACCTACTAAATAGTTATCTTTTAAGATAAGCTTCTTATAGATATTTTGCTTTTCATCCAAGAACTTTATCTCTTCAAAATTAGGATCATCCTCCTTTATCTTAAATATCCCTAATGAGACGACTGCCAGACCAAAGAATTCTAAGGAATTCATCCCTAAAGAGCCTTGATATTTTAAACCTTGGCCCGTCATATTCTGACCCGCAACCCTTCCCTGTTCTACCGCAATTGGCCAGAGTGCATTTACCGAAGGCGCATTTAGGACTAAATCGAACCCCTCACAAACATCCCCAGCAGTATAAATATTAGGGATATTTGTCTGAAGAAACTCGTTAGCAATGATTCCTTCTCTAACATTAATGGGTGTATCTTTTACTAAATCTGTGTTAGGAGATACTCCCTTTGCAACAATTACTAAGGAACAGCCAATCACCTTTCCTGAATCTAACTTTATCGCCTTTAGCTCTCCATCACCAATGATCTCGACTGCATCTTGACCAAAAATCAACTCAATACCATTCTCTTCTATTTTTTTCTGAACAAAACCCGCTGCTTTATAATCAAGCATCTGGGATAATACCTGTTTAGACTTTACGATTAGCTTCACCTCAATATTTCTTTTCTTTAAAGCATAAGCTGCCTTAAGCCCAATAAGACCTCCTCCTAAGATACAAGCATTCTTTGCTACCGGAAGTATCTTTTCAATTTCCTTAACATCCTTTATAGTGCGGAAGCCAAAGACATTTCTTTTCTTAATCCCCGCCAGATGAGGAAACTTGGGTGAAGCACCCGTAGCAATAAGTAAGGAATCATAACTAAGTTGAGATTTATCCTCTAAGATAATTCGATTCCTCTTGGGTTCAACACGCATAACCTTTCTATTTAAGCGAAGTTCTATATTATTTTCTTTGTAGAAACTTTCTGAGCGATATAATAATTTCTCCTCCCTGACCTGCCCGGCTAGATAATAAGAAATAAGACAACGGTAATAACTGGGGTAGTCCTCATCGGAAATAACGATTATCTTCGATGTCTTATCTACCTTACGAATCGCTTCTACTGCTGAGATCCCTGCTGCCGAATTGCCGATAACTACTAATTGTTTCATGCTTCTTCCTTCCAGATAACTGCACCAGTTGGGCAGGCACTTACACAGGCAGGCTCATCCTTATCTTTACATTTATCACAACGTAAAGGAAGTTTAGTCTTAATATTTGGTCTTATCGCTCCATACGGACAGACCATTACACACATCCAACAGCCTACACAACTGCTCTCATCATGTAAAACCATACCTTTTTCTTTATCATAAGTTAAAGCTCCTGCCATACAAGCATCTACACACTTGGGTTCTCTACAGTGTCGACAGGAGACAGGGTAATTATTCCCTTTAGAAAAAAGGACTTTTTTTCGAGGAAGCGAGGGGTCTTCTTTATTTATCTCCTTAAAAAGCTCTCCGGTTAAAGAATGTGTTAAGGCACAGGCGAACTCACAGGACTTACAACCTAAACATTTCTTAACCTCATAATAAAGTTGCTTCATCTTTATTGATACATTAAAGGCCTTAGATGCAAAGCCTTTCTTTTTCTATCGATATGTTCGATCATAAGGGTTGCCATCTGAAGAGGATCATCGCAGAATTCAAATCTTCCTCCCACAAAAGACTCTAAATCTTTGGTAAGATAATTAGTAAGGTTCTTGCTTCCTAAAACTGCAAAAGGGCTTGCGCCAAATACCGTGTAGACCCCCGAAGCTACAAAGTAAAATCCAATGGTAATTGCCTTCTCAGACATCCATTCGGGAGCTGCTCCCGCCGCTGGGATATCCGAAAGATCCTCTCCTAAACCACCCTCTTGGATTATGCAGGAAGCAGCGGTTAAAATCCTTGAATTATCCACACAAGAACCCAGATGTAAAACTGGAGGAATGCCTACTGCCTCACAGATCTCCTGTAATCCTTTACCTGCGTATTCCTTAGCTGCCTCAGGTATAAGCAGACCCTGCTTTGCGCAGGCAATGGCAGAACAGCCTGTCTGCAGGACCAGAATATCATTCTTAATAAGTTCCTTAACTAAGGTTGTATGAAAATAATCGTGGGTCTGTTTAGGATTATTACAACCCACTATCCCTGCTAACCCCCGTAATCTTCCTGAGATGATTGCTTCATTTAAAGGTTTATAGGTAGCGCGGTATCTACCACCTAAGATCTGAAAGATCACCTCTTTGGTAAAACCGGCAACTAAATCCATCTCATATTTAGGAATATTTACCCGCTCTTTATTCCGATTTACAAAGTTTTCTATCCCTAATCTAATAATCTGCTTAGCTACCTGATAAGCCCTTTCTGGTTGAAACTCTACATGTAATACACCCGGAAACCGTGCCTTAGGATTAGTGGTGACTAACTTTGTATGATAACAGCTGGCAATATTCTGTAAAGCAGGCATAATACACTGGACATCTACCATCATTACCTCTACCGCACCAGTAATTATGGCTAACTCCTGCTGTAAGAAATTTCCTGCAACCGGAATCCCATGACGCATTAAAACCTCATTGGCAGTACAGCAGATACCCGCCAGGTTTATCCCCTCTGCTCCATTTTCACGGGCTAACCTTAATAATTCGGGATCTTGGCTTGCCTTTACCGCCATCTCCGAGAGTATCGGTTCATGACCATGCACTACAATATTCACATAATTTTCCTTTAAAACCCCTAAATTCACCTTTCCCCGCACAGGTTGAGGACTTCCTAAGATTATATCTTGTAAGTCCGTAGCAATCATCGAACCACCCCAACCATCAGATAAGGCACAGCGTAAACCGGTATTTATAAGATTCTTGTAATCATTATCTACGCCCATGGTGGTAGTATGTAATAATTCTACTATCTCACGGTCGATCCCCCGTGGACTAATCCCTAATTTTTTCCATATTTGTTGACGTTTTTTAGGTGCACGTTTTAGAAACAAAAGCTCTCCTTCCTGTTTCCCAAACTCCGCAAAAAATCTTTTTGCCAATTCCTTAGCTATCTCTTCCTTAGATTTATTAGTATCTATCCCTAACTCCTCAGCCAAGGATTTAAACTTTTCAAGATCCAAAATATCATAATCATGGGCATGGCCTTCAGAGAATAAAGCCAAGGTATGTACGACATCCCTTCCATGATCGGAGTGTGCAGAAGCACCCACCGCAATCTTACGCACAAGATTTCTCGCTGCAATCGTATCCGCATTCGCACCGCAGACCCCTTCTTGAGCACCTTCGCCAAAAGGATCAATGCGACAAGGACCCATATTACAGACTGTACAACATAAGCCTAATTGCCCAAAACCACATTGTGGCTTCTGTACTTCTAATCTATCCCAAGAAGTCTTTATACTTTCCTCTCTGGCTTTCCTTAAAGCCTCTTGGGAAGCTAAATCTATAGATTTTGCCTGAATATCTGCCATCCTCCTCCTCCATCGTTTTATAGACCTGCGGCATCCAAAACTAAAGGGACCTTCTTATCCCAACCAATGGGCATGATATGTACCCCTTGACACATCGACCTTAATCCTTTAATCAATCTGGCAGCAATCTCAATTGATTTCTGAGACTTATCCTTGGCTTCCTCCATCTCCTTAATTAAATCCTCGGGGACAAAGACCCCACTAACATTTTTATTCATATAGCGTGCCATGCCCGCAGACTTTAAAAGCACGATTCCTGCTAAAATCGTAGTCTTTAGATGCTTAATCTTACTTAAAAAATTCTCAAAGACCTTAATATCGTAGACTGCCTGGGTTTGAAAAAACTCTGCCCCTGCTTCCAGTTTCTTCTCCATCTTGATAATCTGCGGTTCAAGGGGGTCTGCTCCTGGATTTACTACCGCCCCTAAACAGAATTTAGGAGGAACTCCTTCAAGTTTATTCCCTTTCATATCAAAACCCTCAGTAAGTCTTTTCGCTACCTGGAGTAACTGTACAGAATCCAGGTCAAATACCGGCTTTGCTTCTGGATGATCCCCTAAATAGGGGTGATCTCCGGTTAAGATTAAAACATTCTCAATTCCTAAGGCGGAGGCAGAAAGTAAATCGGATTGCAATGCCAACCTGTTCCTATCTCGGCAGGTCAACTGATATATCGGTTCAAATCCTTTTTGTTTAAGCAAAGCGCAGACCGCTAAAGAACCTAAACGCATAACCGAGCTCTGCAGATCGGTAACATTTATGGCATCTACCCGACCGCGCAAAAGCTCGGCATCTTCTAAGATAGTTTCGGTATGAATCCCTTTAGGTGGACCGATCTCAGAGGTAATCAAAAATTTACCTCCCATAATCTTCTCTTTAAAGCTCATCTTATTTTTAATCCTTTCTTTCTAAGTCTTCTTCAAATTTATTTTATATCTGCATCCTCACTGCTTCGATTAGATTACGCATAAGCATGGTTACCGTTAAAGGGCCTACGCCTCCAGGAACCGGGGTAATCCAAGCAGCGCGTTTCTGGGCTTCCTCAAACTCCACATCCCCTACAATCTTATCTCCTAAGCGGTTAATCCCCACATCAATCACGATAGCATCCTGCCTAATCCAATTACCCTTAATTACCCCCGCCTTACCCACTGCTACAATCAAAATCTCCGCATCTTTTACATGCTCTTCTAATCTTCCTGCCTGAGAGGTGGCAATATGACAGACGGTAACCGTAGCAAATTTATTTAAGAGTAAAAGGCTTAAAGGCTTGCCCACTATCTCACTATGACCCACCACCACTACTTCCTTTCCATAAAGGTCTAGCTTGATAGAATTCAATAATTCCATCACTGCGGAAGGAGTGCAAGGTAAGAGTTCAGCCTTTCCGAATAATAATTTACCAATATTTTTTGGATGCATACCTTCCACATCTTTCTCAGGCAGGATATATTGGCTTATCTTTTTATAATCAATCTGGTTGGGGAAAGGCATCTGAATAATTATACCGTGGACAGAATTATCAGAATTTAGCTTATTAATAAATTCAATAAGCGCCTCTTCGGTGATATTCTGATTTAATCTATGTAGCTGATAGATAACCCCCAGGCTTTCGGCAGTCTTTTGTTGAGATTTTATATATACCTCACTAGAAGAATTCTCTCCTACAAGGATACTGGCTAAAACAGGTCTAATCTTAAGATTCTGTATCTCTTTTCTAAGCTCCTCTTTAATCCTCTCGGCAATAGGTCTACCCTCTAATAATCTTGCCAATCTCCTCCTCCGTCTTTAACCTTATCTTCTTTATCTGTTTTAATTTCCTTTTAAATTCTTTATTTATTTTTAAAGATAAACCTTTATCTTTTAAAGACCTCAGGTTAATTAAAATATTAAAATAGGCACTGGCAAAACCTGCTTCTAATAAGATGGCTGCTACCGCGAGGTCACTGATAAGATTGACATTTGCTTTTTTAATTAAAGTTGGGCAAAATTCTATGCCCTTAAAACAAAGGTCAGCGGTCCTTAGCGGCACCTTTAAGGCTTTCTTTATATTTTTAGACTTATAAGCTAAAACATCCAAATCTACCAACCTTAAGAATTCCTTTCTTAAATTTTCCGAATTCCTTAAAATAAACCTTAGCTCATTTTCATATCTGGCATAGCGGGATTTCCCTAAGGTAAAATTTATCACCATACTGATTAAAGAAACACCCAGCGCTGCCGAGAGCGCAGATGCAGAACCTCCGCCTGGGGCGGGTAATTTTGCCGAAAGATCATCTAAGTATTTTTTTAGGGTGCTATCTTTATACATCTTATTAAAATAAACCTACAATATTTCCTTTTTCATCTATATCAATATTCTCGCCTGCAGGATGGGTAGGTAAGCCCGGCATAGTACGCATATCTCCACATAAAGGATAAAGAAACCCCGCACCGATAGAAGCCCGGATATCTCTAACCGGTAAGATAAAATCCTTAGGCCTTCCTTTTAGATTGGGATCGTGTGATAATGAAAGATGGGTCTTTGCCATACAGATAGGCAATCTATCCCAGCCATAATCAGTATAGAGCTTAATCTTGGATTCTGCTAATTCTGAATACTGAACATCCTTAGCTCCGTAGATCTTGGTAGCAATGATCTTTATCTTTTCTTTTATGGGAATATCTAAGGGATAAAGAAATCGAAAATTCTTAGGTTGGTTTGATGCCTTAATTACTGCCTTGGCTAAATCCAAACCCCCTTTTGAACCCTTAAGCCAGACCTCGCTTATCTGACAATCATCTGCCCCTAACTCTACTGCCCTTTTCTTTACCAATTCTATCTCTTTATCAGTATCGGATGCGAATTTATTTATTGCCACTACTAAAGGAAGACCAAAGAGTTTAATATTTTCTATATGCTTGGCCAGATTACAGATCCCTTCTTCCAAGGCAGGAAGATTTTCATTAGTTAAATCCTTATCAAGGGGTTTTCCTGCCACTACCTTAAATCTACCACTATGTGCCTTTAAGGCACGAATAGAACAAACGATTACACAAGCATCAGGTATAAGACCACTTACCCGACATTTTATATCAAAGAACTTCTCTGCTCCACAATCTGCTCCAAAACCTGCCTCAGTAACCACAAACTCTGATAAAGCCAAGGCTATTCTATCTGCAAGAATAGAATTATTTCCATGGGCGATATTGGCAAAAGGACCCCCATGGACAAAACAAGGGGTATTCTCAATAGTCTGAATTAAGTTCGGTTTTATGGCATCCTTTAAAAGCACTGCCATACTCCCGGCAACCTTTATATCTTCGGGGGTAACCGGCTTTCCTTCATAGGTATAGGCTAAGACAATCCTAGCTAAGCGATTACGTAAGTCCTTAAGAGACTTACTTAAAGCCAAGATGGCCATAACCTCAGAGGCTACCGTAATATCAAAACCCGAATCCCGGGGTATGCCATCATCTTCTCCACCCAAACCAATCCTTACATTCCTTAGAAACCTATCACTTACATCAATAACCCTGCGCCAACTAATTGTTTCAGGATTAATTCTTAAGGGGTTGCCTTTAAAAATAGAGTTATCTAAATAAGCTGCGGCAAGATTATGAGCAAGACCTACTGCATGCACATCTCCCGTAAAATGCAAATTAAAATCCTCCATGGGAAGAACCTGAGAATACCCTCCACCACTGGCTCCTCCTTTTATTCCAAATACCGGACCTAATGAGGGCTGTCTTAAGCAGGTAGAGGTAAGCCTGCCTAATCTATTTAAAGCCATAGAAAGACCGATGGTGGTAACGGTCTTTCCTTCGCCTAAAGGGGTAGGGGTAATAGCGGTAACCAGGATGTATTTACCTTTTGGTCTATCCTTTATCTCATCTAAGATACCTAAATCAATCTTAGCAATATATCTTCCGTAAGGGATAATATATCTTTTATTAATCCTTAATCTTCTGGCAATCTTTTCTATGGGTTCTTTCTTTGCAGCTTGGGCAATCTGAATATCAGAAAGCATAGGAAACTTTTAAAATCTAATAGAGAAAATCTGTATCTAATTCAAAGGCATTTTTGAATAAATCCAAAGAGATTAAAGGTCTCGAATATAATATACAGACAACATCAAAGCGCACCTTCTTTTCTAAGAGATTTTTTTTCTTTAAGAATTCCAAGGCGACCTTAAAGATCTGTCTTTTTTTCTCAGGTAATATTGCTTCTTGCGGCAAACCGAACCTATCCGAATGGCGTGTTTTTACCTCTACAAAACAGATAGTATCCTTCTCCTTAGCAATAATATCAACCTCACCTAATCTGGTTTTATAATTTCTAAATAAGATCTTATAGCCTTTTTGTCTTAATAAATCCACTGCCAGATCCTCTCCCGTCCTTCCTAAGAATAATCCCTGTTTAGACATGAGTATAACAATAGCTAAACCTTTCTCTCTTCAGCCTGTGCTTCAATCCTGGTAGCTTTTTTACCGATCTTACTTCTTAGATAGTAAAGCCTTGCCCTCTTGACCTTGCCTGAACGCACTACCTCGATACGCTCGATATTGGGGGAATATAAAGGAAAGATCCGCTCGATTCCTTCTCCATAAGAGATCTTCCTTACCGTAAAGGTGCTTCTTATTCCACTGCCTTGCTTGGCAATGACTATCCCTTCAAAAGGATGCAGACGCACCTTATCTTGACCTTCTTCGATCCTTACCATTACCCTAACTGTATCACCTACATTAAACTTGGGGATTTCTTTTTTGGTATACTCTTGCTCAATGAGTTTTATCTTATCCATCTTTAAACCTCTTTTTTATTTTTTAATAAATCCGGCCTTTTTTCTTGGGTTATCCTTACTGCCTGGGTTCTTCTCCAGGCCGCGATCTTTTTATGATCTCCTGATAAAAGCACCTTAGGTACACACATATCTCGAAATCTTGCGGGTCGGGTATACTGAGGATATTCTAATAGACTATCCTGAAATGACTCAAAATTCAAGGAATTTTTATCACCCAATACACCGGGAATAAGACGGACTACACAATCAACCAAGACCATCGCAGGTAACTCTCCTCCTGTAAGGATATAATCCCCGATAGAAATCTCCTCATCCACAAGATATCTTCTTACCCGTTCATCTACTCCTTCATAATGACCGCAAATTAAAATTATATGTTTAAGTTTGGCTAACCTCTGGGCAATACCCTGATCTAATCTTTGGCCTTGAGGAGAAAGTAGAATAACCTTTGTTTTAGCCCTTCTTGATAAATCCGAAAGAATACTCTCTACTGCCCTGAAGACTGGCTCAGGCCTCATTACCATACCCGAACCCCCACCAAATGGACGATCATCAACCTTTCTATGTTTATCTAAAGAATATTCTCTTAAATTATGAATATAGATTTTAACCTTAGATTTTTCTTGTGCCCTTTTAATTATTGACTCGCCAAAAACCGCATCAAACATCTTAGGAAATATAGTAATAATATCAATACGCATCATGGTTATAAATTAGGATCTAAATTATGGTAGCGATTAAAAAATTCCTTTTTGAATTCTAAAAATCTATTCTGAGAGATCGCTTCCCTAATTTTTTGCATTAGATTTAGATAAAAATATACATTGTGTAAAGAAACCAATCTTAAACCGAGAATCTCTTCCGCATTAAAAAGATGACGAAGATATGCACGGGTAAAATTTTTACAGGTATAACAACCGCAATCTTTATCTAATGGCCTAAAATCCTCTGAATAAGGGGCATTCCTTACAATAATCTTCCCTTCCCAGGTAAAAGCAGTTCCATTTCTTCCATAACGCGTAGGAACTACACAATCAAACATATCTATACCCAACCCTACTGCCTCCACAATCTCCTCAGGCAGACCCACACCCATAAGATAACGAGGTTTATCCTGGGGTAACCATCTGCAGGTAAACTCTATAATATTAAATCTTAAGTCCTTAGGTTCTCCTACCGAAAGCCCACCCAAGGCATAACCTGAAAAATTCATATCAATTAACCCTCTCACACAAACCTTTCTTAAATCCTCATAGGTTGCTCCTTGCACAATCCCAAAGAGATACTGGTGATCTTCTGTACCAAGATAATTACTGGAGGCTAATTTTGAGCGCCTCGCCCATTCTAAGGTCCTTTTTGTGGCCACCTCAGCATAATCTCTGGAAGTAGGATAATGTACGCACTCATCCAAAGGCATAATAATATCTGAACCTAAATCCTTCTGAATCTTAATAATATTTTCGGGGGTCAAAAAATGTCTAAGACCATCGATATGTGACTGAAACTCTACCCCCTCATCGGTTACCTTTCTTAAGAGTGCCAAGCTAAATATTTGATAGCCACCACTATCTGTAAGTATAGGTCCATCCCAAGAGATAAACCTACCTAAGCTACCAATTTTTTTAATCACATCAATCCCCGGTCTTAAAAAGAGATGATAAGCATTAGATAAGATTATCTGAGCAGAGGCACCTTTTAAATCATGAGGGGATAAGGTCTTTACTGTTCCCTGGGTTCCCACGGGGATAAAACAAGGTGTCTCAATCTGGCCATGAAGAGTAAAAATTCTTCCTACACGCGCATAAGTATCCTTATCTTGGCCAATTACCTTAAAAAAATCCATCTTTTAAAAAAGATAGATAAAAAAGGAAAGGTTACTTTAAGAATCCTTCCTAAAGAAATCAGGGTTTTGCTCTAAAAGTTGAATAAAGACTTCTACCACATTAGGATCAAATTGCTTACCAATATTTTTTCTTAATTCCTCTTTAGCCTCTTCGATAGTAAGTGCTCGGGCATAAGGCCTTTCCGTAGTCATAGCATCGAAACTATCTACTACAGCAATTATACGTGCTTTTAAATCTATCTGATCCGCATTTAAACCATTAGGATATCCTTGCCCATCATATCTTTCATGATGCTGTTGAATTAACTTAATCTCTTCCTTTAAAAAAGTTAAAGGCTTAAGCATCTCTACCGCCTTAACCGGATGAAGCCTTATCTCCTTCCATTCCTCCTCATTTAACTTCGCAGGTTTAGTAAGGATATAATCGTGGATACCAATCTTACCTAAGTCATGCAACTGACAAGCCAATTTTATAATCTCTACTTCCGCCTTGGAAAGACCCATTGTCTCAGCCAGAAATACTGCATAACGCGTTACACGATCCGAGTGTCCTTTGGTATAATGGTCCTTAAGTTCAATGATCGAGGTAAGGGTAGAGATAACCTGCAGATAAAACCTTTCCAGACTGATATAGAGCTTGGCATTCTCAATGGCAATCGCTGCTTCTCCGGCAATACTTATAATTAACCTTAAATCTTCTTCATTAAATACTTGGCGGGAACGTTTATTATTTAGATTGATTACCCCGATCACCTTTTCTTTAAAAACCAATGGCACGCTTATAAAAGAACCCGTATAGTATTTTTCCTCATTTTCCTTAGCAAAACGCGGATCCATTTCTATATTATCTACCAAAACCGGTATTTTATTTTCAAAGACCCAACCCGAAATCTTATGCCCTATTTTTATCCGTGTATTCAAAATAATCTCCTCAGGTAAACCCTTTGCCGCAGCAATATAAAGTTCATCTTTAGTTTCATCTAACAAAACAATGGAACATCTTTCTATTGCTAAAACATCACATATCCTTTCTACAAGCGTAAATAAGACCTCATCTAATTTTAAAGAAGAGGAAAGTTCTCTACCTATATCAAAAAGAAGGGTTAAATCGTTTGTCTTTTCTACTAACTTAAGCTCCATCTGAAAGAGTTTAAGGTTTTTTTCTACAATATGTAAAAAATACTCTTGAGAAAAGGGCTTAAAGATATAATCATCTACATTAGCGATTTTTAACCTTAAGTATATATCTTCATTAAGGTTTTGATCAGAAAAAATCACGATGGTCTTAAGACCTTTTTTGCTCTCTTTAATAAGTCTAGATACCTCAATATTATCTCTGCCATCAGAAAGATTTACATCTGTTACTACCAGATTAAAATACCTATTCTTAACTAAATCTATTGCTTCCTGTCCGCTTCGGGTGGTTACTACCTCATAACCCTCTCTTTGCAAAACCTCAGTTAAAGATTTAAACATTATCTCATCACTACCAACCAAAAGAATGCTAAATTTATCTTTTGCAATATCATCCATACTTATTCTCCTTATTATACTTATAACATTTTAACAAAAGCTAATTATTTCTGCAAGAAAAATTAAAATAAAGTTAAAGTATGCGACCTTTTGTTCCTTCTACATTAGGAAGACATCCTGCTTATTTATTTGGTAAAATCAAAAGTATAAAAGAATTTTACATTATCTTAAATTATAAGCATAGCATCTCCATAACTATAAAAGCGATATCTCTTATCTATCGCCTCCTGATATGCTTTTTTAATAAGTTCTATCCCCGCGAAGGCACAGACTAACATAAAAAGGGTTGTGCGCGGAAGATGAAAATTGGTAATCAAACAATCAACTAACCTAAATTGGTATCCCGGATAAATAAATAGGTCTGTATAACCTTCTTTAATCCCTAAGGAATAGCTTTCTAAGGCTCTTAAGGTAGTAGTTCCTACCGCAAAGATGCGTTTTTTATTGAAGTTTGTTTCTCTAATTAATTTTATAGTTGATTCGGGAATAGAAAAATATTCTTTATCTATTTTATGCTGAGTGATATCTTCTATTCTTACTGGCCTAAAAGTACCATAACTTATATGTAAGGTAAGATAGGCTATATTCACCTTTAAATTAATCTGTCTTATTAATCTGTGATTAAAGTGAAGTCCGGCGGTAGGAGCAGCGATTGATCCAGGATTTTTAGCATAAACGGTTTGATAGTAAATCTCATCAAGCTTCGTGGGTTGTCTTTTTATATACGGCGGTAAGGGCATCCTGCCTGCTTTATAAATCTGCTGGATATCTTTAGCTAAAAAGGTAATCTGATCCTTTGCAGTTAATATCCCCTCCAGCCTACCATTATCAAAGATTAATCTTTCATTAATTCTTACACGTTTAGGTTTAATAAGCACATCAAATATTAAATCCTCTTTTTTTGTTAAAAGTAAGACTTCCACCTTTGCCCCGCTAGGCCGTCTTCCTACTAAACGTACCGGCAAAACCTTAGTATCATTTAAAACCAGAAGGTCTCCTTCTTGAAAATACTCGGGTAGATCTTTAAAGAGGCGGTGCTCTATCCTTTTTTCTTTACGATTTAAAACCAATAAGCGGGCAGTTATGCGTCTCCTTAAGGGATACTGAGCAATAAGCTCCTTAGGTAAAGAGTAATCAAAATCGGATAGTCTGTACATCTGTACCTGGATAATAATATCTAAGAATCTCTAAAAAACTATAACCTTGCTTAGCCATAAAATATGCTCCCCATTGACACATACCCACCCCATGCCCCCAACCCCTTCCTTCAAATACTACATCACGGTTTATAATCTTAAAATTAAAATTTGTGCTTTTTATAATATCAGGACCAAGGATAATTCTTAAATCCTTGGCCAAGATTTCTTTTTTTTCTTCTTTAGTTAATATTGCTAAATTATTTATCCGACCAGAAGAACTTCTTTGTAAGACTGAAATATCCACTATTTCTTTTATATTATAACCTGCTTGATTCAATTTTTTTCTAATCTCGTTTAAAGATAATACCGCATGCCACTTAAAATGCGGAGATTCCTTACAGAAATTACAATTTATCCCCTTAAGTGGAAAAATATCTATATTCCAAACTAAAGAGGCATCTTCGGTTTTACCTCCGCAGGTAGCATGATAATAGGCAGGAAGGAGCCTACCATTATAAGTAAGCACCATCCCTTTAGTCTCTTCAACCGCCCTATTTGTACGCAGACGTTCAGATGTTCTACCACCGTAAATCTGAGAATAAACATCGCAGGTAACATCAAAATCTTGAAGTTTATTTTCTTCTCTCTTATAAAGGGCAAAACTTCGACAGGCTATGGCTTGTGCCTTTAGTGCTTCCTGTGGCCAATAGTGAGAAACCTCATGATAAAGGATACCTTTAATGTAGTCCTCTAATTCAATATGGTTTACTACTAAAAGGCGACCGTAATGGTTAATTATTAACTCAATACTACCTCTAAAGTTACGACCGTTAATAAAGATAGCTTCTTTATCATCTGGTTTAATTAAAAGACGTTCTAAATTAAAATTTATATTACCTAAAAGAATCCTTTTTTTATCGGTGAGTGCTGTGGTCTTTAAATCTCTGTCGCGGATTAAGAGTCTATCTGTTTTAGGATCCTTAATCTCGTAAAATCCTTTTACCTTAATGGTTACCGATGTAATATCCTGAATAATTGCTACGCGAATCAAAGGATAAGACTCAGCATAACTAAAAAAAATAGGAGAATAAAAAATAATGATAAAAACAACAGACAAAATTACCTTTTTTAGATTTAACGTCGAGACCATAACCAGAGGATTAACGAAAGCAAGATACTAATTAATAGGGAGGTGGAAAGAGGAAAGTAAAAAATAAAATTTTTTTTCCGGATTAAGATATCTCCGGGAAGTCTGCCTAAAAAAGGAATCTTATGAGCAACCAGAAATAATAATCCCAAAAAAATCAGAATAACCCCAAAGATAATTAATGTTTTTCCGATACCCGGCATTGCTCTTTTTTTGAATATATACATCCACAATATCTCTGACAGTAGATACCTTTTTGTTTTGCTTTACGCTGGGCATCTCTAAAGCCTGTGCGAAAATCCTCATAGTAAAACTTAATCCCTACCTCTTTAGCAATATCGTAACCGATCTTTTTTAATAAATCGTGATCCTGATAAGGGCTAACTAACAAAGTGGTAGAGAAATAATCAAAATTATTAGCTTTTGCTTCAAGGGCTGTTCTCTTTAATCTAAGGTCCCAACAGATAAGGCATCTTTTAGAAGAAGATCTCTTAAGACCAACTCTTTGAAAAAATTCACCAGGTCTATAGGAAGGATAGATAACCTTTAAATTCATCTGCTGAGCAAAATCCTCTAAAGCCATTTTTCTATTATTAAATTCTCCTAAGGGATGAATGTTGGGATTATAGAAAAACCCAACCAGGGTAAATTTTTTTTGGGTTAGGGATTCTAAAGGATATATAAGACAGGGAGCGCAACAGATATGAAGGAATAACCTTTCCATCAATAAACCTAAAATAGTTCAGCCTGTTTTTCGTATTTTATACCGAAGTGTTCAAAGGCTAAACGAGTAGCCACCCGGCCGCGTGAAGTTCTTCTTAGATAACCCGCTTTTAAAAGATATGGCTCAATCGTATCTACAATCGTATCTACCTCCTCATTTAAGCTGGCAGCTAAAGACTCAATCCCGACCGGACCTCCTTCAAATGATTCTAAAAGTGTCTTTAAAACCTTGCGATCAATCTCATCTAATCCTGCTTTATCAATTCCTAACTCATCTAAACTCTTAACCGCTACCTCCAAGGTAATCTTATTAAGTCTGGCTACTTGGGCATAATCACGGATCCTTCGCAGGAGTCGATTGGCAATACGCGGTGTACCCCGTGCACGCTGAGCTATCTCCTGCGCTGCTTCCTCCTGGATATCTATACCCAAGACCTTTGCGGAATGTTTAACAATCTTAGTTAATTCATCAACGCTGTAAAAATCCAAATGATAAAATATCCCGAATCGGTTCCTTAAAGGGCTGGCTAATAATCCTACCCGCGTAGTTGCTCCCACTAAGGTAAATGGCTTAAGATTAAATTTAATCGTTTTGGCGTAAGGTCCTTTATCAATTACAAAATCGATTTGAAAGCTTTCCATTGCCGGATAAAGAAACTCCTCTACCACTTTCGAAAGGCGATGAATTTCATCAATAAATAAAACATCGCCTTTTTCTAAGTTGGTTAATATTCCAATTAAATCCCCTGCCCGTTCAATCGCCGGACCCGAGGTAGCAGTAATCTTTGCACCCATCTCATGAGCAATAATATGGGCAAGAGAGGTTTTTCCCAAACCGGGTGGACCGGAGAGTAAAACATGCTCCAAGGGTTCTTTTCTCTGTTTTGCCGCAGCTAAACAGATTTTAAGATTCTCTACAATATCGGGCTGACCAACAAATTCAGATAAACGGGTCGGTCTTAAAGAGATATTTAAAACAATCTCCTCTTCGGATTCCTCAGTATGATCAAGGATGGGTTTATCAGTTTTTAGGAGTATCTTTCTTTGTTCTTTCTTCATAAGGAATTATATTGTTTTTATTTCGGGTAATCAGTATCTCCTGAAATAATCCCTTTTGATAAGCAATAATCTCTTTTAAACGGATTAACTCTAATATGGCAAGAAAAATTACAATTATCTCTATCTTATTTTTTGCCTTATTAAATAACTCACTAATGCTTACCGATGTCCTAACTAAAAGAAGGTGTAAGATATCATGAATCTTTTCTTCTATAGTAAATTCATCCTTAACCACCTCATAGAACAACTCCTTAGAAATCTCTTTTAAGGCTTTGGAGAAGGCGTCAATCAAATCAAAGATACTTGCCTCAAAATAAACCTCCTCTTCCTCCTTAAACAACCCCTCTTTATCAACCAAGGCAGTAGGACGCCTGAATACCTGCTGTTGATTAGCCTCTCTTTCCTTAAAATTATTAGCGATCTCTTTAAACCTTTCATATTCTAATAATCTTTTCACCAACTCCGCACGAGGATCCTCTTCAGTTTGAACCAAAGTCTGCATCTCATCAGGAGGTAGAAGCATCCTTGACTTTATCTCCATTAAGGTAGCAGCCATTACCAAGAATTCTCCTGCAATATTTAAGTCAAGTAGTTGCATTAAGTTTAAATATTGCATATATTGCTCAGTAACCTCAGCTATAGGGATATCGTAGATATTGAGATGATTCTTCTTTACTAAATAAAGTAATAAATCTAAAGGTCCTTCAAAAATCTCTAATTTTATCTTATAAGCCATATTTTATCTTAAGCAAACCCCTCACCTCATTGATTGTCTTAGAGGCCACCAGGGTTGCCTTCTTTCTTCCTTCTTCTAGAATATCAAATATATGCTTTTTATTTTTACTAAGTTGGTGTCTCTTTTCTTGATAAGGACCTAAAAAATCCGCGATTATCTTACCGAGTTGCTTTTTACATTCAGTACAACCTATCTTTGCCTTCCGACAGAGCTCTTCAATTTCATTCTTTTTTTGTCCGGCAAAGATGGTATAATAACTAAAGACATTACAGGCCTGCGGATGCCCCGCATCAGCAAGCCTTATCCTTGTAGGGTCAGTAAACATACCTGCTACCTTTTTAAGGATCTCCTCGGAAGAATCAGAGAGGGCAATATAGTTATTGTAGCTTTTGCTCATCTTACGGCCGTCTAAACCTAAAAGCCTGCTTGTCTTAGTAAGGATTGCCTGGGGTGAAGGAAAGAGCTCTTTCTTGTAAAGGTGATTAAACTTCTTAGCAATCTGCCGGGTTAATTCTAAGTGAGGAAGCTGATCCTCACCTACCGGAACAGCCTCAGCTTTATAAAGAAGGATATCCGCTGCCTGAAGAACAGGATAACCTAAAAAACCATAGGTGCTTATATCTCGATCAGTTACCTGACGAAGCTGTTCTTTATAGGTAGGACAGCGTTCAAGCAGACCCAAGGGAGTAATCAAGGAAAAAAACATATATAACTCTAAATGTTCCTTTACCTGGGATTGAATAAATATAGTCGACTTTGCAGGCGAGATCCCAAAGGCAAGCCAGTCTAAAACATTATCTAAGATATATTCTTTAATATTTTTTGGATCCGCATACTCTGACATCAGAGCATGCCAATCCGCAACCATATAGAAGCACTCATATTCATCTTGAAGACTTACCCAGTTATCCAAGGTGCCCACAAGATGACCGAGATGCAATCTTCCGGTTGGTCGCATTCCGCTAAGGATTCTTTTCTTCATAGCTTTCTGGCAATCTTTTCTATTTGATAAGCCTCAATAATATCGCCCTCGCGAATATCTTCAAATCCAGAAAAAGTCATCCCGCATTCAAAACCTTCTACAACCTCTCTTACATCATCTTTAAACCGCTTCAAAGAAGAAAGGCTTCCCTCAAAAATAATCTGACCATTTCTAACCAAACTTACCAAAGCATTACGCGTAATCTTTCCTTTATTGACAAAACAACCTGCTACTGTGCCTGCCCGAGATAGCTTAAAAACCCTTTTAATCTCTGCTCTACCCAAAAATACTTTTTTTAATTTTGGTTCAAGCATACCTTCTAAGGCCTGCTTAATATCACTGGATAATTCGTAGATAACATTATAAGTCCTCACATCCAAACCTTCCCTGGCGATTATCGGTTTAGCAAGGTCATCTACAGTTACATTGAATCCTAAGATAAGGGCATTAGAGGCTACTGCTAATATAGCATCCGAGGGATTTATACTTCCGACACCCGCATGAATGATATCTAATTTTATCTCGGGGGTGCTTAATTTACTTAATACCTCTTTAATCGCTTCTAATGATCCGTGTACATCTGCCTTAATGATCAATTTTAATTCTTTAAGTTTGCCTTCCTTTATCTGGGTATAAAGCTCCTCAAGATTTATTCTTTTTGGTGACCTTATCTGAGCAAGTTTCTCTTTTTCCTGTCTAAGTTTAGCCAATTCCTTGGCCTTATGTTCGTCTTCAATCACAAAGAACTCTTCTCCTGCCTCGGGGATACCTGAAATCCCCAATACCTCTGCAGGAAAAGAAGGACCTGCTTCAGTTACCGATTGGCTTCGATCATTAAACATCGCTCTTATCTTACCATAATATTTACCTACCACGATATTATCATTTAAATGTAGGGTTCCATTTTGCACCAGAAGCGTACAGACCGGTCCTTTGCCCGGAGAAAGCTTAGCCTCAATCACCACTCCCTTGGCTAATCGATAAGGATTTGCCTTTAATTCTAACATCTGGGCTTCTAAAAGGATCATCTCTAACAGCTCATCAATACCTACTTGGGTTTTTGCGGAGACAGCCACCGTAATTGTTTTTCCACCCCAATCTTCCGGGGTAAGTCCCAATTCAGAAAGTTGCTTCTTTACTCGCTCAATATTTGCCTGGGGTTTATCAATCTTATTTATCGCCACAATAATAGAAACATTTGCCGCCCGTGCATGATCTATCGCTTCGATAGTTTGAGGCATCACCCCATCATCAGCAGCCACTACCAAAACTACAATATCAGTAATACGCGCTCCCCGCGCACGCATAGCAGTAAAGGCTTCATGGCCGGGGGTATCTAAAAAGGTGATAATACCGTGGGGAAGACATACATGATAAGCACCGATATGCTGGGTGATTCCTCCGTATTCAGACTCCGCGATCTTAGTCTTCCTTATCGCATCTAAGAGTGAGGTCTTGCCGTGATCTACATGCCCCATAAGGGTCACCACCGGAGGTCTTGGCTTTAATAACTCCAAGGGATCGGGCTGATAATGGATATGTAAGAGCGTCTCTTCCTCTGTAGGTGCCCTTTTAATTCTAAAGCCCAATCTCTGGCCTAAGCTTGCTACTATCTGCTCCTCTAAAGCCTGATTTATATTAACCATCAAACCCATATTTATTAAATTCTTAATTAATTCCGATGGTTTTTGTTGTAACTTAATGGCTAAATCTTTTACGGAGATAGGGAAATTTAATTCCAGCTCTTTAACCTCAGGAATTACCTTAGGAGGGGTTGGCCTTTCTAAAACTGGTAAGGTCTCCTCTTTTTTAAGGATTATTTTTTGGGGTACTATTTTTTCTTCGGTTAATTCAGATGAGGCTAAGACTTCACGGGCAGAGGTGGAAGATAAAACAGGGGTGGCGGATTCTTCTTTTTTAATCTCTGATCTTTTGCGCGCCGACCTTATGGGCTTAATCTTCTTTAAAGCGGGTTCTAATTTTTTAGATTTTCGGGCTATTTTTGCTTGCGTAGATTTAACTACCTTTAGCTTCTTCTCCTTAGAAGAACGGATTTTTCTCTGGTTTTGTTTTTTATCCTTCTTAATCATATCTTATTGATCCTTAAATAACCTCCTGGCCTCCTCAATTATCTTCTTAGCCTTTGTCTCCTTAATCCCTTTTACCTTTATTAAATCTTTAACCCCTACCCTTAGAATATCCTGGATACTACTGAAACCTGCTTCTTTTAAATTAAGGGCAAGCTTCTTGCCCACCCCGGGTATTTGCTCTAAAGAAAAGAGCTGTTCCTTCTCTGCCCCTTCTTCTTTTAAAGGTAAAAGGCGAGAGGTCTCTTTTGTCCGAATATCTAATTCCCAACCAATAAGCTTAGAGGCCAATCTTACATTCTGACCATGTTTGCCAATGGCTAAAGAAAGTTGGTCCTCCTCAACGATCACCTCTGCCTTTTGGTTTTCTTTATCTAATCTTATCTCTGATACCTTAGCCGGAGAAAGGGCTGCTTTGATGTATTCCCTAATATCTTCATTATACCGTATAATATCGATCCTTTCGCCTTGTAATTCATTGACCACATTCCTTACCCGACTGCCCCGCATACCTATACAAGCACCCGCGGAATCAACCTTATCATTCTTAGAGTAAACTGCTATCTTGGTACGCTCTCCCGGTAGACGGGAGATAGATTTTATCTCCACGATTCCCTCATAAATCTCCGGCACCTCTAACTCAAAAAGTTTCTTTATAAAATTAGGGTGAGTACGCGATAAGATAATCTGAGGTCCCTTGGTATCTTTTTTTACTTCAAGTAAATATGCTTGGATACGCTGTCCTTGTTTAAATTCCTCCTTGGGGGATTGTTCCCTTTTTAAAAGTATCCCTTCAGCCTTACCTAAGAGATCAACAATTATATTATCGCGTTCAAACCGATAAACTGTACCGCTAACAATCTCACCTGTTTTTGCCTGAAATTCATTATAGATTACCTCTTTTTCTGCTTCACGAATCTTCTGAATAATTACTTGACGAGCAGTAGAGGCGGCGATCCGGCCAAAATCAATGGAGGTGATCTCCTTTTTATTCTTAAAGGCACGGATCTTACCCGTCTTAGAATCAAATTCTATCTCTAACTCCTCATTTGGCTTAAGGTCGATGACCTTCTTAGCTGCGCTTAAAAGTGCTGCCTTGATCGCTTCGATTAAAATCTCTTTTTTAATACCCTTTTCTCTCTCAATCTGTTCTATTATGGCAAGTAACTCTTCACCCATGGTCTTTTTAAGGGGTTAATTAACTTAAGTCTATTAACTGCTTTGCCTGAATGATCTCAGATAAAGGAAGTTGAATAGATCTTTTTTCTATCTCTATAATTACAGAATCCTCTTCCACCTTCGTAATCACCCCCACCCATTCCCTCTTTCCCTGACAGGGGTCCTTTAAAGAAACCCTTACCCTTCGGTTTATACAACGCAAAAAATCACTTTTTGTTTTTAGAGGTCGATCAAGACCGGGTGAGGAAACCTCAAGGATATAACTTTCCTTTAATATATCCTCCTCATCTAAGACTTTACTTAGCTCATTGTTAAGCTGGGCACACTCCTGTAGGGTTATACCGCCCTCAGGCTTATCTACCAGGATCCTTAAAACAAGCGTCCTTCCTTCATACCTATAAACAAGATCCACAAGCTGAAGATTTTTTTTCATAATCACCTCTTGAATAATATATCTTAACCTTTCAAAAATCTCTTGTTTATCCATAGAGAATCTTTTTTATCCGGGCAATTACATTTTCTTTTTTCTCCAAAATCTTTTCTTTTGTTTCTCGAATCCTCAACTCAATATTCCCATTCTTTAGATATTCTTTACCAACGACGATCTGAAGCATTATCCCCAGAAGATCTGCATCCTTAAATTTTACACCCGCAGACTCATTGCGATCATCAAAAAGAGTTTCTATGCTTGTATCCTCCAGCTCTTTATGTAACCTAAAGGATAATTCCATAATCTTTTTATCCATCACATCTAAAGCCAGGATAATAACTTTATAAGGACTTATCTCCTTTGGCCAAATGATGCCCTCAGAATCATGATGTTGTTCAATGATTGCCGGGATTAATCGTGAAACGCCTATTCCATAACAACCCATGATTACCGGCCTTTGTCTTCCTTGAGGATCAATAAAACTTACCTCTAAGGCCTGACTATACTTAGTGCCTAATTTAAAGATATGACCTATCTCAATGGCGTTATTCTTTTCTAAGTTAATTCCACATTTAGGACAACTCTGTTGGGGTTTATCTTCTTGATAACCCCTACTTAATTTACATCTTGGGCACACTAAAATCACATCCTCACCATCTTTAGCAGGAACCATAAACTCATGGGATACCTTACCTCCCATTACCCCGGGGTCTGCTTCTACAGTAAGGAAATCCAAACCACATCTTCTGAATATACTTACATAAGCCTGGTGCATCAGCTGATAACTTTTCTCCAGACCTTCCTCATCCTGATCAAAACTATAGGCATCCTTCATAATAAACTCACAAGCTCTAACTAAACCAAAGCGCGGCCTTATCTCATCCCGAAATTTTGTCTGTATCTGATAAAGTATTATCGGTAATTGCTTATATGAATTGAGATAGTTCTTTACCAGATCCGTAATTACCTCTTCATGTGTAGGACCCAAACAGAGCCTTCTCCCTCGGCGGTCTACAAATCTAATCATTACCTCTCCGATCTCTTTGTCTCTGCCTGTCTTTATCCACAGCTCCTGGGGTTGAAGTGCAGGAAGCAACACCTCATTTGCCCCTCGCTTATCTAATTCCTCACGAATTATTCTCTCTATGTTAGTTAATACCTTAAGCCCCAAAGGTAAATATGAATAGACCCCTGCCATCAAGAGGCGCACAAGTCCTGCCCTCAGCATAAGTCTATGACTGATCGTCTCTGCCTCTTGGGGTGATTCCTTCAAAGTAGGGATAAAAGATCTTGACCAAAGCATATAATTAACCCTTTTCAAAAATCTCTAGGGGTAAATCCACTCCTTCCTTTTTAAATAAAAGATAAAATACCGGAATCACCCCGGTTGCTCTCCATCTAGGTCGTATCTTTCCTTCTGAATCAATACCTTCTTGTTCATAAACAAAAATATCCTCTAAAACAACCTCTCCCTCTTTTATCCCGTTAATCTGGGTGATATGCGTGATCTTTCGCGACCCATCTGATAATTGTTCTTGTTGAACAATAAGATGTATAGCAGCAGCAATCTGTCGATGAATAGCTTCTAAACTAATGGATAAACCCGAAGTTAAAATCATAGTTTCAATTCTATAAATAACATCTTGAGGGGAATTAGCATGAAGTACACAGAGAGCTCCGCGATGGCCAGAACACATTGCTTGAAGCATATCCAATGCTTCCCCGCCTCTTATTTCACCAAAGATTATCCTATCCGGGCGCATGCGTAACGAATTCTTAAAAAGATCTCTTATAGTTATCTCACCCTTTCCTTCAATATTTGGTTGCCGGGTTTCCAATCTTACCACATGTCTCTGACTTAAAACCAATTCTGCTGTATCTTCTATGGTAATAATCCGCTCATTTTCACTAATATAAGAAGAAAGTACATTTACGGTGGTGGTTTTTCCTGCGCCAGTGGCTCCTGAGAATATTATATTAATTCTTGCTTTTATAGAAGCAATTAAAAAATCAGCCATCCGCTTATCTAAAGTGCCTAGTTGAATTAGATCTTCTGCAGACTTTATATTTCTTAAAAATTTTCTTATCGTTACAGTTGGACCGTTTAAAGCTAAAGGAGGAATAATTATATTTACCCGAGAGCCATCCTTTAAGGCAACATCAGTATAAGGATAGGATTCATCAACACGTCTTCGTGTAGGAATAAGAAACTTCTGAATAAAATACATAAGATGTTGTTCATCATCAAAAGTAATCCCAGTAAATTCAATATTACCTTTTCTTTCTACATAAACATTATCAGGACCATTAACCATAATCTCGGTTATCTCAGGATCTCTAAGAAGCTTGTCTATAGGACCAAAACCTAAAAAATCATTAACTATCTCATTAGTTACCTTCTCTTTCTCCGAATCCGATAAGCTTATATGCTCATGAGAAATAATTTCATCTATTAAACGACCGATAATTGCTCTTAAATCGTGCTCTTTAAGATCGTCTCGTGAGAGCAGATTAATATACTCTGAAATTAACTTTTTTCTTATTTTATACTTTAATACTTTGCTCATAATTCTTTCTAATCTTTCTCCATAGTGTTTCTAAGCAATCTTTAAAAGCAACTCGTTTACCGATCTTTCCTTTTTCAAATAAAACAGCATCCCTCTGTCCAAGCGCAATCCCAATATCCGCATTTCTTGCTTCGCCTGGACCGTTAACCGCACAACCCATCACCGCAATCTTTAATAATGAAGCGTAGGCTTTAAAGTTTAAATTAGCAATTCTCTTCTCTAATTCCCTTACCATCCCAATTAAGTCTCCCTGACATCTACCACAGACAGGGCAACTGATTATTTCCGGACCAAATCTTCGAATATTTAATCCTGCTAAAATGGCTTTTGCCACTTTAACCTCTTGAACTGGGCTATCGGTCAAGGATACCCTTATAGTATCACCAATTCCTTCTAAAAGTAAACATCCTAAGGCAATACTAGACTTGACTATCCCGTATTTAGGTAAACCGGTGGCGGTAACTCCCAGATGAAGTGGATAATCACATAACCTGGCTATTTTGCGATAAGCCTCGATGGTAGTTAAGATATCCGATGCCTTCAGAGATACTACCATATCGTAAAACCCGAATTTTTCCAGTACTCTAATATAATCCATAGCAAATTTTACCATATGTTGTGCCTCTCTTAATTTAGATCTATCCTTTTTAACCCTTAATGAGCCGGTATTAACCCCTATCCTTATCGGAATACCCGCGGATTTGGCTGCCTTAACTATCTCATAAATCTGTTTTTTATTATAGATATTTCCGGGATTTAATCTAATCTTATCTATCCCCTTATCTATGGCCTCCAAGGCAAGTTTCCAGTTAAAGTGGATATCAGCAACTAAAGGAATCTTTGTTTTGGGTTTAATCTTAGCAATTGCCCAGGTATCCTGGCTATCCCTTACTGCTATCCGCACAATCTCACAACCATTCTCCTCTAATTCCCGAATCTGGCTTAATGTCTTTTCAATCTCGGAAGTCTTTACCTTAGTCATTGATTGTAAAACAATGGGGTAACTACCACCGAGATAAATTCCTCCCACCTTTATAACCTTACTCTTGCGTCTAATTATCTTCATGTTTATCTTTTATCTAAAAAATCTATCTCCCAAATAATCTTAAGAGATCATTATAAGTAGCTAAGATTAATAATGAACCAATGATAGTAAAACCTATGCGGGTAATGATTCGCTCTTCTTTAAGCGTCAAACCCCTTCCTCTCAGCCTTTCTATTAACAACAAGACAATATGACCCCCATCTAATATTGGTAAAGGTAAGAGATTAATTATAGAGATGCTTATACTTAATACCGCTATCAGATTTAAAATGGCAATTGTCCCTAATGGGGTTACCTTATGAGTAATAAATAACATACCCAGCGGACCACTTACAGATTCGCGCACAGATAATCTACCTGAGATGATTAACCATAATGCCCTATAGGTCATAGAGGTTAATTGTGCTGTCTTAAGCAAAGCCAATAAAGAGGATTTTAAAAAACCATATCTTAAAACCATCTCTTCTTCCGATGGACTAATCCCTAAGATACCTACCTTACGCTGTTGACCCAATAGGTCACTTACTTGTTTTTTCCTAATCTCTACATATGTAGTGTATTCCTGATTATCTCTTATATAAGTAACCCTTACCCTCTTAGCATCTACCTTTGAATATATAACCCTCTGAAGCTCCTCCCAGCAGTTAACCCTCTTTCCGTCTATTTCGATAATCCTGTCCCCTGCCTTAAGCCCTGCCTCTTCTGCCCCAAAACCTTCCAATAAAGCCCCTATCTTAGTGGTACTGGCAGGATATCCTATAAAGAAGATTGCCCAGAAGAATAAAAAACCCAAAAGATAATTAAGAATAGGTCCGCATAAGATAATTATCAAACGTTGCCTTAAAGGCTTGGATAAATATTCATTGGGTTGACCCGTGTAGTCTACCACACTATCTCCTGCCAGTTTTACATATCCTCCTAAGGGTACAAGATTGATAGCATACTCTGTATTATTTATTCTTTTTGAGAATAATCTTTTCCCAAAACCCAAAGAAAACTCCTTTACCTGAACAGCCAACCTCTTAGAGGCGAAGAAATGGCCCAATTCATGGATAAATGTTAATAAACCCAAGATAAATAAAAATACAATAAAAGAAATAAATATCATTTTAATAAGATAGTCTTCTGATTACTCTATACGCCTCCATCCTTGCCCAATTATCCGCTTCTAAGATATCCTCTAAATCAGGGGAATCTTTATTAGCGTGTTTCTCTAAAACCCGCTTGACCACCTCGGGTATACAAATAAATTTTAATCTTTTCTTTAGGAATTCCTCAACACTAACCTCATTAGCAGCATTTAATACTGCTGGCATAGTGCCTAATTGTTGAGCCGCACGGTAAGCTAAAGCCAAACAGGGAAAACGCTTCAGATCCGGCCTTTCAAAATTAAAGGTTTTTAATTTAAAAAAATCTAACCTCTTTAAGTTATTGACTAATCTTTGAGGGTACGATAGGGCATGTTGGATAGGGATACGCATATCCGGAATAGATAACTGAGCAAAGATAACCCCATCTACAAACTCTACCATAGAATGAATTACTGCTTCCGGATGTATGATCACCTTAATCTTCTCTAAGGGTACATCGAACAAGAACATTGTCTCCAAGATCTCTAAACCTTTATTCATTAAGGTTGCAGAATCCACACTATTTTTTTTACCCATCTTCCAACGCGGGTGCCTTAAGACATCCTGAATAGAAACATCCTTAAGTTGAAAACGCCTCATAAGCCTGAATGGACCGCCAGAAGCAGTAAGATAAATATTTTTTAACTTATCTTTTTCTTCTCCATTTAGACATTGCCATATACCTGATTGTTCACTATCTATAGGTATAATCTTCACATTATTAACTTTTGCTTTATTCATAATTAGGGAACCTGCCATTACCATTGCTTCTTTATTAGCCAAAGCAATATCGATTTTACTCTCTATTGCCTTCAGTAATGGTAAAAGTGCTCCTGAACCACTTATCGCCAATACAATCTGATCTATCCTTTTATCCTTAAGCATCTGGATTAAACCTTCTTCTCCTAAAAATAATTTTATCTTTCTAAAAGGCATGTTTGCTTTTAACTTAAGCCCTGCGTTAATATCTTTTACACCCACAAACTCTGGATGAAACTCCTTTATCTGTTGATAAAGAATCTGAATATTAGAATTCGTACTCAAACCTAAAATAGAAAACCTCTTAGGAAAAGCCCTAATCACCTTTAAGGTATTCCTTCCAATGGAACCGGTTGAACCCAATATAACAATGCGTTTCATCATCTATTTCTTCAATACAATACACATATAAGAATAAAAAACCGGAGCAGTAAAAAGTAGACTATCCATTAAATCCAAAAACCCACCCATACCCGGGAAAAAACTCCCTGAATCCTTTACCTGACAGTCACGCTTCATTAAAGATTCGGATAAATCACCTAATTGCGCCAGAATACCCAATCCTATACCTATCATCATCATATGCAGATAATCAAATTTTAAAAACTGCCTGCTTACTAATGCACCTAATCCACTAAATACTAATCCCCCCAATGCTCCTTCTACAGATTTTTTTGGACTAATATGGGGTATTAATGGTCTTCTTCCGAAACACGAACCTACAAGATAAGCCCCAATATCCCCTAATTTGGTGATTAAAAGTATGGTTAAAAAAAGACCCCTGCCATCCGGAAGGTATCTTATCCGAATTAAGAAACTGAAAAACCAAGAAACATAAAGTATCCCAAATATAGTTGTAGAGATTCCTACAATTACACCCGAATTTTCTCTGCGTTTAAATTGCATGAGAATTAAAGCTAATAGAATAAAAACAATAAAAAGCAATTCCCAGGCTTTTGTCGGTTCAAAACGAAATACTATAGATAAAGGTATAATCATTCCAATTACAATACCAAAATATTTATATATGGTAATGCCCTTTTTCTCAAGCATACTGAAAAATTCCCAAAGGCCACCAATTGTAAAGAACAATATCACTAAGATAAAAACCCAATCAATGTATACACCTATAAGTATTACCAAAATCAAAAAGATGGAACTAACTATTCTTCGGATTAAATTCTTCTCTGACATTGTTTCTTAAGGAAGTCCACCAAATCTACGTTGTCTAAGTGTATAGACCTTTATTGCCTTCTCTAAATCCTCTTTTTTGAAATCTGGCCAGTATTTTTTGGGGAAATATAACTCGCTGTAGGAGATCTGCCAAAGAAGAAAATTACTCAGACGGAGCTCTCCACTTGTGCGGATTAAAAGATCCGGATCGGGAAGCCCTACGGTATAAAGATAATCCTTAAATCTTTCTATATCTAAATCTTCGAGATTTGTCTTTCCTTCAAGCACATCTTTAGCAAATCTCTTTGCCGCATCAACTATCTCTTGTTTTGCTCCATAATTTAAAGCTAACACTACCGTAAGAGCAGTATTATTCCTGGTTCTCTGTTCTACCTTACGTATCTTATTTAAGAGATATCCAGGAAGAGGCTCCTTCCTCCCAATAACCATAAACCTAATATTATTTTTATCTAACTCTTCTACTTGACGGCTTAAAAAATTATTCAAGGAACGCATAAGCATATCAACCTCTTCCTTTGGTCGACGCCAATTCTCTGTAGAAAAGGCAAATAAGGTAATTACCTTGATTCCTAAGTCTTTAGCTGCCTTAACAATCTCTTTGATCCTTTTAATTCCTTCTCGGTGACCTATGGTACGGGGAAGACCCCTTTCCTTTGCCCACCTGCCATTGCCGTCCATAATTATCGCAACATGCAGCGGGATATTATTTGTCATATCCTTATTGGTGAACTCGATAATCTATATCAGGAAAGAGATTATCTTTATATTCAATTTCTGCTAACCAATTCTCATCAATACAATTTGCCTTTATATCTTCGTATAAACGCATAAATCTTAAAAGATGCTCCTTGGTACGTTTTACCGCATAATGATAATGTGTACCGGTTCCCATAATAAATGCCCAATCCGAGCTCTGGGCTAAGAGTAATTCTCTTAATGCTTGATTCAAGGCCCTTCTCAGCAAACCATTGGTATTGGAGAATTCCTTAGCTAACTCGGTCATCCTTTCGGAAGCCTTATGAAGATGCCGATAAATCCAATCATTGGCTCCTTGTAACCACATCTCGTTATAACCCTTCCAGCCCCAACTCGATAGAGAAGGAGTCACTACCTGATTACGGGGATTCTCTGCTAGATACTCCGAGGGAGTAATTAGACGAATAATATTCTGATCAAAGACTATCTTACGAATAAGAAAATCCAGCCATAACGGTCCTTCATACCACCAGTGCCCGAATAATTCCGCATCGTAAGGAGAAACAATAATCGGTTTTTTATGCATAAAATCAAAAAGATACTCTATTTGTCTTTGGCGATTGAACATAAAATTCCCCGCATGCTCGGCAGCTTTCTCCTGAGCCAGATGCGGTATATATGGCTCTTTATAATCCGTAGGCCCGGTTATCCGATAGTATTTTATCCCTGTATTTATACGTATCCCATCGGGATGAATATAAGAACGGATATACTCATAATCTAAATCGAATCCAATATCGCGATAAAACTCCCGATAGTAATAATCCCCGGGATAACCTTCAATCGAAGACCAGACTGCCTTGGAGGATTCCAAGTCTCTGCCAAAACAGGCTACGCCTGATTTACAATAAACAGGAGCAAATACCCCATATTTAGGACGCGGGGTAGCGTGTAATACCCCGTGCGCATCAACGAAGAAATACTTAAGGCCTACCTCCTTTAGTATTTCATCATAACCCGGGCTAAAACCACATTCAGGAAGCCAAATGCCTTTTGGTTTTCTACCAAATGTCTTTTCGTAATGATTTACTGCAACCTTTACCTGTGCCCTTATAGAAGGCTTAATTATCTCCATTAAAGGAAGATAACCATGGGTAGCAGCACAGGTAATAATCTCTAATTTGCCTAAATCCTGAAAATTCTTAAAAGCAATTACTAAGTTTCGATTATACCTTTCAAAGGTATTTCTGGCTTCATAGAATCTTGCTAAATACATAGTGGCTAAATTTTGAAACTCGGGCTGCCAACGCGTGCGCTCTACCTCCTTATGCGCTAATTCAATTAATTTATTTATATGCTTAAGATATCTTTCCTGAAGTAAAGGGTCTTCAAGCATGGAAATAAGGGTAGGGCTTAAAGACATAGTAAGGCGAAAATTAACCTTATCCCGTAGCCATCTTTCTATTACCAAGATCACAGGGATATAGGTTTCGGTGACTGCTTCGTAGAACCAATCCTCCTCTAAAAAATCTTCATATTCAGGATGACGCACATAAGGAAGATGGCTATGAAGGACCAGACATAAATAACCCTTATTCATTTTTTTCTAATTTAAGCCTCATAATGCTATAGTCTCCTAAAGAATTTAAATACTTTAAAAAGACTATAACATTAATAACATTACTTGGTCTCCTTGGTCACAATGGGGGTAATGGTGCGTTCTTCTAATTTATCTGCAGAAACCCCTCGGACAGGTATAACCTGTTTACCATCAGGAAGGGCAAAGCGTAAACTAAAGGTTCCATCAGGTCTTAATTGTATCTTTCTTCCCTGAACATATACTGTCGCATCAGGTTCAGTTGCCCCATAAACAATCAATTCTGTATTTACTACTAACCAGAATTTTCTTTCTTTAATCTTTACCGGGCTACTTACCGAGGTAATCCCGGGAGAAGCAAGGATTCCCGAAAAAAGCTCCCTTCTGATCCTTTCCTGCCAAGCCTTTCCTACCGGCGAGCTCCGACCAAGCCCAAAGCCCATCCCGTAAAGTCGGGCAAATATCTCCTCGGGTACCATCCATTCTTCATCCGTAATCCAGGATGGACCTTCCAGAGGTGTAAAGACCGGATTAGAACGCACAACCGTGATAAATCTTCCATCAGAAAGAAGTAATCCCCAATCTACGCACCAAGATCTCCCTGGTCCAGCAGTATCAATATACCAATTATTAGCGTAGTCATTTATATGGATATCGAAGAAACGATGGGCGTTGGTGCCATCGAATATAATATTGCTTATGTCATATACCCGTAATATCCGCTTTGCTTTATAAAAATCATCCTTAAGTTCCTTTTTTAATCTTTGTAGCGTGGAATCCTTAATCTCCCAATATACATGTATCCACCAAGGATCGCGGGTTTGTGCTACCATCTTATCCTCACCATATCGCTCAGGTAATTCCTGAGGCATGGTCCGAGGTGCCACTTTCGGTATCTCACCTGTATAAAACTTGGTCTTTTCTACGGAGGTCTCCTGAAGGCCGATGGTTTTTTCTGTCTTTTCCATCTGGGTTGAGGTAAGTTTCTCTTCTTTCTTCATCTCTAATTTTGTTTTTCTGGTTGACCTAGCTCTTTTCTTCTTAGTAGTAACCAGATCTTTTAACCTTGATTTTATCCTTCTTAATATCGCCATCCTTACCACCGCCTTTCTTTTATTTTTTATTTATCTTATTAAGGGTTAGATGCTTCTTTAACCTTCTCCTCTAAAACCTCTTTATACCGAGTTATCTTTTGAAGTTCTTCTTTTAAATTCTGATTAGCTAATTTTTCCCTGGCTAAAGCCTCTTTTGTATTCTGGTGCTGAATCCTTTCTTCTTCTAAGGCCTGCTTAAGAAATTTCAATCTTTCTTCGTAATTAGCCTTTTCATCCATAAGTTTAGTAAATCTTTCATCCAGATCTAACCTTATCGCCATCTCTTTCTCAAAGGCCTTCCTCTGTTGATACGCATTCCTTAAGGAATTAACCGCTAAGATTAAAAAAACGGTATTGGTTATAATTAGAATAAATATAATTTTATTCTTTATACCTTCCATAGAGGTAATATCTTAGTTAGATAATATTTTAAAAAAGACAGCCTTTATTTAATCTTTATTTCGGGCTCTAAGATCTTTTTTTCGGATATGCCTTTTTGCTTTTTAATCTCAGGCATAATCACTATCTCAACCCGCCGATTCAGACGACGACCCTCTGCAGTGGCATTAGAAGCAACTGGACGATACTCACCATAACCTAAGACCACAAAGCGGTCCTCCGCTAGGCCTTTTTCTTTGGTTAGATAATGCAGGATACTTAAAGCGCGGGCAGTAGAAAGTTCCCAATTTGACCTCCAACCCGATACCCTAATCGGTTCGTTATCCGTATGGCCTTCAATACCTACCTTTAAATCAGGAACATTCTCCTTAAGAACGCTGGCTACCTTCTCTAAAATGGGGTATGCCTCATTCCTTATCTTTGCCTTTCCTGAATCAAAAAGTACATCTGCCACAAAGGTAATTACTAAACCTTTATCCATCATCTGGAGTCTTACCTGTCTATCCTTAATCTCCTGCGCAAGCCTTTTCTCTAGGAGACTTCGCGTACTTTCTAATTCTTTTAATTTCTGAGATAACTCTTGAATCTTTTCTAAATCCGAGCGTCTTCCTGTCTGAAAAACAAATGCACAACCTGCTAATGTAATACTTAAAAAGAAAAGTGCTCCTGTTTTTATTAATTTATTACTCATAAATTCACCTCACTTTTTTAAATTTTTAATATGTAATTTATAACTATAACACAATTAAAAATTCTAGTCAAGAAAAATAGTTTCTTCTCTAGAAGAACCCACAGAAACCATAGATATCTTAGTCTTAAGTAAGTCTTTGAGCCTTAAAAGGTAATCTTTAGCTGAAGGAGGAAGATCACGGTATTGCCTGATTTTACTTATATCCTCTTTCCACCCCGGTAACTCCTGATATACTGGCTTTGCCTTTCTTAATACCTCTGGATCTTCAGGAAAGTTTCTAAATACCTTATTCTTATATTTATAGCCAATACAGATCTTTATCTTCTTAAGACCATCTAATACATCCAATTTCATAATCGCCAATTCTGAGATACCGTTGATTAAAATTGCCTCCTTTACCATTATACAATCAAACCATCCACATCTCCTTGGCCGGCCGGTAGTAGCTCCAAATTCACTACCTTTATTGCGGATATATCTGCTGAAGGAATCTGAGAATTCTGTAGGAAAAGGGCCTTCCCCTACCCGTGTAGTGTAAGCCTTAGCTACACCGATTACCTTATCTATCTTAAGGGGAGAAACCCCTGTACCAGTACAAGCCCCTCCTGCAGTAGCAGAGGAAGAGGTCACAAAAGGATAACTTCCAAAATCAATATCTAAAAAAGTCCCCTGCGCTCCTTCGAAGAGGATATCTTTATTTTTCCTTATTGCCTGGTTTAAAAGCAGGCTAGTATTACACACATATTTGGAAATTAACCTTGCGTAATTTAAATACTGGGTATAAATCTTATTAAAGCTAAACCCCGGATGGCCGTAAACCTTCCTAAAAACCTCATTTTTTTCTTTTAGGTTATCCTTTAATTTCTCTTTAAAGACGTAGGGGTTTAAAAGATCAGCTATCCTTATTCCACACCGATTAATCTTATCTGCATAGCAAGGACCTATTCCTCTTCCGGTGGTGCCTATGCGATAAGTCTTTTTCTTCTCCCGAAGTTGATCTAGGATCTTATGATAAGGAAAGATTACATGGGCCCGGCTGGAGATCTTTAAGCGTGCCTGGTCCACCTTAATCCCTGCATTCTTTAAATCATGGATTTCCTTAAATAAAACCACAGGATCCACCACCACTCCATTACCAATACAACAGACCTTTCCTTTATGTAAGATTCCTGAAGGAATAAGATGGAAGATAAACTCTCTCCCATTGAGGATAACTGTATGCCCAGCATTGCTTCCTCCTTGATACCGCACTATATAATCAACCTTACCAGAAAGTAGGTCAATTATCTTGCCCTTGCCTTCATCCCCCCATTGTGTTCCCACAATTACAATGTTCATAGTTTTTTAAATTTAAGGTGACATCGTAAAGATCTTCCGGACAATCTCCGGATATTTAGCAATAAATCTTAATTCATCATCTACTAAGGGCTTCTGGTTATGAACATTGGCATAACGGACTAATTCGAGGATCTTGCTTGCTTCCGCATCATCCTTAAACTCAATCTCTAACTTCTCATAGACATTTCGGAAACCTCTTATTCCTGAGTATTCTCCTACCGTGATCTGCCTTCCTGTTTCAATAATCTCGGGTTCACCTCTTCCTAATTCCTCAAAATCATAAAGTTCATAGTTGCGCCTGTCTTTTAAGGCACCATCCGCATGGATTCCTGATTCATGGGCAAAGGCATTTGCGCCTACTCCAGGTTGATTTATGGGAATCGGTATATTAAAGGCATAAGAGGCATATTTACAGATCCTCCAGGCCATCTTAAGATTTATCCTTTCATCAAGTTGATACCTTTGCATACCGCTTCCGTATTTTATGCCTAAGATAACCGAAACTAAATCCGCATTCCCTGCCCGTTCACCCATACCATTGACACAGGTATTTATATAAGCATCTAGACCGGCGTCATTGGCTGCTTTTGCTCCCGCAATAGAATTTGCTATTACCATGCCCAAATCATTATGACAGTGTATCTCGACAGGTAGTTTTACCTCCTTAGCTAACTTACTAATTCTTTCATAAATAGTAAAGGGTGTATCATAACCTAAGGTATCACAATAACGGATTCTATCTGCTCCTGCTTCCTTTGCGGCTAAAGAAAATTCAATTAAGTAATCCATTCTTGTGCGCGAGGCATCCTCAGCATTTACCCCTATTGTCTGGGTTCCTAATGCCTTTGCCCTCTTTACTGCCTCAGTCATCTCCTTGATTACACCCTGATGGTCAAGCTTACCTTTAAATTTATGAATAATCATCTGGTCTGAGGTAGAGATAGAGAGATTAAGATGTTTTATCTTAGGTACCAATCGAAAGGCAGTCTCCACATCCTCTACCGTGGCCCGAATCCATCCCCCTAACCGTATCGGAGAAAGCACACCCTTTTCTGCTAATTCTAAGTTAGCATTAAGGTAATTTGTTTCATGTCTAGTCACCGGAAAACCAAACTCAGATTGAAATATTCCCATCTCATTAAGATATAGATTTATCATCGTTTTCTCTAATTTAGATAGACATATCCGTGAAGTCTGAACACCATCCCGATTAGTTACATCGATAATGTAAATCTTAGGGTCCGACATCTTTCTCATCTCCTTTATCTTCTTTCTTCAAAAATAATCCTTAACTCCTCTTCTGCGGGTACTCCTTTTGAACTGAAGATCTGCTGATTTTCTAAAAGATAAACCGGCCCAGTCATTATCTTCAGCTCATTGGTAAGACTGATATTGTCCTTTAAAAGGATAATCCCTTCTTGCCCACGACTACAGATCTTTATCCTATCAAGATCTAATCTTGCAGCGCAATCCTCCCACCAAGAGCTCTCTACTGTTTTTGCCCGGCAGATGAGGTAATCTAAGAAGAATTCCGGATAGTATCTCTCTACACATACTGCGCGCAGATTATCCTCAACCTCTAAATTACCGTTAGCAGCATAGAACCTTTTATCCTGTTCTTTTGCCAAAAAATGAACCTTAGGATTATATTTTTTTATTACCCTTAGAATATCTGCGGTATCTTTATCGTATAGACTTATAAAAAGATCTAACCTTGCCTTTTCTCTTTGACGTTCTAAAAAATAAGAAAAACCTGTAAATTCAGGTTTAATTAAATAATAATTCCCTCTTAATTCCAAATGCTCTTTTATCTGCTTAAAACCATTTTCCTTTTCTATACCTTTATCTAAGAGATAGGTAGGTAAGACCTTAAAGTCAAGCTCCTTTTTTAATCTAAGCGCCTTTGCCTCAGGATAATATAGGTAAGATACCTGTAGACCTCCAAATATCCGTTTTAAATAATTAATTACTGGTTCAGGGTTGCAGACAACACATTGCTTTGAGGAAATAATTAAAAGATCAACCTTTCCAGGTTCAGTAAATACACAACGGGCATCATTCATACCCGGATTCTCGCATTTACCGCTAAGGGTTCCCTTAAGACAATTATAATCACTAAAACAAGCGGGCAGTATCTGAAGAATTTGGGGATCATCTTTTATCTTATCCGAAACAGATAGTTCTTCAACATTATAATCTATAATTTTATTTTCTTTAATCTCTAAGGTTAGCTTTCCTAATTTACGGCCCTGCCAGATAGGTCTTATAATTAAACAGGTGCCAACCTTTTTAAAACTAAAAGCCTCCTCCCTAACCTGACTATACCTGCTGATAATAATATCTATCCCTTCCACCTCTTGGGCTAACTGAATGTCTTGGGGGTAACCGAGATTACTTAATAAAATAATTGCATCTACAGATTGTTTTTTTAAATCTTCTACTGCTTTTTTCACTGCTTCCTTAGGTTCCTGAAGTGCTAAAACACCTGCTTTTTTAACTGCCAAAGGAGAGGTTACTCCAATTATACCAACCTTCGTTCCCGAAATCTCCTTTACAATATAAGGTAAGAATCCCAAATTATCAAGATTGCAGGAAAGAAAGTTAAGATTTGTTTTTTTAGTATTTTCTAAAAGAAAATCTTTACCAAAATTAAATTCATCCTCTCCCACTGCTATTGCATCGTATCCCATTAATTCTAAAGCCTTAAGATTTATAAGGGTGCGCTGGATATCTAACTGGACATTCTGTGTATATTCATCCAGAAGACCTCCTGCAAAGAAATTTCCGGAATCCAAAAGTAAACTATCCGGATAGGATTTTCTTAACTGTTTAACTAAGCTTGCGCGTCGGGCAATCCCGCCGTCAGGCTCTAAAGGACAATTACAGGGATAAAGCATCGCATGGGTATCACCTGTATAAATTATAACGAATTCCTTAGCAAATAAAGGAAAGATAAATAAAAAATTAAATACTAATCCAAGAATTACTTTTCTTAGCGTAATCATAACCTTATTATCTTCACTGCCAGAATATTCTCTAAATGCTTAATCTTTTCTAAGATCTCGGATGAAACAGGGCTATCCACATTTAAGATAGAGATTGCTTTTCCACCTGGTTTTTCTCTTCCAAAGGTCATACTGGCGATATTTATATTATATCTGCCTAAAATAATCCCAAGATTACCAATCACCCCCGGCCTGTCCCAATTTTGGGTTAAGATCATCTCTCCTTGAGGTGTAGCTTCCACATAATATTCATCTATCTTTACAATCCTAGGCAGTTTATTAGAAGAAAGTGTTCCTACTATCTGACGGGTTTCTTTATCGGTGATAATGCTTAATTGGATAGAATTAACAAACTCCTCCTCTTTAGAGGATTTTATCTCCCTAATCTTTATCCCCCTTTCTTTGGCTAAACTTACTGAATTAAGAAAATTTACCGTCTCTTTTAAGATCGGATCAAGCAATCCTTTAACTAAGGCTAGGGTCAGGGGGGTGGTATCGAACTGGGCTAACTGACCGCTATAATTTAAACTTACCTCCTGTAGCCTTCCCTCTACTAACTGACTGCTAAAAGAACCTAGTTTCTCCGCTAGATTTATATAAGGGGTAAGCACCTTAGAAACCTCTGCCTCTAAACAAGGATAATTAGCCGCATTCCGTATGCCTTTACCTAATAAATAATCCCTGACTGCCTCCGCAATCTCAATTGCAACATTTAACTGTGCCTCCTCAGTGGAAGCACCGAGATGACAGGTAACGATCACATTATCTAGTTTTAAAAGTTCATTATCCTTAGGGGGAGGTTCCTGTTCAAAAACATCTAAGGCCGCTCCGGCAACCCGGCCTTCCTTAATCGCTTCTGCAAGCGCCTTCTCATCAATAATTCCTCCGCGGGCACAATTGATTATCCTTACCCCTTTTTTCATTAAAGAGAACTCTTTAGTTGAGAGCATATATTTTGTTTCTTCAGTCAGAGGGGTATGTATAGTAATATAATCAGACTGCATCAAAAGCTCCTTTAAATCAACCATCTCTACCCCTAAACGCTGGGCGATCTCTTGGGAAAGGAAGGGATCATATGCTAAGACCCTCATCCCAAAGGCAAGCGCTCTTTTGGCCACCTCTGAACCAATCCTTCCTAAGCCAATGATACCTAATATCTTATTGTAAAGCTCTATTCCTATAAACCTTGAACGTTTCCATTCACCCTGTTTGGTAGAAAGATGGGCTTGAGGGATATTGCGCGATAATGCCAAAATCAGACTCAGTGTATGCTCAGCAGTAGAGATAGTATTTCCTCCCGGCGTATTCATTACAATGATTCCTTTTTGGGTTGCTGCTTCTAGATCTACATTATCCAAACCTACCCCTGCCCTTCCAATTACCTTCAGGCGCTGGGCATGCATAATGATGTCTTTGGTTACCTTGGTGGCGCTTCTCACAATGAGAGCATCGTAATCTTTAATTATCTCTCTTAAAACCTCGGGTTTTAAATCGGTTTTAACCTCTACCTGAAAATCTTTATTTTCTTTAAGAATCCGCATTGCCTCTTCCGCTAAAGGATCGCTAATAAGAATCTTAAACATCTTTTTCCTCCTATTATTTCAAGAATACCTCTTGCGCTGCCTTTACCCCTTGGCCTAGTTCAAATCTATAGCCCATCTGTTTTAAGACCTTCTCTAAGCAACTGATACAAACAATGATATCAAACTCCTCGATATAACCCATATGAGCGATGCGAAAGATCTTTCCTTTTAATTCACCCTGGCCACCTGCAATAGTTACATTATAGCTATCCCGCATGATCTTAACGAGCTTTTCTCCATCTATCCCTGAAGGAACTTTAACCGCGGTTACTACATCCGAAGCGGCTTCCGAAGCAAATAATTCTAAACCTAATGCCTTCATTGCTTGACGCGTTGCCTCCGCCATTTTTTTGTGTCTTAAAAATATATTCTCTAATCCATCTTCTTTTATTAACCTAAGTACCTCCACCAAGGCTATAATTAAGGTAATTGCCGGGGTAAAGGGTGTATCGGTTTCAGCTAATGCCTTTTTAGCCTTATTTAAATCAAAATAATAACGCGGGGATTTTGCCTCCTGAACTAATCTCCACGCCTTTTGACTTAGCGTGATAAATCCTAAACCCGGAGGAAGCATAAGCCCTTTCTGAGAACCAGAAACTACCACATCACAATTCCATTCATCGGTTAATAACGGAATAGCTCCCAGACCACTTACGGCATCTACTACTAATACCGCCTCTGTATCCTTAACTATCTTACCAATTGCCTGGATATCATTGACTACACCCGTAGAGGTCTCACATAAGGTGGTAAATACCGCCTTAACCTTTCTGCCTAAGTTCTTAAGCAAAGCCTTTATCCTTTCTGGCTCCACTGCCCTTCCCCATTCTACCTTAATTACCTCGCAATTTATTCCGTAGGCCTGGCATATTTCAGTCCAACGCTCACCAAACTTTCCTCCTTCTACAGTAATGGCGGTATCTCCTTTAGATAAAAGATTTGCTACCGCTGCCTCCATCGCTCCTGTACCAGAGGAAGTCAGAATAAAAACATCGTTATTGGTCTGAAATACATACTTTAAACCCTCAATTGCCTCCTTAAGGATCTTCTGAAATTGGGGCGTGCGGTGGTGAATAATCGGTCTTGCTTGCGCCTGGGCTACTGCTTCAGGAATAGGGGTCGGGCCAGGGGTAAGAAGATAACTCTTATGCATCTTTGTATCCTCCTAGTTAAAATTGTGAGATTGTTAATTACGCCTTCATCTCTACTTTATGTTTATCTTGCAATGGGTAATTCTAAGATAAAGCTTATGTTTATCTTGCAATGGGTAATTCTAAGATAAAGCTTGTGCCTACCATATAGGTTGACTGGAAATCAAGCTTGCCTTTATGTAATTCAGTAATAATCCGTTTAACCACATATAACCCTAAGCCCGTTCC